>CAZSWN010000061.1:0-1622 GCA_964611135.1 uncultured Coxiellaceae bacterium | reverse complement strand
TTAATTACCCCTAATAACAAAAAAATCTGGATAACGCTTAAATCAATTTTTAGTAAAAAAACTATAACGAGACTAGCGATAACAATAAATAAAGCATTGATAATATTATTCGCCGCGATAGTTCTTGCTCGATGCTCAGTTGCTGTATCGGTCTGTATTAAGGTATAAAGAGGTACAATATAAATACCCCCGCTGATTGACAAACCGAGCAAATCTAAACAAATTCGCCAATGTGTAATGGAATAAAAAAATGTACTAAAACTAATAAGCTTCTTTGTGGTATCAATCGGATATCGTGAAGCAAAATAGAGATCGATCATAAAAATACTCATTAGCCAAAGACTAATGGGAATCCATCGCATACTTATCTGATGTTTTAATAATCGATTACAAATAAGCGAACCACAGGCAACCCCTATTGTGAAAATCACTAAAAAAATGGTGATTGTATTTGCGTCTGTATGTAAAATATTTTTAGCAAAGCTGGGGAATTGGGTTAAGAAAGTAGCGCCGATTAGCCAAAACCAAGAAATAACTAAAATAGCTAAAAAAACCTTTTTTTCAGCTTTAACTTGCTGAATAATTTTAAACGATGCTTGAATAAAATGTAGATTCAGTTTTAAATCAGGATTTGCTCTAGCTGTTGCGGGAACGTAAAAACTTGCGAACAAACCTAAACCCGCTATAGAAAGCATAATGCTTGAAATTAAGCTTATATCGGCATGATTAGCAACGAGTAAGCCCCCTAATAGAGTCCCTAACAAAATAGCTATAAAGGTGCTCGCTTCAATCAAAGCGTTCCCAGCAATTAATTCTTTTTTTCCTAATAAATCTGGCAAAATAGCGTATTTAATAGGCCCAAAAAAACTTGAATGGGTCCCCATCAAAAACAAAACCAACATCAATACACTTACTGCGTGAAAATAAAATCCTAATGCCGCTAATAACATAAAAAAACACTCGAACGCTTTAATAATAATCGTTAAGTGTTTTCTACTTAGTTTATCTGCCAATTGTCCAGAGAGCGCTGAAAACAGAAAAAAAGGTAAAATGAACAATCCAGCGGCTATGGTTACTGAAAGTTGCTGCAATAGGAGCGATTGTGTAACAAGTTGGTAGGTAATTAAAATAATTAAGGCATTTTTAAAGAAATTATCGTTAAATGCCCCTAAGAATTGAACTAACAATAAAGGCAAAAATCGTCGATTTTTCAATAAAGAAAACTGAGTAAACACGGGCATAAAACCCTCTATTGATGAGGTCTATTACCGAAGCCTCTTCTTAAAAAATTCCCCCCCAGTATATCATAAGAGGGAAGCTGATTTTTTAAGTCTTTTTTATCATAAGGCACCGAAGTCTAGCCATTTAAAATGAAAAAAGGTTATTATGGATAGAATTTGAGAAAAAATGCTTAAAAAATATATCCCTCAAAAGACCTTCGAGTTGTAAATAGAGCAGTTGATATTAATCGATTGCGCAGGTATTATCCCTATCCGCGATTGGTGCAAGTTCTTGCAAGTCATCGAACTTATGCTAAGTGCTTCGATCAAGTTTGAGTGGAATAAATACGGGGTATAGCGCAGTCTGGTAGCGCGCCTGCTTTGGGAGCAGGATGTCGGGGG
>CAZSWN010000060.1:0-1860 GCA_964611135.1 uncultured Coxiellaceae bacterium | reverse complement strand
TGCTATGATCTTGGCCTGTTCTATGGGATCATCCGTTATCCCCGTGATCTTTCCTAATTCTATATCCAGTTTCTTTAATATAATCTGCATTGGGACATGCAGTTCGGATCCATTAGTAAAACCGCGTAACGCGCTTGAGGATCTCTCTATCATTTCACGCACAATTTTCTGCATATGCGACAAGGAATCAGGGTTGGGTCTTTCTTGTCCATTCACCGTAGCTACTTGCATACTTTCATAGAGATCCAGCTGAAATCCCGCGTATTCTTCACCTCGTTTCTCTGAAGGTGGCTTGAGACCCAACATTTTTCGGCATAGATTCACGATATCTTTGCTAAAAAAATATAAGCCTGGTAAATCATTTTTATGAATTAATATATCTCCATATTGACTGAGGTGGTCTATCAGTTCCTTCAAAACCTCATGCAGTGCGGAATGTTCACTGAAGTGCCCTACGACTAACTCCATCAAATTCGAGCTTTGTCTAATATGGCTAAGCAACAATTTTTTTATAGCACAGCGCTTCCTCCCTTGTAGCGCTCTCTTTAGAAAAGGCTCTGTATTAGGGGGTATCTCAAATAAGTTCACGTTGGCTTTAAGCAAAGACTCTATGGCTTCTGCATTTTTTGTTTCCAGTGCCACTTCAAGTAAAAGATAACCCACTGTTTTTTCTTGCATTGGAAGAAACGTCTCCAAATGCAATTGAATTAACGCAGAATATTCTTTTACATAAGCGCTATAATCTCGATAGATAGTTGGTAATGCATAGGCATCTTTTTTTAGCCAGTCTTCTTTTTCATGGTTCAGCAGCGCCAATTTACTTTGACTGTTTAATAAAAAATCAAAACACTTATTTAAGCTGTTTATATCCTTTTCATCCCAGGAATCCAAGCTGCCTTTTTGTTGTTTTGTTCTAAGTGCCTTGACCTCGGTTAGGGCGCTGAGTGCTACACGCAATAGCTTTTGTTGCGATAATTGTTCTTTTTTAAATCGAAGCCAGCAAGATTCCGATAAGCGCTGATTGATCTGATTATAAATTTCCATTAATTCCAAATTATCCACAGGCTCTGGTAGGTTAATTCTCTCTATGCGGTAATTTTTATCCAATAATTCTGATAAAGCCAAGTAGGCTTCTGGATTAAGTGGTATCGTTCCAAAATCTAAGTATTTTAAATACGAATGTTCGATAAATGTACGGTTTAGCTTTTTCCAATCATAATCATTAACTGACCAATCTATTTCTAAACCTAAAAATTCTAGTGCAGGAAATAGGTTTAATATCTTCATTAAGGATTTTTGGGTTAATACGACCGTTTGTATCGTTAATTTTTTTAAAACACTTGATTGTATCCTTAAATTTTTTAAAACATCTGAACTCCCTTCGAATTTGGTAAATGATTCAAAAAAATGGGGGTTTAAAGGTATCTTTTCTTCGTTTAAACGAGAGTGAACCCCCTTTAATTGGAGGCTATCCCACAGTTTAGAAAAGCCCAATATTATCAGTAAAAGGCTTTCGGCCGTCGCAATTCGTACGTTATAAAGATTTCCCGGTGGCCCGCCAGGTTCACATATTTCCGTTACATAATAGGGGCTTAATTCAACTTGGTTTAAATGAAATTGACGAGAAGGTAATTGAGAAATTCTTAAAAAATCATCTCTGATATAATTTACAAGGTCTTCGAGTTGTCTTAAGTTTATAAAAGTATCGTTTAAATGAAAGCGGCCACTTAGTTTAAAGCAATCAAACGCTTCGATAAATATAGGCATTATTAAGTCCTTTTATTGTTGATTGTTTTTACACTTTTTATTCCATTGTTATTATTTTTTAAAAGTATAATTTATATTTTTTATAGTGAATAG
>CAZSWN010000059.1:0-1983 GCA_964611135.1 uncultured Coxiellaceae bacterium | reverse complement strand
TTATTTTTCTCACGGTAGTAAAGCTCCCTTTGATGAAGCTTTAATTGCTTATTAAGTTCTTTCCCTAAACGT
The DNA here is from genome assembly GCA_964611135.1 of uncultured Coxiellaceae bacterium. Classification (GTDB taxonomy): domain Bacteria; phylum Pseudomonadota; class Gammaproteobacteria; order Diplorickettsiales; family Diplorickettsiaceae; genus Aquirickettsiella. The sequence continues at coordinate 1,911 of CAZSWN010000059.1, read as the reverse complement.
AACAAGTCATCATGCAATTTGGATCGACCTAAAAGCCCCCGATTAGCTTGCCTTGAATCCTCTAATATTTGCTCTAAAATTTCTTGCGCCTCAAACAAGGAGTCATAGGTTACTTTTTTTCCTGCCGCTTCATCCGTAGCCACTTTGATATACCACACTAAATTGTGGAAACTTTGTGCACATTCTTCCTGCCTATCCTGAAAATTAGACATCACCCCATTGAGTAAGCGCAAAAGTTTTGGCTGTTTTTTCCTATTTTCTAAAATACTAAAATAAGTATTTAAATGTTCTTTCAACTCATTACAAATAGGTTCTAAGTCTGCGTAGGGACTTAACGTTTTTACGGCCGGAACCAAGTCATTTAAATCTTTTTTGAGATGCTGAATCACCAATGCTTGCCAAGGACCCTCCGATTCAAACAAGCGTACTAAGAACGGTTTCTCTATCCCTTCTGAAGGAGACTCGAACAAATCCGCTTTGGATTCCAGCAAACATTGCATTATTTGCGTATCCTTGACTTCAAAGGCTTTCTCTAATAAAAGATAACCTACTGTATTAGTGCCATCGAGAACTAACTCGCCTAAATCAAGTTGAAGCAAAGAAGAAAATTCCTTCATGTACTCTTTATGATTTGGATAAACGGCCGGTAATACATAAGCTCCTTCCAACCACGTTACTTTTTCAGTGTCGGTAATGGCAAGTGTTCCTTGCTCGCTTAATAAAAAACCAACTCGTTTCATCAATAGTGTTTCTTGATTCTCTTGTCCGTCATCTATCCTATGACCTAGTTGTTCGAATTGAATTTCCCCTCTCTCGACTAAAGCCCGGACCGCTAACTCGAGTAACGCCTCTTGCGATAATCGTTCTTCTTTAAATCGAACCTGACTAGGTTTCGATACGCGCTGATTGAGCCGTTCATACGCATCCCTCAATGGCGAATTCCAATTAGGTTCAGCTATCTCAATCTCTTCTATTCGGTAATTTTCATCCAGTAATGTTGATAAAGCCAAATAAGCATTTTCGGTAAAAATTGTATTTCCCAAGTTTAAAGACTTAAGCGCGGGGCACATTGCCAAAGCCCGGGCAAGCGCTAGCCATTCATCCCTAGTGGGACTGGCGGCGTCACTTAGCTCCAGATGTAAAATTTCTAAGGATGTGCTTTGAGTTAAAAAATTAACTAACCCCGTTAAATTTTTGGATAAACTAAACGGCTTTAAACTGAGTTCTTTTAACGATGTTCCGCCCCGTTCGGCCAAGTTATTTAATAAATCATTATGAAAACGTTCGTTTGTAATATCCTGAAGATCGCTGTTTAAACTATCAATAATCTCTGCGCTTGAATCATCCGTATCCTTTTGGACACAAGAAAAGAATACCTCTTCGATTTTAATTGAACTCCAGGTATCGGCTTGACCTAATAAGTCGAGCAAGGCAAAGCTAGCCCCTAGATGAGAAGGTAACCTGCTATTTTGCTCATTAAATCTCAGACCCATATTGAGCTCATTGGTCGGCCTAGCCATTTGCAGAAGCACTAGATCAGGGATTTCAGGATTCCAATCACGTTGCGCATGATGTTCTACCACAGCACCGCTTACAACCTGTTTAGGTCTCGGCAAATAACCTGAAATAAGGTTAGCGTGACTTAAATAGAATCGATAAGGCGGGGGCTCCGGTCTGTCTTCTCTAAGAAACCGCGCGCAAAGTGTAAGTTTCTCGATCTCCTCTGCATATAATTGGCTATCTAATCCAAAAAAACCATCTTCTTTAAATCTATCCAATGCTTCACTAAAGGTCGGCATTATTAACTCCGTTTATTATTGATTGTCTTTACACTTTTTATTCCTTTGTTATTATTTTTTAAAAGTATAATTTATATTTTTTATAGTGAATAGATACAAAATTAATTATTGG
>CAZSWN010000058.1:0-2236 GCA_964611135.1 uncultured Coxiellaceae bacterium | reverse complement strand
GGCTTGCTCCGCTTGTATACGGGCTTGTTGCGCTTGCATTTCCCTTGTTATTTTCGATACTTTTTCTTCGCATCTTAATTCAGTTTGACTCAGTTTTTCTTTCAACTCCGTTTGCTCGTCAGTGGCCGTTTTATATTTCGCTTTATATTCATCCGCCTCCCCTTTATATTGATTATTGAGTTGATTTTGTATTTTCCATAATTCTTCGATGGTAGCTTTTGCTATCTCCAATACCTTGGGATGTAAATTAGACGTCATAAAACGGCCTTTTTTTGCCTTCTCGGAAACTTCTATCATTGCTAAAAGACCCGCTCTTGCCGCTTCAAATTTGTCACTGCTTGGCCTTATCTCTTCCTTAGTCACCAAAATACTCAATATACTTTTCTGGAAATGACCTCGAATTGCCGCAAATTCTTCCGGCCTTTTCGCTGCCGTATCCTCTTTCCAGACTAACACCATAATTGATTTGAGCTTCGCTATACACTGGCTAATACTGTCAGTAACATCGATCCTTCTGTGTAAAATTTTCGCATAGCGTTCCAAGTGCTGGTTCAATGCTTCGTAACACCCAATTAATGTAGGATAATGCGCTTTTAAGCCTTCTTTTACTTTTTTCATTGCCTCGTTATCTTGAATAACATACTCCAGCAGTATTTCTCGCAATGGCAACTTATCCTGATTATTATCTCGGGATACCTTGAGGAAAAAACCCTCTTGCACACCCGTTGTTAGCCCATATACATCAACCGCTGGATTCATTAGTAGCTGAAAAGCTTTTGCATCATTACTTTCATACACCTTATTCAATAAAAAATAAGCGATACTTTGCTTTTTATCCGGATGCCGATTTTCTAAGTTCAATTTTAATAAAGACAGGTTATTCTCGAGATATTCCCAGTTATCTCGATAGATCTTCGGTAACATCCGGTATACTTCCGAACTAAAGATCGCCGGTGAATTTTCAGTGCGGATTAAATACGCAAGGAGATTTCGTGCTTTTTGTTTTATTTCGGAATCTGTACGCGGATTTCTTTCTAAGCTTCTATCCGCCGCTTGGGCTTCATTCAACGTTCGATCGATCAATCGACCCACCATTCTAGCCGTCTCTTCAGCCAGTTTCACTCTAGGTCCCACAGAGTCGTGCAAGGAAGCACTAGGCGTAATCTCTTGCGATGAATGAAGTCCATTGAGGGCGTTCGTCACCAGATCCAAGAGACCGGCTTCCGATAAGCGCTCACCAATAAACCGTCGTTCAGGCGTATCCTTTAAACGCTCTATTAACGCCTGATATTTTTCACGCAACTCCATATCCAAATATATTTCATCCTGCAAGCGCATTTCAGGAAAAACAATACCCGTTTTATAGTAATTGCTTGCTAGTGTGAGCAAACCGTAACAATTCTCATTGTTCAGCACGGTATTTTCAAAATTCGCTTGTGTTAATCCAGGATGTTTCGCGAGTTTTAGTCCCAGTTCTTCCCAAACAGCAGGTTTACCGCCCGTTAGACCCAGCGATAAATCTTGCAAATTCATATTACCCGCTAAAAAATTACCGAGTAATGCACCGCCTTCACTTAAGAAAAAAGGATCTAAACTAAGCGCTGTTAATGAATCATGCCGCGTTAAATGGCTTAGTAAAGGTCGATGAAACCCAGCACTCAAATAATGCCTTCCCTCCGAGCCTTCTTTGAAATAAACGCCTTCAATTTTAATGGAACTCCAAGCAAGCCTTGATTTCAATACACTCAGCAATTCCTTTTCAAACTTATCTCGAGACCGTGTGAGTTCAGATTCTACTTGTGCTTGAACAGGCTGTTCAAATTGCTCAAGCCGTTCAGCCCAAACTACGTCCTTACGACTAATAGCGCCATTAGAAAAACCACTGGCACCCTCAGAACTACTGGAACTGTTAGAACGACTGGTACGCGTAGATTGCCTTCTCAGCAATGGGGCGACTTGGTTCGTTTGAGGATCCAGTCTGACATTATTTAAATAAAAATGAAATTGATATGGGTTGCTTCGAGCGAGGTCGACGATCTCGACTAAACTGGCTTTAAGTCTTTCAAGGCGTTCGACATTCAAGCAGGCGTCTTGATAAATGAAACAACCGTGTCTTTTAAATCGTTTTAAAGCGTCATCAAATGCACTCATTTATAAGCTTACCTTTTGTTTTAATTGTGGGTAGTAAATTTTTTAAACTAAACTTAAGAAAAGTTTAATGTATTTTTTTTATTTT
>CAZSWN010000057.1:0-2356 GCA_964611135.1 uncultured Coxiellaceae bacterium | reverse complement strand
CATTAGAGAAAAAAACAATAGAGGTTTCGATAATCCCACTGGTAATAAGTGGTAGGGCTAAAATCAGTAAAATTTTGCTTTCAAAACAAAAAATTTTTGAGGTTTGAACAAGGCGCATGAAATGAATGATAGCTTATACGAGGAGGCAATAAGAGGTATTTTTTATTTTTTGCTGGCCTTCTGCGCTTCATATAACAATACCACGCCTACAATTACCATGGGGATAGATAGTAATTGCCCCATGGTTAACCAATTCCAAGCGAGGTACCCCAGTTGTGTATCGGGTTGGCGAAAGAATTCGAGTACAAAACGAAAAGTACCGTATAAAATAGCAAACCAAGCAGAAACCGCCATACGAGGTCTTGGTTGGCTAGAATAAACCCAGAGTATTACAAACAATACCACACCCTCAAAAAAGAATTCATAAAGTTGTGACGGATGTCTCGGGAGACCGCCTGCATGAGGAAATACCATCGCCCAAGGGACAGGGCTTATTTTTCCCCATAATTCCCCGTTGATAAAGTTACCGATTCGACCGGTTGCTAATCCAATTGGAACTAAGGGTGCGACAAAATCAGTGATAGCAAAAAAGGCGATGCCCGTTTTTCGACTATATAAATACAAGGCTAACAATACGCCTAGAAGACCTCCATGAAATGACATGCCCCCATGCCAAATTTGGAAAATGGTCCAAGGTTGCGCTAAGAAGTTAGCTAAATCATAAAAGAGCATATAGCCCATACGACCGCCTAAAATAACCCCCAGTGCGGTATAGAACAATAGATCGCTGACTTGATCCACTGTCCAAGTACTATGAGGCTTTTTAGCGCGATAATTCGCTAACAACCAAGCACCTATAAATCCAACCGCATACATGAGTCCATACCAATGAACTTTGAGTGGACCTAGGCTGAGCGCAATAGGATTTATTGAAGGGTAGGGCAACATAAATTAATCCTGGTGAGAGGCGAGTGAATATTCTTTACTGTAGTAAGCGGCATGAAGTATCCAGTTATGGCTGGCTTTAGCAATCCCTCGTAAGGAAGGTAGAAAAATAACAAAACCGATTAATAATAACAGGGAAGGAGGTATTTTTTCAAAACGGCGTGGAAATTGGCGACTTAAACAATGACGAACCCAAAATAGCAAACCCATTAAGCCGAGTAAGACTATAAAATAAAGAGTCGTACCTAGAAACACGCTAGGCCCATTAGTCGCATTGATTTTTTCGCTAGAAACTAAGTCGATAGGGATATTGCTCAATAAAATAAGCATCGCTAGTAACAAAGGTAATGCGATAGGATAAATACCCTTTTTAGAAAATTGCCACAAAATTAACCCGGGAATACTTAAAAAAGGAAAATAATAGATCCATCCTAAGGGTGATAATAATAACATGCCCACTATAATGAGGGAAAAATCCAGATCGGTTTTTTGACGAAAATCCATATGAGTTTGCGGCACTAAAAATCGGATCATCGCCAGCATGAGCAGTAATGCTAAGAAGGGATAAAGAAATGTGATTAGGCCAGGCAAGGGAATCAATGCCACATTAGACTCATTGCCACCTATTAATCGTAACAAAAACCCATATAGCGAAACATTCCAACTAGAAGCCGCCCAGCTTATTTGCTGACAAGTATGATAATACGATAAGTAACGCGATAGGCCAAAAAATGCCGCCGCGATGAATGCACAGCTCAGCGTGATGGCGATAAACACGCCTAAGCCACGCCATTGTTTGCGAATTAAGAAATAAAATAAAAATAGACCGATAAAAGGCTTTAAACTGGCGGCTAACGCTAAGAAAACAGCAGACTTTATTGTTTTGGTCTCATGAGCTGCACGCCATCCTAATACCAATAAGGGTAATAACAATAAAGTAACCTGACCAAACTGTAAGTTGGCAAAGCTGGGAAAATAGCTGAAAAATCCGATTAAAAGTAATAAGCCGCCGAATATGGAGAAAGAGTCGGGATCTAGTTTTTGTCGCAATAATAAAATACCCAGGCTCCCGGCTAGTATTGAGAGAAAAGTCCATAAAAAAAGTGCATGTGGGTAGCTTAAATAGGCGAATGGAAAGCTAATCAGGGTAAAAAAAGGTGGGTTTAGATTGCCCCCTAATTGAATGATTTTTGCAGGCCTCGATTTATAAAAATGCGAAGGCTTCGCATGGATATTGATTTTGTTTTTTACGCAATAAATGGGAGAATAAATATTTTTTCCTTGAATAAATAGTTGTCCGGAGTGATAAAATTTTCCAAAATCGCTATATAAGATATTTTTTTTCCCCACCGTCAAAGGATAAACAAAACTCAGTGCCACTAATCCCAATAACAGGATTGGCGCTATAAGA
>CAZSWN010000056.1:256-2752 GCA_964611135.1 uncultured Coxiellaceae bacterium | reverse complement strand
AAGGAAGAGGGGGTCAGCAACAGGTATCACTTGACCAGGAACTAGTGTAATTGGTTCGTCAACGAGATAACGCTTCAGCCTATTATAGTGGAGTTGATAATAAGTGTTATCTAGGATGCGGGGGCATATTAGGCCCATAGTATTATGGTTTGCTGGTCTATGCCAGCTATCTTGCGATGCAATAATATCGTCAGTTACACAGTAAGGGATAATTCGTATATTTAAGCGTTTTAGCCATTGAGATTCGATAAGTAGGGTGTTTTCATGGTGTGGACAAAACCAAAAGTCCTCACGTTCAGTTATTAGATCGAGGACATAATGCTTCGTGAAATCCCGGGATAGAGAATAAGGTTGCCCATAGACTCTGTAAATGAGTTTGTCATGATAAACTTTAAGCGTGTTTTTTAACCACTTTGGATTGATAGTGACGATGACAGTTCCAAAATAGTGGTTAAGAATTTCTCCAATTACAGGCGAAATGGCATCATAAAAAAAGTTAGTTTTAGCGAGTATAGCGATAATTTCTTGAGGTAGTGTAGAGTCAGATGGTGCTTTCCAGTCGTTCATAGCCGATTGATCGACGATAGGACTTAGATAAGGGGGATTGAAGACTTCATAACCCAAAGTTCTGAGTCGTTTGAGTTCAGTTTCGACTAGTACTTTGTGCATGCCTAGCCAAAGTATACGCTTATTTTTTTGAGTAATTAATTCTTGCATTTATTACCTCCAAGTTTATTATCAATAAAAGGTAATAAAGCCTTTTTTAGTCGATAAAAAAAAGATCGAAGTACGCTACTTAAAGTGCGTAATGGCGACGTAATTTTCCATGATCTACTGGTTAAAAGCGCATTTACCGTTGCGTTAACTTCTATAAATTGATCATAAATTTCTTGATTTTTTGCTAACACATTGGCCAGGTGATTATGGATTATAAATTCATCAAAAAGATTAGGGGGGTATCTAAAAGCGGCTCGAAGCTCTGGGTGTTTTGGACTGACGTAAAAACGATGCAGTTGATCGCTATAAACAAAACAATAGCCCGCTGATATTAATAGATGCTCCCAATTTTGATAATTTTCTTTACGATTGTTCGGTGAAATTGACTCGGCTAGTATAATCCAGGGTTGATAACGTTGCCATTCATTGCCTTCAAGGACTTCTTTTTCTGCGCCTTCGACATCTATCTTGAGGAAATGGACTTCTTGAGAGGCGGGGATATATCTTTCATAAACGTTTGCTAGGGTTATGGCTTCGACTTTTTCAATCTCTATTAAAAAACCCTGCGCGGCAAGTTCTTCGGCGAGATTTATATTTAAAGTTGATAATCCTGTACTGTTCCCTAATGCGGATGGACGCCTATCTTTTACAAAATATATTTCTAAATGGCTAGGTTTATTACTGAGGACGAAACGAAGACTAATATCTCGAGGTCGCTGTTGTATAAATTCAGTATAATAGCTAGGTTCAGGTTCTATATTGACACCATTCCAGCCTCTTTCATAAAAAAGCTTTGTTACTGAATCCACATTAGGAGAGCAGGCGCCTACGTCAATATAAAACCCGTTTTCGACGTGCTGAAGTGCACGCCACAACATAATATCTTCCAGATTTTGCGCATAAGAAACGACCGTCATTTTAAACTTTCCTTGTCGATCAATTATTGATTTTAAGCGAGTATATTTTGTTTAACGCCTAAACGTGTCATATCTTTATCTACCATCATGGTTATTAAGGCGGCTAACTGTGTTTTGGCTTGCCAATTTAATTGCTGATTGGCTTTTTGTGGGTCCCCTAATAAAACATCCACTTCAGCCGGTCTAAATAATTTAGGGTCAATGACCAGATGATCTTTATAGTCTAAATCGACGTGGCTAAATGCTAACTGACATAGATCTCTTACCGTCGTGCTATACCCTGTTGCGATAACGTAATCATCGGCGCGCTCTTGTTGTAACATTAACCACATTGCTTCCACATAATCACCCGCAAACCCCCAGTCTCGTTTAGCATCGATATTGCCCAAATGTAATTTTTCAGCGAGCCCTAATTTGATGTTAGCCACCGCATGACTCACTTTACGGCTAACGAATTCCATCCCTCTTAGCGGTGATTCATGGTTAAATAATATTCCATTTGAGGCGTGGATGCCAAAGCTTTCGCGATAATTAACCGTAATCCAATGACCATAAACCTTCGCTACGGCATAAGGGCTACGCGGATAAAAAGGCGTGTTTTCATTTTGTCGTTCTGCTTGAATTAAGCCAAATATTTCACTACTAGACGCTTGATAAAATCTAGCTTTGGGGTGAGTTAGGCGTATCGCTTCTAAGAGATTGGTTACACCCAGCGCTGTAACTTGGCCCGTTAAACTAGGTTGTTCCCAGGAAGTCCCAACAAAACTTTGCGCGGCAAGATTATAGACCTCATCCGCTTCTGATTCTTCCATCGCGCGCACTAAAGAGGCCGAATCTATCATGTCGCCGTTAATGAATTGTA
>CAZSWN010000056.1:0-246 GCA_964611135.1 uncultured Coxiellaceae bacterium | reverse complement strand
TCAATATTTAATTCACGTAAACGCCATAAACTATCGCTGGTCCTTCGCGCGACTAATCCATACACCTCATAATCTTTTTTTAGTAAAAATTGAGCAAGGTAGGCACCGTCTTGGCCGGTAACTCCGGTAATTAAAGCTTTCTTAGGCATCTTAATCCTATAAAATGAAAAATAATAAGCCGCGTTTGTCGCCTAGCAATTTAGATAACATTTTGAGCAAAAGAAAAAGCAAAGGCAAAAGCAAAAG
>CAZSWN010000055.1:0-3518 GCA_964611135.1 uncultured Coxiellaceae bacterium | reverse complement strand
AAGTTTACGCGAAGCAGGCTATTTTGCCGAAGCGATACAAAATTATTTAGCCCGGCTAGGACACTCGTATACGAATCCAGATTTTCTGGATATCGACGCCTTATCGGTACAGTTTTCTTTGCATCGACTGGGCAAATCGCCGGCACGCTATGACAATACGCAGCTGCTTTATTGGCAAAAACAGGCTTTATTGCATCTACCGGCCGATAAATTAATGCCTTGGTTGGATGAAAAGATTAAAGATCGCGTTGAAACCGCGCTTAAATTAGAATTTGTTGAATTAATGCGCTCAACGATTTGTTTTCCAGAAGAAGCGATAGTGTGGGCGGATATCTTATTTACCGAAAACGCATTAATTTTCACGCCTGAAGTAAAACATTTTTTGCAAAACCTGGAACCCATTTACTGGGATACATTATTGAGTTTGTTAGATAATGAAAATAAGGATTTTAAAACGCTACTACAACAGTTACAAGCCACATTAAATCTAAAAGGTAAGCGTTTATTTGCGCCTTTACGACTGGCGCTGACGGGGCGCCACGATGGTCCTGAAATGGCCAAATTATTTAAACTAATCGGTCACGAAAAAATACGCCAGAGAATACGCGATGTTAAAAATTTATAACACTTTGAGCCAAAGAAAAGCGATCTTTAAACCTTTGCAGGGAAAAAAAGTCAGTCTATATGTTTGCGGTATGACGGTGTATGATCTTTGTCATATCGGACATGCGCGGGTGTTAGTCGCTTTTGATGTTATCGTGCGCTACTTAAAAAGTCAGGGTTACGAGGTGCATTATGTGCGTAACATTACCGATATAGACGATAAGATCATTAAGCGTGCCCAAGAAAATAATGAAACCATGAGCGAGCTAACCCAGCGCATGATAGATGCCATGCATGAGGATTTTGCCCAGTTAAATATTCTGCCACCGACCAAAGAGCCTAGAGCGACCGACGCGATCGCTCACATGTTAGATCTGATCCAAACCTTGCTCGATAAAGGCTATGCTTATAAAGCCGATAACGGCGATATTTGTTATGCCGTAGAGAAATTTAAATCTTATGGTGAGTTAGCCCATCAAAATCTGGAAAAACTACGCAGCGGTTCCCGTGTCGCTGTTGATCTGAGTAAGAAAGATCCCTTAGATTTTGTGCTTTGGAAAAAAGCTAAACCGGATGAGCCGAGCTGGGAATCGCCTTGGGGAGCCGGGCGACCGGGTTGGCATATTGAATGTTCGGCGATGTCGATGCAGGCCTTAGGTCAGCACTTTGATATTCACGGCGGCGGATTAGATCTGGTCTTTCCACATCACCAAAATGAAATTGCTCAATCGGAAGCGGCAACGGATAAGCCATTTGTTAATACTTGGATCCATGTCGGTTTTGTACAGACGAATCGTCAAAAAATGTCGAAATCTTTAGGTAATTTTTTTACTTTGCGTGATGTATTGGCCCAATATCCGGCTGAAGTGGTGCGTTATTTTTTAGTATCGAGTCATCATCGGAGTCCAATACACTATAGCCAAGCGAATTTACAAACAGCGCATGCGGCGCTGCAGCGTTTGTATACCAGTTTACGTGGTTTAGTCGCTCAAGCACGCTCAGAGGCATTGAGCTCAGCGAGTTCTGAATTGACTGAGTGTTACCGGAAAAAATTCCAAGCTGCGATGGATGATGATTTTAATACACCCGATGCTTTAGCGGTGTTATTTGAATTGGCGCGTGAAATCAATCGATTACGTGACAGTGACAGAGAAAAAGCACGCCAATTAGCCCAATGTTTGCAAAGTTTGGCGGGTATTTTAGGTGTCTTACAACAAGATCCCGAACAATTTTTACAAGTGGGTATAAAACAAGACGAAACACAAAAGATAGCCGCGCTGATTGAAGCGCGCAATACGGCACGCGCCGCAAAAGATTGGAAAGCCGCGGATAAAATTCGTGATCAATTACTGAGTTTAGGGGTTGCACTCGAAGATACGAGCCGAGGTACTGAGTGGCGGCGCTCTTAGCGTGTTAGTGTTGGGTTTGATTTTTTTTAAAGAGATCCCGGCGAAATTTTTTATGCGGAAAGTGACTCGTTTGTGCGCTCTCTTGTGCACTCTCTTCTTCGAGTACAGGGCTTGATGCAGCGGGCAATTTGCGTCTTCTATCCTGAAATAAGTAGGGTGTCGAGGCTTGAAGTCCTCTTATCCCTTTAAGGGTATATTTTTCTTCAGTAAAGAAGTCTTTATCAGAAGGATTATTGAGATACCCTTGTAGTTCTTGAAAAATTTTCTCCGGTGTTAATCGGACTTGGGATTTTTTTTTAGGTTGAGCCCAATCGATAAATTGCTCAGACAGTTGTTTATATTCAGGGTTGTTTTGTATGATCTCATCATGTATTGCTGGGTTTTCTATCCTAAGTGATCGTAAGCATTGAAGGTGCTGTTTTATATGCCGGTTGTAAACGCTCGAAACCTTAGTCGGCGCTACAAGGGTAAGACTTAAGTTATCCAGCTTGTCTTTTAAGCGCTCGGCATACGATTTTAATGCGTCCTGTTTATCAAAACCTGTTGCATTTTCCATTCGATGGGCGTGCTCCTTCTTTTTATTCTTTGCGGGGTATTTTTAAGATCAAAAATAGCGAAAAGAAAGCGAGAACGGCGGCGCTTAACAAGGCGGTACTAAAAGCATTGGTATAGGCGTTGAGTGCCGCTGTTTTGAGTAGCTCGATGTGCGCTACGGATAAATGCGCAATAGCCTTCATGGCCTGATCCGATTGTACCAATAGACCATCAATTTGTGCTTCTTTGAGTTGCGAAAGAGGGAAGGGGCTTTGGTGCAAAAAAGTGTTGAGTTGCCATTTATTGACACTGGCTAATAATCCGGTTAAGAGCGCTAAACCAATGGTGTTGCCAAATTGCCGCGCGCAATTAAAAATAGCACTGGCCATCCCACGTTGTTGCGCACTGACCATGTTCATCACGGTGGCCATGATGCCAGATAATATCAGTGGCATGCCTATTCCATAAACCAATAAACCTGGAAATAACCAAGCGTAGTTTCTGTTATGACTGAAAATAGCGATCCAAATAAGACTCAATACAAGCAGTAACGCGCCACAAAACATAGGGGGGGTTGGCCCGTATTTATCCCGTAAATGACCACCGACAGGGGCCACTAACATAATGGGCAACATAGCCGGTAGCAGTAATAAACCGGCCATTAGCGGTGAATAATGTAAGACGTTTTGTAAAAAAATCGCTAAAAATACAAAGACGATGGCAACGGCCTGAATGATCAGTAGTACCGTGAACAAGGTAGTAAAGGTCCAATTTTTAAATAGTGTTAGTTCGACCAGTGGATGTTGTGTTTTGCGCTCCCAGCCAATAAAAGCAATAAGACTGATAAAACTAAGTAGGAATAAACCTATAATGGGCAACGAGGTCCAACCCCAATTGGGTGCTTCCATAAAAACGAGGACAAAACCGCTGATGAAAATGACTGAAATAAAGAACCCTAAGTAATCGATATTT
>CAZSWN010000054.1:0-4066 GCA_964611135.1 uncultured Coxiellaceae bacterium | reverse complement strand
AACCCAAGGGTTTTATAGAGGAATTAGCCTTATCTATTACAGACTCACTGATTAAACAACTTGATTTGGGTAATACCCCCTTAGATTTAAATGCCTACAACGCGCTCGATTTACTGTTAGATAATAACTATTATTTGCAGTTAAGCGTCCCTAATGCGGATCATGAAAATGAAGAGTTACATGATCTCTATACACAATTAGCGCAGCGTACCGCAAAAAAAGGACATGAGCGATTTAGAGAGGAGCAACTCACCCAACACAAACTATTAACTATTGCAGAGAATGTATTACGACAAAAACAAAGGCTCACTGATTTTTTAAGGCAGTGCAATAATCTGCCTATGACGACTGACAGAATGGACTTTGATGGCATCTCTGAGTATGTCCCTCAAGTTTATAAAAAGCATCCGATTTATATTAACCGAAATCATCGCGCATTTCGTCTTGATTGGTTGATGCCGCTTGACTTCGATCAGCAAAAAACCGTGGCGCATCATCTCATTGATGTGGCTATAGAAATGAAAGATGGGCAAACCATTATAGATATTTTAGAAGAAGTAAAAGCACAGGATGAAGAAGGCTTCGCTACGCTCTTAAGAGCAGGAGAAGAAAATAGTGCATTAGCGATTTTTACAAAATTTGATAATAAACATAACAGGCCTCCATTCTGGTTAAAACCCGCTAAGAGCTATATCAAAACACATCTTAAATATTTAATACCCCAATTTGAAACACTATCGTCCCATAAAGCCCTCTATACACTGTTGCGGGAATTTAGAGACCATTTAACGAATTATTTATTAACAATGGATGAACGTTCAGAGTGGCCTGCTTTTTTAAAATTCATTACCGGTATCAGTGCTCATCTTAAGGAAAGAAAGGACGAGTGGGACCATGCCTTTAAAACCTTAGTAAAGGCAGTGGATGCAGGCACTAATTCGGAACAACCATTAGTTTCGGAACGCATCAGAGAACTACGCCAATATATATTACCTCTCGCTTATCGATCTAATCATGTAAAAAAAGGTTGGCGCAATAGTTCTAAATTAAATGATGGAAACTACCATTATGTCAGAAACATGGATCGGGTTGCTGATGATTTAAGAATGGAACTCACTATACAAGAAGATCCCGAAAAAACAGCCATGAAAGTAAAAATAAACGCCTTGGAGGCCAAATTAAAAGAAAAAGATGAAATCATAGCATCACAAGGTGCGTATATTGAAAGCCTAGAAACTGGAGCGTCTTCAAGTTATTCCAACAATATACCTCACACAAAATCCTCTACCTTCTATGGAGGTGACTCCGATTTAGCACAAAGACCATTACAAAAAAAGAAACCAATCCCTAGCTATGTAGGAATATTTGAATCAGTAAAACCACCTTCTGAAAGCGATTCAAAAAGTGAGCGATCGTGTGGAAGTTCGCATATCTTCTCTGTTCCAAGCATGCCCAGCGGTTGGGGAGACTAAACAATTTGTTACAGGCTGTTTTGAAGGCTAAAGAGCAACAACTGGCAAGAAAAGCGCAACAACGTCTTCATTGGTGGTCAAGACGTCGTTTGGGGTCTTTGATTCTGCTTGTTCCGCCCCTAACAAAGGATTCTCCTTTATGGTCTTATAGCGAAGAAAGCTTAGCCTGTGCACGTTTATATGGATTAACCGTCATTGAGTTACAAGCAAAATTGCGGGTTTATTGGGAAAAACCCACTTGGCAACGCTGGCTGTTATACTGGTTTACACCTATTCGACAACAATTAGCCGTTTGGACCTATTATCAGCAATGTATAACTTTTCGTTCTTGGAAAACATCAATACAGACCAGTGAAACAATGAATCATTCTTGCCCCTATGCAGGTGAGATAATTAATAGGTTTACTGCACGAATAATTAAAAAAACGTTTAAGCTAGAAAGATATATCGATCGACACGCTAGGCGTTGGAGAAAGAATCTGCCTTTGTTTCAGAAAAAAATGGCTGACTATGAACGTCGACTATCGAGTGACCTTTCTTGGGATCTATGGAAAGAGTTAGATGCGGTACCTCTATTCAAATTCCTAAGTACTAACAATGCAGTACAAACAGCTTATGAGAAAACAATCAAGGTATTATATCAATATTTTATCGACTACTATCGAAATACTTATGTAAAAATACTCTTTTCCTCACCTCCCCAGTACATGCAACTGGTGTTGGCCAACCCTTCCTCTCCAGCAGTGTTAGCTAGACCACCTCCTAGCAACAAACCCTTAAGTAATACTAACCAGCCGATAGAATCCATCGGCATCAGCTCATTTAATTTCTCTTCATGGGTAAATACCCGTCAAAAACAGATTAAAGCTGTTTTACAACAGCAAGAATCAACTGCTGTCACGCAGGCTATGTATTTGTTACAAGAGAGTTTTTCCTCACTAACCGATCTCATTGAACCTTTAATTACTCCGATTCAAGACTTAATTTATCAAATGCACTGGTCAGAACGCATTTTGACACAGGACGCGCTAGAATTTATTTCATTACTCGAAAATAAACTTGTGAAGCTCTATCGTGCTGCCATCCCACTGTTCCATCCAGACAAATATAACGTCAATGTAGCCAAAGCAAACCAATTGATCAAAACGCTTTGCCATCAACTTACCTGCGACTATCAAAATTTTATAGCGCATTGTCAAACGAAATTAGAAGCTCGTAAACACGATATTTTTAAAATTGAAATTAAAAGAAAAGCCAATAAGAAACGGTTTCCAACTAAACAGCTCTCTTGGGCTGAAATGTGGAAACAACTTGAAAATATTGAGAAAGGAATAAATGAACTTGATAAAAAATTAAATAATCATGCGGTCAGGATTCAAGCATTATATAGAAAGCAGCGCGTGGAAAAATTTAATCAGTCTCATAGAACTTTCAAATTAGGAATAAAAAGATTGTCTGTGTTAAAAGAAGAACTAGAAGAAGAGGAAAGATCTTCAGTTATATTTCGAGCCTGTAAAACTAAAATCTTAAAACCCATGCCGTAAATTAATAATACCGGCCATAGAGCCTGTAAATAAAATTGTGTAAGTGCTTATTATTAACTAAGCTAGCGGACAAAAGCGCTAGTGCTACTTGAGAAATAAGCAATGAAACAAGAACAAGAAATAAACCTAGACCCAAAATTAATAAACGAATTGGCTAAATCTATAAAGAGTGAAAAAGATATATCTGCTCTCAGCAAGCAGCTATTAAAACTCACCGTAGAACGTGCTATGGATGCTGAGCTAGACGAGCATCTTGGCTACGAAAAGCACGCGATAGAAGACAAGAATACGGGAAATAGCCGCAATGGTTATTCACCGAAGCGATTAAAGGGTGATTTTGGCGAAGTTGAAATTAACACGCCTAGAGACCGAAATAGTACGTTTGAACCTCAACTTATTCGCAAAGGCCAAACGCGCCTCACAGAATTTGATGAACAGATTTTGGCGCTTTATGCCAGAGGTATGACTACACACGATATTGCGGCTACGTTCAAAGAAATGTATGGTGCCGAGGTATCGCATAGCTTGATTTCTAAAGTCACTGAAGCCGTTATGGATGAGGTTACGGTGTGGCAGAATCGTCCCTTAGAAGCAGTCTATCCCATCTTGTATTTAGATTGTATCGTTGTTAAATGTCATCAAGATAAACGGGTCATCAATAAATCCATTTATTTAGCTTTAGCCATTAATGCTGAGGGGAAAAAGGAATTACTAGGCTTGTGGATAGCCGAAACCGAGGGTGCAAAATTTTGGCTCTCTGTATTAACCGAATTAAATAATCGAGGGGTTAAGGATATTTTTATTGCTTGCGTTGATGGATTAAGCGGATTTCCAGAGGCGATAAATGCGGTATGCCCAAAAACTAAAATTCAGTTATGCATTGTGCATCTTATCCGGCATTCGTTACGGTACGTACCGCATAAGGACATGAAAGCCGTTGTAGCGGATCTTAAGGTTATTTATCGTGCTATTTTTATTGAACAAGCGGAAGAAGCGCTTCTCCTGTTTAGTGAAAAATGGGATAAAAAATATCCAGCCATTAGCCGTTCA
>CAZSWN010000053.1:0-4298 GCA_964611135.1 uncultured Coxiellaceae bacterium | reverse complement strand
TCATTTCAAGCCTAAGCGCTATATCATCTATACGTTCCATCCATCTAGCTTCCATCTCCGCCATCCTTTGAGCCATCCTCGCTTCTAGATCGGTATAATCTTGCGCAAATTTAGCGTACATCTCCTGGCACGATTGATATAATTTATCGATACGCGCTGATAATTCAGATAAGGTTTGTAATTGCGCTTGGGTTTGTAAGCGCTGTTCATAACTGAGCTTTAGGCGCTGCTGGTAGGCTTGTAATTTTTCTAAATATAAGCGATGTTGCTGTAAATAATCTTGACTATATTGTGTTATAAGCTGAAAAATCGCTTTAGAAGGACTTAAGCTCATCACATGATCTGAATGAAATAAACGCAAGCCACCTTTTAACAGCGGTTTTAATCGACGCTGTAAATGCTCTAAAATCTGTAGTAACCGCGCCTCCTGCTCGGCATTCCATTCCATTATGCTAATCACGGTAGTCTCATAACCTTCCAATTGCGAATCAATAATATTTTTAATGTCCTCCAAACTTTTTTGCAATAATTCTTTCACCTCTTGCAGCGCATCTTCTTTTATCAGGCATTCCAAGCGTTTTCGTCGTGATTGCACCCACTCTTTTGTAACTGAGAAGGAGCTAATTCCAGTTTGAGACATCACTCCCGGCGTTGCGGTATTAGTTGTGAATGCAGCGGATGTCGATGGACAGACAACGACACTTCGCTCCAGATTCTCTTCCTTTTCGATATCGGCTACATCAATGCCTCTCTCCGCGCGATACCTTTTAGAAAGGGCGCCAGATTGCCACAATTGATAATATTGATACATAAACACCTCGATGTGCTGGTATTCTTTTTCTGCTTTTTCCCTGATTAGTGTTTGCTCTTCTTCGCTTTTTATATATATTAAACATTTTTCCAAGCTTAAAAGAAAATCCTTTCTAAGCCGTTGTTGATAACGTCTAACCTCTTTCAAAAAATACTGCTCGACCCATTTTAAATTCCGGCAATGCTTTTCTAAATAGAATTCAAATTTCACATTCAATGCTTGTAGATGGCATGCCAAATCATCTAGTAAATCTTGTGCATTACCAGTAAGTATTAAACCTTGCTCTATTAAGGAGATTTCTTTGCGTGCCCTTTGATACGCCAAGCAACGTTGGTAATAGTTCCACACGTCAATCTTTTTACGCATTCCAAAAGAGGAAAACCAACGCAGCCAACGCGGTTTATTCCAGTAACATTCAATCTTTCGACTTAACGCTTCTGGTCTCAGATTAAACAAACGCAGCTGTCCCAGTTCAATAGGAGAACGCTTCCATAAAGGCGCTTCTCGCGTCAAGGGAGGATAGATGCTGATATAATCTGTCCATCGCCTCGACCACCAATGCGACCGCCTAAAAGGTCTTTTAGAAAGATGATGCTCCATTTTATTGAACCATTGACTCAACATGTCCTCCTATTCATTTCCTCCTCTTTCAATACGAAGGTCGAGTAAAAAAATGGGTGCTATTTTTCGAAGTGTGTGAATAACTTTCTGATGCTCCTGCTTCCTGTTGAGTAGCGTGAGGAAATAATTTACTTAATTTTGCTTCAAACCTCGCTTCTTGATCGGTGAACTTCGCTTCAAACCTTGCTTCTTGATCGGCATAATCTTGCGCATAACGCATTTCCATTTTTTCTATTTTTTCTTCAGCTTTATTGAGTTTCTGTTGTAATTCGATATTAGCTTGTTCTAAAGATCCTCCGGCTTGGCCATTTTCCCATTCTATAAATAAATGATTTTTGTATACTTTTATTGATTCTAACAGCTGTTTAAGCGACTCTAGTAACTTACAATTAAATTGATAACCTCTAAACCATCGATTTTTAGCCTGCTCTACTTCACCGTACAAAATTTCAATCATCTTTTCAAAATTACTCAAGCTACTATGCGTCACGGGATCTTTATGGGTTCCGACTTGTGCCGCTGTCACTATTAAGCGAAAATCTTTTTCCCAATTCTCCTTTTTTGCTTCCAGCCCAATGCCCATAAAGAGCTTAAATAGAAAGGGCAACTGATCCTGCTCGAGCAAAATAGTCACAAACTTATCCAGTTGTAACTTTATATCTCTGAGTCCGTCATCAATTTTTTTATACGAAGGCAATAAACGCGCTATAAAGGGAACAAAAATACTCAAATCCTTTTTGACATGGTCCAGTATTATTTTCTTATAGACTTTTTCTTCTTTAGCCGCAAAAATTCGCCCCACTAAGCTAGGCTCATCGGGTAACGACTCTAATAAGTTGGCACCGGCGTCTAAAAGCAATCGCATATACTCCGGCTTCCTTAATTGAAAAGCCTTTTCTAATAAATGAGCACCTAAACTGGTTTGATCCTCTAAACATTGCTTAAGGTCTAAATGGATCGGCCAGCATCGCGCAGTATATTCAGGGCAACGACGAAAACCTTCAGGTAGTTTTTGTAGAAAATGCGCTGACATCGTTTCGCCAGCATGGTAAGTAATGGCTAATTTCGAGCGGCTGCGGCCATTTAACTCAAGTTTAACAAACGTAGCCTCATTTGACTCTAAGGCCCATTCAGCTAATTGATGTAGATTACTGAGTGTCAATTGGATCTCTTTAAAACGCTGGAAAGCTGATTTCTCAGCGCGTTCGTCCATTTGTTTACATAATGTGTCATAGAATAAACGTTCGCCTTCGAATCTCGATGGCTTTAAGATGACTAACTTATCCAGCCGATAATTATCCGCTAGTAGCGTCAATAAGGCTTGGTAATCGCCTGCATTAAGCCGACTTTGGCCTAAATCCAATATCTGTAGCCTTGCATGATGCACTAATCCTGCACACAAACATTTTAAAAAAGCACTGGGATGTTGACTTAAACGATTGAAAATTTCATTTTCTAAGTTCAGATCCTCTAAACGTAAAATTTTTAAGCCGGATGCTGCACTTAAAAACCTAAGCAGCGTACCTCTATTAAATAGATCGACTTGTTTTAAACTGAGTTCTGTTATCTGCGCGGCATAGGGGGTAAGCGTTTCGTACAAATCATCCATAAATTGAAAACCTAGCTTTTGTTCCTTAACAATAGTGACGTTTTCTAGTTTGATAACAAGCCATGTTGTCTGCTTAAATAGATTAATTAGAATTTTTTCGCTAATTGCTTTGATTTGTTCCGATTCAATTTCTCTTTCTATGCTGATATCCATATAACTGAGAAAAAGAAGCGCCTTGTCATATTTATAATCCACTGAATATAAGGATTCAGCCCTATCTCGCAACAATGCCGGTAACTCTTCCTTTCTAAGACTGCCCGTTAAAGCGGTATTTCTAGGTGCGCTTTGATCAATTAATTCTTCTTGATGGAATGGCACGATCGTTACATCGCGGAGTTGAAATTTAGGGTAAGGCGCTTGTGCGGAGGAAACAAAACTTTCGAGTAATCGATCAAGTTGTTTGAAACTGACTATCGTATTCTGAAGTTCAAAACAACCACTTTCTCTAAATCTATCCAACGCTTTACTAAATAGGGGCATTATTAATTCCTTTTGTTGTTGATTGTTTTTAAGGTTTTTATTCTTTTTACAGAGTATAATTTATATTATAAATATTCACTAGATCTTGATCTGAAAAATACGAAATATTTGCGGATTATAATAACTTAAAAATTTATAACATAAGCAATTTGGCAATCTATTTAGAGACTATTTATTATGCATAAATTTTTAGAAATAATAAAAACTAGCTAACAAATAAAAAACAAAATATAATTTTACAATTAGGAAAATAAAACAATTACAAGGAGGTATTATGCCCATACTCACCTTTCAAACATTCCACGATGCTTGGGATGAATTGATTCAAACGGGTCATTTCAGTCTCAATAATGCCACATTAAGTCTAAAAGAACTTTATCAATTGTATGGTTATGTAAAAATTTGTTCTGCTCCCCTATCTATTTATTTGTGTGATATCCGACTGATACCCCCACATACAATAAAGAGTGATATGCCTAGCGATGTTTTAACCCAGGCCATTAATACGCTGGAGCAGACATTACTGAATTTGTTAAACCATGATCGATGGCAACTTATTCAGCTTAATAAAATAGAGCTTATTGAAAACTTAAGTCTCTCTGATGATTTTTATTATAATTTTCTTAGCACCTCTTATCATAGTAACTTAAAGAAACTAAATCTATACCTTCCTAAGGCGAGTTTAGAGCCCTATTTTATACAATTTTTAAAAAATAATCCTGAATTGGAGGCCTTGGCTCTTGATCTAGCTTATGAACCCAAGGGTTTTATAGAGGA
>CAZSWN010000052.1:0-4457 GCA_964611135.1 uncultured Coxiellaceae bacterium | reverse complement strand
TGCCGGGCTCTTTCGGATCATGCGCCCGTAGCTCAGCTGGATAGAGTACCAGGCTTCGAACTTGGGTGTCGGGGGTTCGAATCCCTCCGGGCGCACCAAAACTCGCTTATTTTTCAATAACTTAGCGTGATTGCCATAAAATACGAATTTTACTTAATGACGGTAATGTATCCATTTTGTACCAAACACACGCTCCGCAACTTACTACAGTTACCGGCTACTCAAATGTGCGTAACGTTGTACAGTTTCGTAACAGGCGTAGCTGATTTTTAATTTTTTAATGGCTAAAAAAGAAGGGCGTGATTAGCGTATTTATTTTAAAGAATACAGAGTACAGCTAATTCAGTTCATAGTAGGTGGTGCCGTACTGCTCGTCGCATTAACATCTGTGGGAAAGGCTTCTTGGAGCTGCTTTTCAAGATCTTCCCAAGCCACCAAGGAGTGGGGCTTGCCCTTAAAGAACGAAAAAACACCCCAAGGGTCTCTGTGTTGAGAGAGAATTTGCCTTTTATCATGCTGATTTAAGTTTTTCTGTATTTCTTTAAGGGATTTGCCAGCGACTATATTTTTAGCAAGCTCATTAAATATTTGAATCTTTTCTGAATTATTTTTTCGGAAAATTTTATCTTTTTCAAGATGAGTCAATATTTTAGTAATAGTAGCCTGAAGATCCTTTCGTGTTTGCATTTCTTTGTTACAAGAACCTTTTTCTAGTTTTGGCACAGATGATATAAATTTATGTCCAGCATTTTCACAATTTAAACCTTGATTAGATATTTCTTCAACGTTACCGGAAAAACAGTTATTTTCCCAAGAAATGGGATCACCTGAATCAAGTTTTCCAAAATTTTTATAGGTCTTGCTCAAATTCTCATTCAACATATCTTCTAGTAATGTAGGGTTTGAACGAATTTCGGATAAACTTACCCCCGGGAGCTTATTTAATTGATCAGAGCTACCTTTTTCTATAATAGAACAAATATAATTATAAACAAAAAGGCCGCAAGAAATGTTATCTTTTTGTCGCCCATAGTTATGAGAAATAACTTTTCCAAGTTTAGTATCCTTCAAACAATTAGGATAAAAAAACATAAGGAAATTGTAAGATTTTGAATCATGTAGCATGATTTTTTCTGGCGTTATTTCCACCAAAACATAATGCTTCTTCTTTATTCCTAGGAAAGAACGGCGACATTGCGCCATTGGTAATAACAGTTTGGCCTCTTTTCGTTCGTGCTTTTCAAAAAAATCCTGTACCAGGTTGTTAATAAACGCAAGTCCCGTATTACCATCTTTAGCGTCACATACCGCCTGAAAAACAAACAGTGGGTTCTGATCTTTTTTAGAAAGCTTTTTATAAAAAATTTCTTGCTCAAAACCACTCCTAGACTTAATATGACCATCTTCAATAACATAGTCTTTTGCCGCAATGCCTTCTATGTAGGAGAGAACCAAGTTATTTAACTGCGCTGGATTTAAACCCAACAACTGAAGAGGAGCAATAGGTTCAATGCTCGAGACATTAGATATAGTCGCCAAATCTTCAAAATCTTCAAAACCTTGAGATGGGATTACCGCTGGCGCATCGGTAAAAAACAACATATATATACCTGGAATTTATTTTTTATTACAAATATACTCCGATTTTCTTAAGAAATTATTAAGTGAATCTCTAAAAATAGCGTTCCCTATAGCGGGATTCTCTAATTTTTCAAGTTTTCATGAAGAATTTATTAATTTTATTTTCTAGTTATTTATAGAAATAAATTTCATTATCGATAATTTTTAAATATAAATTCTGGCGCGCCAACAAGCCCATAGATTTATTATATTTTCATAAAATTAATTAAAGCGCCTTAAACATTTGAATAGCCGCCATGCGTGAAGCTTTAATATCCACTATTGGTCGGGGATAATCACATTGTTGCGCTAATTGTGGAGCACGTTCATAAGGCGCGTGAATTGAGCGTGCATCAAAGGCAATTAACTCTGGGCAATATTGACGAATAAAATCTCCGTTTGGATCAAAACGCTCACTTTGTCGAATGGGATTGAAAATACGAAAATACGGCGCGGCATCGGTTCCAGTTGAAGCGCTCCACTGCCATCCGCCATTATTAGCTGCCAAATCACCATCAATTAAGTGGCGTATAAAATAATCTTCGCCTAAACGCCAATCAAAGAATAAATTTTTGCTTAAAAACATCGCTACTATCATACGCAAACGATTATGCATCCAACCTAATTGGTTTAATTGGCGCATACCCGCGTCAATGATCGGATAGCCTGTTTTACCTTGTTGCCATGCTAATAGCTGTTTCTCATCATATCGCCATTTTAATTTTTCAGTTTCCATCCGAAACGGTTTGTTCATAGAAAGACGCGGCACAGCCACTAATAAATGCTTATAAAATTCACGCCAAATTAATTCGTTCATCCAGGTGATTGCGCCCTTGTTTCCCGTCTCTAACTCATCTTCATTTGCCAGTAAGGCCGCTAAAAAACATTGGCGCGGAGAGATCATCCCTGTGCTTAAATAGGGCGATAATAAGCTGGTCCCTGATAAAGCGGGAAAATCCCGATATTTATGGTAATCGAACAGTCCTGCTTCGATAAATTTCTTGAGACGTTTTTGCGCGTGAATCTCACCTGCAGACCATCTAATATCAGATAGAAAACCGGGCAAACGCGTGGGCACTTTATCGGATTTAATATCGCTGTTTTTTTGCCTCTTCGGCAAAGGATAATGTTTGATTAAACTTCTATTATTTAATAATAGTTGAATGTAAGTACGTTTAAAGGGGGTAAATACGCTAAAAAAATTCCCTTTCTTAGTAAGCACTGTCCCTGGTGCTAAAATCACTTGATCGTCATAGCTATTGCAAACAATCTGATTTTTTTGTAAATAATTGTTAACTGCTAAATCGCGACGACTTTCGTTCACTTCATATTGCCGATTATAAAATAAGGCGTTTATAGAATATTTTTTGGCGCATCGATATAATTCTTGCGGAATATCCTCGGTTTTTTTAACTTTTCTCACTAACAAGGGGATCCCTCGTGCTTGCAGATTTTTACTCAGCTCGCGTAGTCCAGACAACATAAACTGAACTCGACAAGCCGCGATATGATGTTTTTTCCACAAACTTACATCAATAATATAAATCCCTATAATCTTCGCTGGGCAATGCTTGGCTGCATAATAAAGTGCGGCATTATCGTGTAATCTCAGATCTTCACGAAACCAAATAAGGCCTTTCATGGAAAGTTCCCCGATAAAATCATTTCAAGACGCTATTTGTATCATGAACAGATAAATAAGTGCATCTCTATGCGTCAAGAGAAATTTTTACTTTCATTCAATTTTTTAAAGTGGTATACTATTACAATATTCAATAAAAAGAAGCTAGTTTTATGCCTACCGATACTCAACTGTTAACGTCTACTACCAAACGCTATGGCCTTTTTGGAGGTCAGTCTATCGTAGTTTGGACTGTCACTAGTCCAAAAGACAAGAAGTTTAATCTTCAACTGCGCTTTATCCAAGATAATGCTAAGAAAATAGACCTTACTCAGCTAACAGATAATTTAAAGCAATATATTGAAAAAATTAATAGTGTTGATAAACTGTCCCTGAGTGAAGAAAATGCACGTATATTTTTTAAATCATTAGAAAATAGTGGTTTCGATATAACCTTGACGGAGCTTATCAAGGATGAGAGTAAAATCATTTATGGATCGGAAGAATATAGCTATGATAAAAACCTATTAGCCTTATTTTCCTTAAAGACTATTATTAAGAAGAATGATAATCAAATTCGATATTTCGGTTATGAGATGCCTAACAAGATCGCCGACTCTGCCCTAATCCCCATCCATAGCCTCTACATTTTCGAGGGGAAAAAACTTGTTAAAAAAATATATCTTTTTCCTTCCGATGAATCCTCTTTAACAACAGCAAGAGATACTGTTCTAGGCGCCGAGGATATTAATAGCTTAAAGCTAGACATCCCTTTTGTGGCTTATGATCCAAAATCAAACAATAAATCTTATGAGCAAGAAATACAAACACGAATAGATCTTCAAACCGTTATTGCTGAAACATTAACTCATCTTAAACAAGTTAAATTTTTCCGAAAAGATAATTCAGGAAAGATTCAAATATTTAAAGAGTTTGCTAAAGATATAGCCGCTAGCAAACCCCTTAAAGAAATACAGAAAAGCTTAAATCAGCATGATAAATGGGAAAAACTATCTCAACACAGAGATTTTTTTGGGTTTTTTTCGTTCTTTAAGGGCAAACCCCACTCCTTGGTGGCTTGGGAAGATCTTAAAAATCGGCTCGAAGAAGCCTTTCCCACAGATGTTAGTGCGACGAGCAGGTGCGGCACCACCTAAAAATAGATAAGCGTATACCTCCTCTCATTCGGTTTTTTTCGCCATTAAATTAAAAATAA
>CAZSWN010000051.1:0-4649 GCA_964611135.1 uncultured Coxiellaceae bacterium | reverse complement strand
TGGTGGGCCGTGATGGAATCGAACCATCGACCAATAGATTAAAAGTCTACTGCTCTACCGACTGAGCTAACGGCCCCATAAAATGGAAGCCCAGATTGTAGTCAATTTAACATCGAATAGCAATCCTATTCCTAAGGGGGGTAAATTGAGTAGCTACTATTTTTCAGAGTGCACCTAAAGGCATAAACTTGCATGGCACGCAATTAAAGTGCTCGAAGTTTAGACGATGCGTGGACACTTGTGGGAAATACTTGACGCTATTATCCTGAGCTTTTACTTTCTTCTTGTATAACCGCCATGCTCTTTAATAGGTTTAATGCCTCAAATAATTGATAGTCGTTCTTTACGAGGTCATCGTTATTTTGCTTACTTGGAGAAAAAATAGTTTTTTGTGCGATATTCGTATTTTTTAAATGCCCCTTTAACTCTGATTCGTGAAGATAGATGGGCCCAGCTGGGTTTTCATCCAGCGTATTAACCTTCAATTCATCGAGTGTGATATCCGGAGAAATACCAGCTGCTTGGATCGATCGACCGGATGGGGTGTAATATAAAGCCGTGGTTAACTTAAGCGCGGTTGTTTCATCGAGTGGAATGACTGTTTGTACCGATCCCTTGCCAAAACTTTTAGTACCGAAAATAACGGCGCGTTTATTATCTTGCAATGCACCGGCGACAATTTCTGCGCCGGATGCACTACCTTGATTGATTAAAACAATCAGCGTGCCCGGGTAGATTTGATTATTGGCTTTAGCCACAATTTTTAGATTCGCTTCGGGCGATTGTCCTTTGGTGTAAACAATCAGTTGATTAAACTGCATTTTCTTGGGGTCAAGAAAGGCATTAGCGACATCGGCCGCTGAGCTTAATAGACCCCCAGGATTGTTTCTTAAATCAAGCACTAAGCCTTTTATAGGTGTTTTTTGCTGGTGTTGCAATTGCAATACCAATTTGTCGAGATCATTCCGGGTACTCGATTGAAAACTATTAATACGAATATAGGCGTAGTCCGTTTCTAGCATGCGCCCTTTGACACTTTGGACATGGATAATTTCACGTTTCAAATTAACCAACAGTGGTTTATGGACACCTTGGCGAACTAACATCAGTTGAATCGCACTTCCTTTTTCGCCACGCATTTTTTTTACCGCTTCACGTAAGCTAAGACCTTGAATAGGCATATTATTAATACGTAAAATCCAATCGCCTGGTTTAATTCCGGCTTTTTGTGCGGGACCGTCATCTATTGGCGTTACTACGCGTAACAAACCTTCTTCCATCACCACTTCTAATCCTAAACCACTGAACTTGCCGGTTGTCGCGGTTTGCAAATCCTTTAAATCGTCCGCATCTAAAAAACTTGAATGAGGATCAAGTCCGCTCGCCATGCCTTGCATGGCATTGCGTAATAATTGATGTTCAGAGGTTGGCTGTACATATTCATTTTTGATGAGCTGTAATTCACGATTAAAGCGAGCAACATCCTTAGCAAGACTATTTGTGTGCTCAGTGTTTGTTTTGGGTTTAGCGGGAATAGAAAAAGGTGTAGTACTAAAACCCAGTAAAGAACAGGTGAGAAAGAAAAAAAATAGTGTTTTTAATTTCATGCAGGATTACCCTTTTATTTACTATTCGCAGCAAGGTCTCATCTTCCAATAAGGAGCGTGATAGTATGACTTAATGCCGTCGTTGAATTGCAGATACCCTCTATATAGTGTAATTCACTTTGATGAATTTGCGAGCTTAATACGAATAAATCGTTTTTTTATTGTTCAATACGAATGGCTGGGGAATAGATGGCTTAGTCTTTTTTGAAAATAAGTAAGTTTTGACC
This sequence comes from uncultured Coxiellaceae bacterium, assembly GCA_964611135.1. Taxonomy (GTDB): domain Bacteria; phylum Pseudomonadota; class Gammaproteobacteria; order Diplorickettsiales; family Diplorickettsiaceae; genus Aquirickettsiella. Next base: position 2,815 of record CAZSWN010000051.1, on the reverse strand, counting down.
TGTCATTTCCTCAGGTTTAGGCAAATTCAGTAAGGCTAATAGGGTCGGCGCTATATCCGCTAAGCTGCGTTTATGGGCGGGTTTTATCTGCGCCGGGCGACCTATATAGACAAAAGGAACCGGTTCGCAGGTATGCGCGGTGTGTGCTTGTTGCGTATTTTCATCATACATATATTCGGCATTGCCGTGATCGGCGGTTATAATGGCTTCGCCGCCGTGTTGTTTTAAGCAGGCAGTGATTTCCCCGATACATTGATCAATACAACTAATTGCTTGTAAGGTCGCTTGGAGCTGCCCAGTATGTCCTAGCATATCCGGATTGGCAAAATTACAAATAATAACGTCGTATTTTTTTTCCTTAATATCAACCAGAAGATGCTGAGTGATTTCTACGGCGCTCATCTGTGGCGTTAGATCATAAGTCGCTACTTTCTTTGATGGAATTAATACCCGCGTTTCATTGGGAAAAGCAAGTTCTTCTCCCCCATTAAAAAAGAAAGTGACGTGCGCATATTTTTCAGTTTCGGCAATCCGCAATTGGCTTAATTTTTTTTCCGCTAGATATTCGCCTAAACCATTTTTTAGCGATTGCAGTGGGAAAGCGATATGACTGGGAATATCAGCGGCATATTCTGTTAGCGAGATAAAATCACCTAAGCGTGGACGCGCTCCTCGTGTGAAACCTGAAAATTTAGCATCCAGAAAAGCATGACTTATTTGTCGTGCCCTGTCAGCGCGAAAGTTCATAAAAATGACGACATCACCGTCTTGTAGCGTGATCGCTGCTTCATTGTCGGCATGAATCAGCGTTGGTTTTACAAATTCATCGGTTTCCCCGCGATGGTAAGCCAGTTGCAATCCTTCCATAGCCGTGGCGGCCGTATAAGGGGCTAGCCCCTGTGTTAAACAATCATACGCCGCTTGTGTACGTTCCCAACGTTTATCTCTATCCATGGCATAATAACGACCGATTAAACTCGCTATTTTACCAATGCCGAGTTTTTTACATTGATTTTCTAGATTCATAATAAAGGTTTGCGCACTTTTCGGTGGAGTGTCCCGCCCATCAAGAAAAGGGTGAAGATAACAATTTGTAATGCCTTGCTGGGCGGCTAATGCGAGTAAGGCATAAAAATGTTGTTCATGACTATGAATTCCACCCGGTGAGAGCAGGCCTAAAATATGTACTGATTTTTGTGTCTCTTTGGCGATTTTAAAACCGGATAATAAACAGGCGTTTTGAAAAAATTCACCGACTTCTATCGCTTTATTGAGGCGCGTTAAATCTTGGTAGAGGACTCGACCGGCTCCCATGGTAAGGTGGCCTACCTCTGAATTACCCATTTGTCCCGGAGGCAAGCCCACCGATAGGCCTGAAGCGTCGAGAAGGGTATGTGGGCAGGTTTGAATTAAATGATCCCAGTGTGGAGTGGCAGCAAGCGCAATGGCATTATGATCGGTGTCTTTACGGTAACCCCAGCCATCGAGGATTAATAATAAAATAGGGCGCGGATTCGATTTTGACATATTTTTCGATACCTGTGAGCTCAGAAAGTATGAACTTAGGCATAATTGTCTAAAAAAGGTAGGTTTGTACCTTACGACGATATTGCCACATCAACAAGAATATCCCGATTACTTCAGCCAGTATAGTCGCCCACCAAATACCGTAAGCGGCAAAACCATAAGGTATCGCGATATAACCTAATGGTAAAGCAATGATCCAAAAAATTAAGATAGAAGTAAAGAGTGTAAATTGAGTGTCTTTTAAACCGCGTAAGGCCCCAAACAAGGCAAAACGTGGGGCTTCAAATAACTGAACCAAGGCGGCTAAGGCCAAAAACTCCTTCGCCAAATGGATGATAACTACATTTTTTGCATCATGCAGGTCAAAGTCTATACTAATTAATTTTTCCGGAAATCCCCAGTAAAGTATAGCCGTGAGTAACATAAAAGCGCTTGCATAAAAAATTCCAATATAAGTGGCGTAATGTACTGCTTTTTTATCGTTTCGGCCGACACTGTGGCCAACGCGAATGGTAATGCCTTGCGCTAAGGCAAATGTCACGATCGAAAATAGCCAGAAGAATTGCAAGGTAAGCTGGTTCGCTGTGAGTGTATCGGGACTAATCCTTCCCATTAAGATACTCATCGCTAGAAAAAAACCAACTTCGACGCAATAGGTTAAGCCTAAAGGTAGGCCGACTTGAAGGATCTCTTTCAATGCAAGCCGGACGTTTTTAAACCCAGGAAATGGCCAATAAACGCGATAACTTTTATTTAAGCAAAAATAAAAGCTAAATCCGGTGCTAATGATCCAAAAAGAAATGGCGGCGCCCCAACCGATTCCGGCAATACCTAGTGTCGGTAGCGCAAATTTTCCAAACATCAAACTATAGTTGAAAAAAATACTGATAGGAACAAACAATACGCTAAACACTAAATTAGTTTTTGTTCGACCTAATCCGGCTACAAATTGTAATAATACGGTGATCATAAAATCAGGAATAATGGCCCAACTAAGACCGTGTAAGTAAGGCTGCGCTAATTCTACAATCTTTGGATTTTGACCAAAAAATAAAAAAATGGGCGCAAGATTCCAGAGTAATGACATTGAAGGTAACATCAAAATAAGCGCAAGCAATAGACCTGCATAGAATACCGAGGATATTTGCGCGTTATTTTTTGCGCCGTAATAACGTGCTACTAAGGTGGTGATCGCCGAAAGTGTACCCCAAATAATAACCATGAGTGTGGTAAACACCCAGTTAACCAGCGCACCGGCTGCTAAGCTCGCTGTTCCAAGATGAGCCAG
>CAZSWN010000050.1:0-4842 GCA_964611135.1 uncultured Coxiellaceae bacterium | reverse complement strand
GCAAGCTCGGCAGATGCGTCGAGATTTAAAAGCTCATGAGAAACCCTATGATCATCCAGGTTATAAAGCGTGGTATGAACAGATACTGATAAGGAATCAATGGGCATATGAGGTTAAGCAGGACTATGAGTACTTTAAAGAGGTGCTTAATTTGAATCGTGTGAGTGATAAGGCGTTGGAAAAAATGGCTATGCAACATGAGCGGGGAATGCTAGTTAAAGATTATTTGGCACAGAGCAAAGAAAAAATGTTTATTGCTCGCTCTGAAATAGCTAAAACCTTTGAGAAAATCACTCCTATTAAAGAAGTTACTATCAATTGGACTGCTGAAGAATTTAATGATGAGTTTGACGCACTAAGAAAATCAAAAGACTCTAATCATCAATATTTGGTGAAATTTAGAGATAAATTAAAGAATGATTCTTATAAACAGTATGAAAAGATGTTGACAAAGCAGCTTGATTCATTAGCTATGAATATATGTAAGTTCAACTCAAGACATGAAAGCCTTAAAAAATTGGCGCCAAACCTATCTGCCAAACTAGAAGCCTTTGTTAAATTCAAATTTTCGGAAAAAGAAATGGATAAGGATTATTGAATAGACATTTATTGTAGCGGAGATATTACTATCCATTCTGATGAAATTGAAGAAGCGGGTTGGTATAAATATGAGAATCTCCCCGTTAGATCTCAATATTCAATAAGTATTGTATCAAAATTAATTGATAATTTTATTATATTGATATTTTTAATCCATAAATAAGCAGGCTAAATTTACATTTGTGTATAACAGTTTCATCATCCAAAGTTTTATGGCCATTTCCAAAATTTCTGGCAAAGATAAAGCTTGTTGAAGCGAATTTAGTAATATCTAGGTGTTTTAAAGCTCTGTCCGTGAGAACGAATAATATTCTTTTGATTCTCATATCTAAAAATTATCTTGTCAAGATATCCACTTGGATACTATCTAGCCCTATAGCTGAGTCAATGACAAGGAAATGATGAAAATAAAAGTTAAATCTTTATGCTAGTTAATTTTACAAGATCGGTTTGCCAAACATGCAAATTTCAATGTTTGGACTTAGTATTAAAAAAATCCGTGCGCGACTTTTGCGCGACTGAATGTGACATACCTTGTCATTATTATACATTTGTAAGGATCGTCCGGTTATAATAATGTTGTTTTTTCAATAGCTTATAGTTAAAGTATGCGACTCATAATCCGTTGGTCCTAGGTTCAAGTCCTAGTGGGCCCACCAGTATAATCAAGTGTTTATAAACGTTGATGTGTAGGCTCCTTACAGATTCACAGCGTCGTCTTGAACAGTTCCTACTACTGATATTGAGTCGTTTTTTAGATATCCATGATGTAGTGAAACAAAAAAATCCTCTAAAAAATGTTTACGAAGTTTCGCCGTTAAGACTTGCTATCAATCGATGGAGGGATCACTTGAATCACTTAATAAACGGCTCAAAGAGGTGATGGGCCCCGATTGGTTTACAATATCATTAACAAATCCTATGGAAAGCCGCCAGCAGGTCATTGACTTCCCGAATAATAATTTACTTAAAGAGAACGCTCTGGCGTTAGAAGGTAAGATTTAATTTTCTATGCGTTCTTCTTTTTAAAAAGCAACTGGCATTACAGGAATGAGCTGAGCTCACTTTACATATCCAGAAGTTGGTAGCCCATAAAAGAACGCAATAAAAAACTTGAGAAATATTCTAAACCGTATTATTTTTATTTTAAATAATCCTAGTAAGCGCTATTTTTTATAAAAAGCTAGTTAATATTTATCTTATCAATTATACTTTTGCTAGATTTAATAAGAATTGAATAGGCGCATTAAGAACAACAAAGGAAAAAAATGAACCATTTTAATTACTTCAAAACCCCATCTCATTTTAAATTGAGTGTCAAGCCACCATGGCCCAATTAATTATTTGATAAGCAGTGTCTATTTTAATAAAAATAAATACGCTTTGAATATAGCTACTTCTCTTGTTATTCACCTGATTTAATCAAGCTTAAAATAAACAATGTACAGCTTATTTTTTCCTGATTATTGGCTGGATCATCCTAGTGAATGCGCGCTTTATAAGTATATCAATATAAGTTAAAAAGGGTTAAACCATGTTCAAGGCATCACGTGAAAATCGCCGGCTAATACAACAGCCTTCTGAATCATCTTTGATCAAGCCGTACAACGAAGAGCGCTTTGAAGAAATTTTCGCTAAAAACAGTAAGTCATTGAAAATAAGGTATGTGGATTCGTTCAAATGGGAGCGTTTATTTGTTAGCCTCTACTTGAAAATTATAGATAAAATAACTGAGAAGGTACACGAAAAATTTAGCCTGTTACAGAGCTTCGATTTGCTAATTATGATGCTTGAATATATCAATGGAATAGACATCGAGCAATTAGGAGTATGGATAGCCGAATTAGATAGAAGCCAGTTGACGCGTGAAGAAAAAAATAAATTAGTCGATAAAAAAGAATTAAAAGAAATTTTGGCAAATCCAAAAAAAATAGCTAAATATCTTAATCTATTATTATATAAGTCAGATTTTATCTTTCGATTAATTAGTCTCGTTAATGCGCCTTTAACCGACCCTTTATTGGATTCTTTGTATGGTGGCAATATATATTTTCATACCTATTATCGCAATGAGGAAGATTTTTATGATAAATATGCTTTTTTCAATGGGCTACACTTTACCAATAAAGTTATTTTATGGCCTGTTTTTTTAGCAATTTTAAAAAATTTTAGCAATCAAAGCAGTTTTAGTACTATATGTTTTAGCAAATTTACTAATCAAGAAATTAATGGCTATATTGAAAAATTTTTATTCAATCAATATCTTATTGAAATCAATAGTGAGACGGAGATTAAGAATAAAATAAATTTCTTATTGGAAAACCAAACTCGCTTAAGAGATTTAGTGATTGCCTGTTTGGAAAACGATGAACATAAAATAACAGGAAAAGTTAGGGACATTTTAGCCATTAAAGCATTGTACCTCGATGAAAATGAAGAGAGCCTTGCCTTTGTTTTTTATGCAGCAGTCAAAGCATTGATTTTGTCCGGAAGAAGAAGCGATTTAAATAGGCTTTTTTCTGCTTTTAAAGAAAGTGGTATTTCATCTGAGATTTTGATTGGTCGTAAATTATATAATCTTATTGTTGCGGAAAGTGATCGTTTAGATGAATTGTATGAAGATGAAGGTTGTAATTTAAGGGGTTTAGCTCTGGAAAATATAAATCCAGTTGGCCTACTACAACAAATAGATTTATCCAGTGAAAACCATGTTGAGCTATTAAATTGGATATGGCAGCATTTTTTTTTGATATTAAATGAAAAAGAAAGATTTATTTTATTAAAAGTAGCTTTGTCGACCAGCAAAGCCTTAGATAACAATAACGTGAATTTGCTTAACTGGTATCAAAAAAGGCTTGAGGAGTTAAAAGAGCATGTTGAAATTGGCTTAGATTATCAAGATATTTTTATAAATAAAATACACATAGCGTGGACATGTGAAAGAGATTATGGTGGCGGACCTTATGTAGGTATATTTGACTACGAAAAAAGTAAGTTTATTTTTAATCTCAAGGAAGAAAATACAGCGACGGATCTTTTTCACTGGCTCAAAAGTAGCTTTCAAAATAAAAAATCATTTAAATTCCTAGAAATTCTTTTTGATCTGGCGATAAAAAGCGGAGAGAAAAATAATTTCGATAGTGCTTTTGACAACTTGGTATCGTTTCCTGATGCTGAAAAAGTAAAAAATAGTTATGCTTTTTCTCGCTTAATGGCAGTTGCCTCAATAAAAAATGATAAGAAAATATTAAATGTATTTTGGAATAAAATAATTAATATTAAAGATAAAGAATTACAAGATGGGATTAAAAAAAGAGCCTTAGTTGATAGCACCTGGGCCTTTCAACAACTTATAAAAGAAGGAAATATTGAGTTGATGGATTGGATTTTGTCCAGATTATATACCTTACCGGAAGAAGGAACGCTATTTCATTTAGCCTATAAATGGAATTTATTGTATGGATTCGATTTTCTCCGTTTTATAAAAACTAAACAAGGACCAGTAGAGGCCATAGTTAGTGCAGTTATCTCTGGAAAAATTGAGGTGCTCAATAAAATATACACTGAAATAGCTGGTTTGATCGAGCAATTAGATAAGCTTGATCAAACCAGCGAAAGATGTGAATCGATCAGTGCTCCTATGCTGAAAAAATGGAATCCAGATCTAAATTTATATCCGGATCGGGAGTTTGATCAGGATTTGGACCCTAGGGTGAGGAAAGCCACTATGCTTGCTACATTAAAGCAAGATTATCTCGAAAAAAAGAACTTTGCTTGTTTAGCCTATATTCCAATTTTCTATAATAATAAAGACTATATCCATCAAATTAACAAAAATAAATTTTTTACCCAAGAAGAGAAAGATAAATTTATTACAATGGCTTTTAAGGCGGCCATTGAATGTAACAATGCTGAAATGTTAGAGATAGTTTGGGGCCAGATTGAAAAAAATAGACTTTCTATCCGGGAGCAAGCGCTATTTTCGGCCGCAACAAAGAACCCAGATTTTTATTTTTCTAGATTATTCACTGGCTCGCTAAAATTTGATAATAAAATACAACGCACCAATAAGTTTATCAAAAGAAGGGTCAAGCTTGATCTGGATGCGAGAGATTTACCTGTTTTTTCCACAGATACGTTTAATAAATAATACTAAGGAGTAAATAATGTGGGATCTTGAGAGTGGATTTTTTTCCGAAAAAGAGGAAGTGCCCAATAGTGGTATAAGGAAAAGGGGGTTGG
>CAZSWN010000049.1:0-5037 GCA_964611135.1 uncultured Coxiellaceae bacterium | reverse complement strand
GGCTTTGTATGGAAGCTTTAAAAAATAATACCGCTAAATTGATGGCGGTGGATATAGAGATCCCTAGCACTTATATGGGGAAAACGACGCGTGAAAGTATACAAAGCGGTCTTTACTATGGGCATTTAGGTGCTTTAAAAGAGATTATCTCAGGTTTTAAAAAGGAGATTTTTTCAGGTGAAACCGTTTATGTGATTGGAACCGGCGGTTTTGCGCAACTTTACGAAGAAGCAGATCTATTTGATTGCTATATTTCAGATTTAGTGTTGCAGGGTTTACGTAAAGCCTATGAATACAGCCACCTGGGTTGACTGCTTGCACTTATTATTTTTTGTTCCAGCCAAAAAAATGATAGATATAAAAATGGGCAATTCCCAGATACTCGTGAACCGCAAGATCACTCATTGCAAAATTGTAGCCTAATGGAAGTTTAGAAATAGGGACAGTAATAAAGTCTGAAGCGATAGGGACAGGGTGGATGTCAAAATAAGAAAAATAGAGAAGAGCTCTTTTTATGGCTAATCCAGAACTAATAAGTAATATCTGATCACTCGTTTGTTTTTTTAAAAGGTAACTCGAAAATTCCGCGTTTTGATAGGTATTTCTGCTTTGAGATTCCAATTGGATATCACTGGGATTGACCGCTAAAGATAACAAGCTGTCTCGATAGGTGGCTGCTTCCGACTTTCCGTTGTTAAGTGGATCTCCTCCACTGATTAGAATATGGCAGCTTGCTCGCGTCAATTTACATTCATGATATAGCTTTGTAGTTTCTATAATTCTCGAGAATGACAGTATACTGGGATTGATTATATTAGAACTGGGTACTTTACTGGTGCCAGCACCTAATAAAAGAAGGGTATTAGTTTTTTTCCAGCTATAGGACGTAGCTTGACTATAAGGCGCTTGTAAATTGTGTAATAAATAAGCAGGAAAAAACCCATCGCCTACTATTATAAAGCCAATAATTGCAAGTAGACAAAATATAAAACCCATTTTTATAGAGTTAACTAAGCTAAAAAAAGCGCTTAAACCTAAAAAAATAAAAATAAATATCGTAGACATATTAGTTTTTACTTAACTTGAAAAATTAGCCTAAATCATACATTGAAATGGATAAGAAAAACTAGTTTAGCGGCGATTCTTGACTCAACCTTAAAACCATGAATAATAGCTACCCTTATAAATAACTATGACGATGTCCTAGTTATCTGATTTGGGATCTATGAAGGAAAGAATTATGCATGTAATAGAAAGAATTACTCCCCAAGAAATAAATTTCAACGACCAATGGACACTTTATTCAAATATAGTTGACTCCTCTATTAACGAGTATATATCTGAAGTTAATAAAAACTCTCTAAAACAATTGTTATTAGCTTTTTTACGTGAAGGTATTCTCCCTTATCATTACCAAAACAGTACCGTAATTTTTGATCTCCGACGTTCTAACTATTTTATGTACGTTAACCGGGTTAAGTTATTCTCTCTGTTAAGATTTACTAGCTTCGATAGCCTAATTTTAAAACATAAAACGACTTCTGTAAAACAAACAATTACTGATCCATTGAAATTACTAGATATAGTTAAAATAGAGTTAAAAAGTGTTTTGAATATGGAGCAATGGGTCAAGTTTTATAAAGAGGTTGCAAATCATTTGCAAAATGCTTTACTTGCTACGTGGAAAAAATATAGTATAGGTAAATTAATTAATAGAGGTAAAAGGAATCCTAATAATTTGCTTAATGTATTAAAATCGCCCCAAATTAGCGCTAGTGGTTCCCTACAGTTTGAACAGTCCGTATTTAGCGGCCACCCTTATCATCCCTGTGCAAAAACAAAGCTTGGCTTTACTATTGAAGATACGATTAATTATTCCCCTGAGTTTCAATCTAAAGTAGGAATTTTTATAGCTGCCGTGCAAAAAGAATATGCCCATATTGAGGCGATGCAATTTAATACAAATTTTACAGAATGGTTTGCCAATTATTATCCTGATGCGTGGATGGCTTGGACAGAAGAGTTAAAAAAAAATAATCTAGAAATTAAAAATTATATTCCATTTCCTGTGCACCCCTGGCAAGTTTACTATTTTACTTTTATATCTCCCTTATTTAAAGACTATCTTGAAAAAAAGATCATTATTTTATTTGATAAGGCTAAAGTAATAGCCAGTCCTACTTTATCTTTTCGTACACTTTTACCAATAGAAAATATTAACGCGCCTTATATTAAATTACCGGTTGCTATACAAGCAACTAGTATCGTTAGAACTTTATCACCAATTTCTACCAAAAACATGCCTAAAATTAGTGCTATGCTTAAAAAAGTACTGGAAATGGAAAGTTATTTTTCTAACCGTTTGGATGTATTGCCAGAGTCCTATGGTCTGCATTTAAAAGGACTAAATAGTGATCAGGCACAACATTTTACCGCTATCTTTCGAGATAATATTACCAATTATCTGGCTGCCAATGAGGTCGCTATTGTAGTCGCTGCTTTTTTTGAAAAAGCTTTCATGAGCGAAACCAATTTATTTATCGAAATTATGGAGTTATCGGGATGCTTGACCTACCATGATGCATTAACTTATTTTTTGCATTATGCTGATCTTGTATTGGGTAGTTATTTAGATCTTTATTTGCTTTATGGTATTGCCTTAGAGGGACATCAACAAAATACCTTAGCTATAGTTCAAGATGGAAAAATTAAAAGATTTATTGCAAGAGATTTTGATGGTATAGAAATTCATAGTGATAGCTTTAAATCGATGGATGTTGCACTAGATCTTACGGAAGATTCACCTTATTTACAGCAAAATAAAGAAACAGTACGAAACCAACTTTTATACACGGTATACCAATTACATTTAGGTGAGTTAGTGTTATTGTTGGCGAATTACTTTAATTGTGAAGAAAAACCTTTTTGGCATATCCTTAGAAAAATTACCGAACAAAGATTCTATGCTTTAAAAGATAGAATGTGCCCTGCTATTTGGCAGGCCGAATTTAATGCTATTTTAAATATACATTGGCCAGTAAAGGCTTTATTGCGTATGCGATTAGAAAAAAATTATTTGCGCGATGGCTTATTTTCGCAGATAGCGAATCCATTAATGCTTTAGCTTATGAAAATAACGACATCAAACTCTGCTTGGTGTCAGCAGACTCGTTTAATTATATTAGCTCAGCTTATTATCATTACGATGCTTGATATGAGCGATCCTTATTGGCCACTTATTTTAGCTTCGTTTTATTCTTTTACGGCCCGAACTTTACAATATTGGAGCGGCGCCATTTACATGGCGCCCTTGTTAACTACGATCTTTACGACGCTATTATGGACAAAAATAGGTGAACGTATAGGCTATAAAAAAATGATATTGCGGGCAGGATTTGCTTTGGCCGCTACGCAAGGAGCATTATTTTTTTTTAGTAACCCATGGTTAATTTTATCTATTCGTTTGTTTCAGGGTGCTTTAGCCGGTTTTACCGCCGCAGCGCAGGCATGGTCGCTTAAGATAACTCCCGTCCATGTGCATAGTCAAATAGTTGGACGTTTACAGTCAGCAACAGCGATGGGTAGTATTATAGGGCCAGTATTGGGTGGAATTCTAGCTAATTATTGTGGTTATTTATCGATTTTTATTACATCAGGATGTGTTTGTCTATTGCTTTCCAGTTTATTAGCGTATTTTCTTAAAGAAAATCTCACGAAAGTGAACGTAGCAAAACTTCAAGTTAAGCGCATAATAAGCAAACTCAAACCCTGTGAAAATTTATTATTTTTATTAATTTGTTTAACTCAAGCCGCCAGGTGGATGTCGACACCATTTTTCGCCTTATATGTCGTAGAACAATTACAGGCTAGTAATATAATATTAGGGATTATTTATGCCGTAATGGCATTGACGATGTCTTTGACGACACCAAACCTTGGCCGAATTATCGATCGTCAATCAAATCACTTCTTTTGGTCCAAGCGATTCTTGATTTTAGCATTGCTATTGAGCGGCTTAGTACAATGTGGCTTCGCTTTTATTACTAAGGCTTATTTAGCGTTCGTATTGAGTATATTTTGGGGGATAAGCTTAGGAGTGATTTCATTAGTATTATTTACCTTTTTATTAAAAGGGGTTAATGATGGGAGACGGGCCAAAATAGTTGGTTTGGGCAATACAGCATTAAAAGTAGGTAATTTATTAGGCATTATTCTCGGCACGATGATACAAGCAGAAGCGGGTTTTATGATAAGCTTCATGGCTATTGGGCTCTTTTATTTTGTTTTGGCAATTTTAGCGAGAGGCTACGAGCAGGCTAAAGGGGATTAAGCTTCTTGATTGTATCGAGGAATGGCAGGCCTATTTAAATAGTGCGAATTATTTTTCCTATGAAAACTATTGCAAAACAATTTTCTCGTTTTTTTATCGTCGGCGCTTTTTCAGCGCTAGCCCAGTTTTCTATTTTAATAAGTTTAGTGGAAGTGTTTGCTGCAAAAGCTATTTGGGCTTCCACATTCGGTTATATAGGCGGGGCTCTAATTAACTACTTTTTAAATCATTATTTTACCTTTAAAAGTGATTTATCGCATAAAAAGACTTTAATTCGATTTTCATTAAACTCTATTTTTGGTATTTTGCTTAACTTTGCGTTAATGAGGATTTTTTTAATTTATTATTCTTATGTGTTGAGTCAAATAGGAGCATCTGGCATTATTTTAATTTGGAACTTCCTAGTGCATCGTTACTGGACCTTTGGCTTTAAAAAAGATTCTGTTGGTGGGCCGTGATGGGATCGAACCATCGACCAATAGATTAAGAGTCTACTGCTCTACCAGCTGAGCTAACGGCCCAAAATGGGGTGAACGATGGGGCTCGAACCCACGACAACCGGAATCACAATCCGGGGCTCTACCAACTGAGCTACGTCCACCATTAAACATATGCGTGACAACAATATCCTACTAGGGAAACTGGTGCGCCTGGCAGGACTCGAACCTGCTACCCTCGGCTTAGAAGGCCGATGCTCTATCCAGATG
>CAZSWN010000048.1:0-5797 GCA_964611135.1 uncultured Coxiellaceae bacterium | reverse complement strand
TTTTCGGCTGGATACAAAATGACCGGGATATTGATTAAGCCAAACGTAATGTATCCCTTCCAAATCGGCTTTAGCATTTTTTAATGCCCCTCAATCCTTTAACAATTAAGGCTTCTCCTATTATACATCTAGCCTATTTTAGTGGCGGCTAAAAATTTTAATTCGAACTTTTTTTAACCATTAATCTTCTAGATGCTTAGCCCAAAAATTTGGCGACCTTATTTATTTTTTATTAATAAAAAATAAATAATTTTGGATCTAGTCAAATTTAAAAATATAAATTATACTTTTAGAAAGTGGGAAAAGTGCTAGAAAAATCCTAAAGACAATCAATAATAAAAGGACTTAATAATGCCAGCATTTGGTGAAGCATTGGATAGATTTAAAAAGGACGGTTTTTTTGCATTAGACACTGAATTATATACAGAGCAGCTCGAAAGGCTTAGGCTTTGCGCACGATTTCTTAGAGCAGATAAACCTGAAATCTATCCTTATCAATTCCATTTAAATCATGTTCAGTTTATTCGAGGTTATTTGCCGAAGCCTGAACAAATTATAGTCGGTGCTGTGGTAGAACATCATACACAGCGCGATTGGTCTCCTGAAATTGCCGACCTAACGTTGCTGCAAATGGCCAAGCCGGCCAATGAACTCAATATGGGCTTAAGGTTTAATGCGCGGGATGGCTTAGAAACTCCCGCTGAAGAGCCGTTTGAGTTCGCTTTATCCGACTTATTAAGTCAAATCGACACATGGAGTTCGATTAAAATCGATTGGGTCTTTTTTTCGGATAAAAATCGGGTTCCACATTATTTAGACGGCTATTTTCATAATTTTTTATGCAATGAATTAGCCGATCACGCTGGAACATCGCTAAAAGAGTTCAGCTTAAAGCCGTTTTTTTTATCTAAAAGTTTAACGGCATTAGTTAATTTTTTAACTCAGAGCACATCCCTTGAAACTTTACATCTGGAAATAGGTGACGCTAATAGGGATGACTGGCTAATGCTTGCTCGGGCTTTAGCGGTACATCCGAATTTAAAATACTTAGATTTTGGAACAACACAACTTGATATAGCGGCTTATTCGGCTTTATCGGACTTATTGGATGAAAATTATCGTATAAGCGCCATTACTATAGCCGAGCCTATGGGAGATTGGACACTCCGAGTCGCTTATGATCAGCTCAGTCAACGCTTATCGAAGCCGGGTCGGGCCCGATTTAAGGAAGAGCGATTATCGCTGGAGGCATTACTGGGTTTAGCGTTCCAACCCTTAGCCGAGCAAGAAAAACTTCAACTCGAACAGGCCGCTTGTAGGGCAGATGACGGAGACGAGAAAGAATCCACACTATTGAGGAAACGAGTTAGTTTTTTACTAAGCGACCAGGGAACACTGGCCATTACCGACACTGAAAAAGTAGCGTGGCTAAAGGGTGCTTACGTATTACCGGCCGTTTATCAACATCATAAAGAATACATGAAGGAATTTTCTTCTTTGCTTCAACTTCGTTTGGACGAGTTAGTTCTAGAGGGTGCTAACACGGTGGGTTATCTTTTATTAGAGAAGGCCTTTGAAGTAAAAGATACGCAAATAATTAAGTATTTATTGGAATCCAAAGCAGATTTGTTTGAATCGCCAACAGAAGCGTTAGAGAAACCTTTGTTAGTACGCCTGTTTGAAACCGAAGGTCCTTGGCAAGCATTGGTGATTCACCATCTCAAACAAGACTTAAACGTCTTGGTGCCAGCGGTGAAAATTTTAAGTCCTTACTCAAAATTAGAACCTATTTGTCATGAGTTGAAAGAACATTTAAATGCTTATTTTAATATCTTAGAAAATAGAAAAAAACAGCCTAAACTTTTACGCTTACTCAGTGGCGTGATTTCTAATTTTCAGAACAGGCAGGAAGAATGCGCACAAAGTTTTCACAATTTAGTGTGGTATATCAAAGTAGCGACGGATGACACGGCCGGAAAAAAAGTCAGCTATGACTCCTTGTTTGAAGCACAAGAAATTTTAGAGCAAATATTAGAGGACTCCAGGCAAGCAAAGCTAGCCAATCGTGGTTTTTGGGGTCGATCCAAATTGCATGATGACCTATTACGTTTAGGCAAAGAACTGAATCAACAGCTAAGGCTACACCAAAGAGCGCTTTATCGCCGTGAGAAAAATAAAAATATTGATTATTTTGCAGACGATCGTGAGAAAGATAATGCCGAGTTTGAAAAAATGAGAGCCGTGTTTACCCAAGAGCAAGAGCGACATGCGCAAGAGATAGCCGAGATGGAAGTGAAGCGAGCACAAGAGCTAGCCAAGATGGAAGCGAAAATTGAGGCGTTAGAACGCTTAATGCAATCGCAAAATTTGAGCCAAAATCAGACATCAAAAGAAACGGCCTCATCACAAGTGCAGGAAAAACCCGAAGGCAGCGCACATTTTTTTAGACCGTAATCCAATGGGAGTAGCTTATTTAAGGACCGAATGTTAAATAGCGTATTGCAGAGCATGGGGAAGCGCTTGGCTAAAAAACCGTTTACCTGGATGTCGTGGTGGCGTAGTAAAAAATGGATTTCGGTTTTTTTTATTGTGCCCAAATTAAGTGAAGAGCAACCCTTATGGAAGCGCGATGAGACGAGCCTAGGTAGTTTACGACTCTTTAATCTACGGCCAGCCGTGCTACAGGCTCAGATACACGCTTATTGGCAAAGGCCTTTTTGGCAACGGTGGTGCTTGGATTTGTTTACAGAGATTAATAACAAGCGCAAGGTGTGGTCTTATTATCAGCGTTGCCTTGCTTTTGACAAGATACAAAAACAACCTACTGATCCGGTTTCTGTGTTGAGCGGAAGCATGCAAGAGCGCGCTATAGGGGCAGAGCTAGTTATTTGGCTTGACCGCGAGACCAAACGCTGTGAGCAGCGGCTAGAAAAACATGCCGGTGATTTAAACTGGTTATCGTATCGGTATCCGTCACTATTGCGTCAGTACGAACAAAAAAGAGAGCGAGCGTTTTTAAAACTTATGGACAAAAAATTAAAAAAAATAAGCAGTAAAGAAGGGCGAAAAAACCTACGACGTCGAATAAGAAAAGAGTATCAAGCCTTAGGTAATGTGATGCGTGATTATCTGTCATACCCATCCTCGCTCGAACAAAGCAGTGCTCACAAGGATGGCGCTACCGCGTCTACTAGTGTCGGATATGAGGCAACAGAATCTGGCATTGTATCAGATAGCCAGGCGTTGGTTTATGTAGGCCCTGCTATCGATGCAAGCAATACACTGAGAATGTATTATCCTACAGGAGATACGGAACTCGGTCATATAGACGCAGTAGTTGCGTGGGTTAAATTAAAACGACAAGCAATAGAAAACTTGTTAGAGGAAGGAAGGCCTGAGGCGTATAGGGAGATACAAGCATTATTAGAACAAAGTCTCCATAATATAAAGGACCTGATAACGCCACAGATTGATCGTTATCGAGAAATGGTAAGCCAGCTTAGTCAAGGTAATGCCAGCTACGAGACAAGCAAAGCAGCGATAAAATGTTTAGAAAATTTACAACGCCGCTTAATGAGCTTCTTTCGAAACAGTGCTTTACTATTTCATCCGGATAAATCACATGGAAATGAAGATTTAAGCCAGATACAAACAAAATTTTTTCGGCAGTTTAGGCAATTATCAGAGACTTCGCAGGAAACGCTAAGCGCAGATTTAGAAAGACTGAAAGACTGTGTCCCCCAGTGCGAAGCAGAGATCCAAGCAATATTAGACGAAATAGAACGCGATCGCAAAGCCTTCAGAGCCGAACTTGCACACATGATAAAAGCGCTGGCCCAGATGCGAGAAGAACGCAAGGAGATGCGAGCCGAGCTGGAGGCGAAGCGAGCGCAAGACCTTGCCGAGATGGAAGCGAAGCGTGAACAAGAGCGAACGGAGATGAGAGCAGAGCTGGAAGCGGAGATGAGAGCAGAGATGGAAAAATTAAGACAACTGGTGCTCACACAAAGCCTGGTGACAATCACTTCACCAGCAGAAGCGGCCTCATCACAGGTACAGGAAAAACCCGAAGGTAGTTCACATTTTTTTAGACCATAATCCAATGGGAGTAGCTTATTTAAGGACCGAATGTTAAATAGCGTATTACAGGACATGTAGTCATATCAGTTAAAAATAATCTAAAAATTCGATGCCAATAAAATGTTAGTTCAATTATAATAATAAAAGGAGATTTTATGCCTAAGTTGCAAGCCCGCTTTAAAGATTCTTTACGATTACCTACTAAAAATTCAGCTGTTTTAATGACGGTAATTAGCTCTGGTAATAAGCTTCAAAAAGGAAAGTATTGGAATCATTTTTTTGATTTAATTGCGCACTGCTTTACTGAAAAAACTATTGAAAAATTAATTATAATTACCACAGGCTACCTTCAGCGACATTATTTTTCATTAGGATTACAATTGTCGCTTACAGAACAAGAAATAGAAAAAAAAGCTTTAGCACTTGATAGTGACTGGTTAAAAAAACATGTTCATAACTTAACCGGCTCTATTCTACCTATCGAGATTGTCGATTGGAAACAATTGTTAAACAAAGCAGCATCCTCCGCCAATTTCTTATCTTTTGATAATTTTTTTCAAAAAATTAAAAAAGATTATATCGATCAAGATCCTGAATTTAGAAATTTGGTAAATGAACATGCTACTGCCTATGTTGCTAAAAAAATAAATAATTACTTAAAAGAAAATATAAATACAGTTAATTATAATGATTTTTTAAAAATTTCTATTGATTATATTCTAGAAGAATGTGCGGCTATATTACAGCTAATTAAGTGTAATGCAGATTTTTTAACCTACCCTAGCGGAATGAATCCACCGGCACGCCATATCTGGAATAAATATTTTAAAGACAGCTCTCTAGGTTATGTACGTTATGAAATAAAACAAGAAAGAGCTTATTCGCCTACTTTGCATACCCATTTCAAACCGGCAGAAAAAAAACTTATGTGCTTTAAAGAACAAGAGGAAAGTCATTTGACTTGTTATGTGAAATGTACCTTAGAAACATTGGAGTGGGATCTTAAGCAAGAGCTAAGATTTATCAAGGAATTTAGAAGATTGATCCATCAAATTGATAATTATCCAAGCACATATCAGGCACAACAAGAACCAACTAAAGAATCAAGAATGATAATACACAGGAATAGTATATGATCTCTACTAATATTGAACATATTGCCAATGCGTTAGGTAAAATTTTTCCCGTTAATCTTTTTTTAGTTCATGAAAATGGAAAAATTCATTGGGCTAATGAACATATGCTTAAATCCAGCCAGGTTTCTGAACTTAAAGCGATCCAAGGGAAGCATGTAGCTACTTTTGGAGAGAAAGAATGGCTTCATACTAAAAGAGTCCTTGCCTCAAAAAAAGAAGAAATTTTATATGAAAACATGCCAGAAAAAAGCTTTGTTACTATCAAGGCCCCTTATATACAAGGAGAGTTTCGTGGTGTTATAGGTTTATCTATTGACATTACCGCTATAAAACAAGCAGAAATTGCTAAACAAGAATTTTTGATGAATATGGCACACGATTTAAGAACGCCATTGGCGGGAATTATAGGTCTTTCAGGGATACAAATTGACACTGGAACAACTGCTCAGGCACGACAGTATGGCGTATGGATTCATAGCGCAGGTGAACAGCTTTTAGGACTACTCAATTCCGTCATCGAAGTGACAGCGGCCGAACATTCAGTAGAATCAATAAAAAAAGAGGCGATTAATCTCACCGAA
>CAZSWN010000047.1:0-5821 GCA_964611135.1 uncultured Coxiellaceae bacterium | reverse complement strand
TGGCGAATCAAAGTGGATTTTGGATCGCCAACCCCGGTGTGGAAGCCTTGGGCAGCCGTTGGGATGCACGGATTAATGGCTATATTCCAGTCGGTGCTTAAACAGGGTTCGGTTGTGCTTAATGAAGTCACTTGTAACGCCAATGGGGTTAGCGGTTGTTGAGTGGTGTTAAGCCGTGTAGAGGAACGTGATCTTAAACAAGTTACCTTGTGTCGCAATTATTTTTATCCTTCTTGTAAGATGGAGATACAAGAAGGATTACTTTATTGTTTATCTCTCATTTTTAGCGCGCTTGTTTTTTGATCATTATCATATTTGACACGCCGGTGACACCTTCTACTTGTTTTGCCAGCATGCCTGCTTTCTCTTTTTGTGCCATGGTGTGGGTAAAACCACTGAGTTTAACTTGACCTTTGTAGCTGGTGACCGAAATAGCTAAACCTTTGATTTCTGGGTCGGCCAATAGTTTAGATTTCACTTTTAAGGTAATGACACTGCTGTCAACATATTGACCGGTTGTTTCTTGTTGCATAGCGCGATGACCTGACATGGCCAGGCTGGCAGCCATCGGTAACGCGAGTAAGCTTAAGATAAAAAATAACTTCGCTTTCATAGTATGAATACTCCTACTTGAAAATAAAACCCGAATCACGGTGCGTGTAAAGGTTTTTTCGATGGAAACAGCAGTGGGGTTTTAAAATAGATGGCTAAACAACCAAATAAGTAGCAATACCGCAATAGGAATGCCTAATAACCAAGCAATTAAATATTTCACAACCCCCCTCGCTTTAGACCTTTATTATTTCTGAGAAATAAATGCTCCTTATGGAAAGGTTAGCCAAGTCGGCTGATAAATCAAGTAATCTGCTTTTAATAAATCTCATTTAAACAGCGCGGTGAATAAACCACGCCAATTATGCGTATAAAATGTACAAATTTAACTAAAAATCGAAGGTATTTTTAACCCCTTACAGCCAGAGGGAGGTTAAAAAAGTGCGTGCTAAAAAGGGATATCGTCATCAAAGGCTTCGCTAGCCATTTCGACAGACTGGCTTGCTTCTTGCTTGGGCCGGGCCGCATAGCTGTTATTCGGTGTAAAAGAAGCGGATTCTTTATTGCTGCTCCCGCGACTATCGAGCATTTGCATCTCATTGGCAATAATCTCCGTGGTATACCGATCTTGGCCGGTGGTTTTATCTTGCCATTTTCGTGTTTGTAGACGACCTTCAATATAAACCTTAGCGCCTTTTTTTAAATATTCCGCGACGATCTCAGCGAGACGTTGAAATAAGACCACGCGATGCCATTCGGTACGATCTTGTGGTTCACCAGTTACTTTGTCTTTCCAGCTTTCGCTGGTAGCTAGATTAATATTAGCCACGGCGGTACCATTTGGCATATGGCGAACCTCAGGGTCTGCCCCTAGATGACCGATTAAAATAACTTTGTTAATGCCTTTGGCCATGTTTTACTACTCCTAACGATAAGGAAATCTAAACGCATCGTTTTAAATTCTAATTCTTGTTGACGAAAAAGGAAAGCTAAAAAAGAGGAGTTTTTTAGAGGTTTCTTTTCCTTATTTTCAAGGTTATAGTGTCGGGTTTCACTTATAATCTCCATGAAGCGCTTTTTTAGTTTTTTACGCGCGCTTTAATGTTTACACATTATGGATACAATTCGCATTCGGGGTGCGCGCACCCATAACCTTAATAATATCGATCTGGATATTCCGCGTGGCCAACTGATTGTGGTGACGGGTCTATCCGGTTCCGGTAAATCTTCGCTTGCCTTTGATACGCTATATGCCGAGGGGCAGCGTCGCTACGTTGAATCCTTATCGTCTTACGCACGCCAATTTCTGTCTATGATGGAAAAACCGGATGTGGATCATATCGAAGGGCTTTCTCCGGCGATTGCCATTGATCAAAAATCAACCTCACATAATCCACGTTCGACGGTAGGCACTGTAACGGAAATTTATGATTATCTGCGGGTATTGTTTGCACGCATAGGCGAGCCACGTTGTCCTGTGCATGCAAGCAGTCTCAGTGCGCAAAGTGTCAGTCAAATGACCGATACACTGATGGCTTTACCGAATGAGACGCGTTTGCTGATTCTGGCGCCTGTTGTTCAAGGGCGTAAGGGTGAATATAAACCCTTATTGGAGAAGCTGCGTAGCCAAGGTTATTTACGCGCCCGTATTGATGGAAGCTTGCTCGAACTGGATCAAGTACCCCACTTGAATCCCAAACAAAAGCACACTATTGAAGTCGTTGTCGATAGACTGAAAATAAAACCAGCTAATCGTTTACGCTTGAGCGAGTCCTTAGCTACCGCTACTAGTTTGAGCGAAGGTTTAGTAATGGCAGTATTACAAGATAGCGGTGGAAAAATAAGCAAAGAACTGGTTTTTTCGGAACGTTTTGCGTGTCCCTTGTGCGGTTATAGTATCAGTGAGTTAGAGCCGCGTTTGTTTTCATTTAATAATCCAGCCGGTGCTTGTCCGCAGTGTGATGGTCTAGGTCATGAACTGATTTTTGATGCGGACAAAATTATACCCCAAGCGGAATTAAGTTTGTCGCAGGGTGCTATTCGTGGTTGGGATGCGCATAATCCCTATTATTCAGCACTCTTAAACAGCTTAGCGGAGCATTATCATTTTTCGCTGGATGTGCCTTTTAATACACTGCCTAAAGCGGTACAAAAAATTATTTTATACGGCAGCGGTGAAGTCGCCATACAGTTTCATTATAAGACGGAAAAAGGTCATGTATATAATAAACAAAAACCGTTTGCCGGTGTAATCCCGACACTGCAGCGCCGTTATCAAGAGACCGAGTCGTCGATGTTGCGGGAAGAGTTAGCGCGTTATTTGGCTTCGAAACCTTGTAGCGCTTGTGCGGGTACGCGTCTTAATGTCGCGGCACGACATGTTTTTATTGGCGATAAAACAATCAGCGAGTGGGTTGCTTTACCGTTGGATAAATTAAAAAATTTATTTCAACAATTAAATTTATCCGGTCAACGCGCTAAAATTGCCTTGCCGCTGCAAAAAGAAATCATCGATCGTTTAAGTTTTTTAATGGATGTGGGTTTAGATTATCTTTCACTGAATCGAAGTGCAGACACTTTATCGGGTGGCGAATCGCAACGGATACGATTAGCAAGCCAAATTGGTTCGGGCCTGGTTGGTGTGATGTATATTTTAGATGAACCTTCTATCGGTTTACACCAGCGGGATAATAGTCGATTGCTCAGCACTTTACTCAGGTTGCGCGATTTAGGTAACACGGTGATTGTGGTCGAACATGATGAAGAAGCAATTCGCCATGCTGATTATGTCATTGATATGGGGCCCGGTGCGGGTGTTCATGGCGGTCGTGTTATTGCGCAAGGATCACCGGCAGCGATTATGCGCAATCCCGATTCATTAACAGGCCAATATCTGTCGGGACAGCGGCGTATCGAATGCCCTAAAAAACGGCTTAAATTCGATGCGCAGCGTCTGATCAAGCTGAGCGGGGCGAGCGGTCATAATTTAAAAAATATTGATCTCGAGATTCCATTAGGACTTATGACCTGTGTTACCGGCGTATCGGGTTCTGGAAAGTCCACCTTAATCAATGACACTTTATATCCTATTGCGGCTAAACGTTTAAATGCCGCTAGCTTGCCACAAGTTTCGCCTTATACCGAAATTACCGGTTTAGAGCAGTTGGATAAGGTCATTGATATTGATCAAAGTCCGATAGGTCGTACTCCACGTTCGAATCCAGCCACGTACATTGGTTTGTTTACACCGATACGCGAATTATTTGCCGCAACACCCGAAGCGCGTTCACGGGGTTATACGCCTGGACGGTTTAGTTTTAACGTGAAAGGTGGGCGTTGTGAGGCCTGTGAAGGGGATGGTGTACTTAAAGTGGAGATGCATTTTTTAGCGGATGTTTATGTGCAGTGCGATGTTTGTAAAGGGCAGCGTTATAACCAGGAAACCTTAAGTATACATTATAAAGGTAAAAATATTTATCAAATCCTTGCCATGACGGTTGAGGAAGCGTGTGAATTTTTTAATCCGGTTCCTGTTCTGGCCAGAAAGCTACAAACCTTGCTCGAAGTGGGTTTGGCTTATCTGCATCTGGGTCAACGTGCACCGACTTTATCGGGTGGAGAAGCGCAACGGGTTAAACTGGCTAAAGAATTGAGTAAGCGTGACACTGGCCGAACGCTGTATATTCTCGATGAGCCGACCACCGGTTTACATTTTTATGACATCGAGCAGCTGTTGAAGGTGCTATATCGTTTACGCGAGCGCGGTAATACGGTTGTCGTCATCGAGCATAATTTGGATGTGATTAAAATGGCAGATTGGATCGTTGATCTGGGACCCGAAGGCGGTAGTAAAGGAGGAGAGATCGTTTGTACCGGCACACCTGAGCAAGTGGCTAAACAAGCCGCTTCCTATACGGGGCAATTTTTAAAGCCTTTGCTGGGTAAGCGAAGTTTGTCAAAAAGTGAGAACGGCAGTCGTCATGGTTGAGCGTCAACGCTTATATAAAAGCGTATAAAAGAAAAAACCCCTAAAAATAGGGGTTTTTTTGTAAGCGAGCAATCCGTGCTTAAAACCGTAAGGTTTTTTAGCCAAAGCTATAACCAATACCGACGGTTGCAAAGTCAATGTTGCTCGGTCTGTTTTTTCCGATGGGACGGATGTGGGTATAGGAGGTATCCACAAAAACGCTGTCGCTAATATTATAAGTAACACCAACACCGGCTTCAGGAGCCCAGCTGTATTTAGCAATAGGCGCTACGGCCTTAGCGTTATGGAGATTACTGATTAAGTAAGCCATACCTGCTTTGGCATAGATATCGAATTTATCGGAGATAGGCAAAATACCTTTTCCAGCGACATCAAAAGCATGTTGCTTCAAGATGACAGTTTCATGAGTGGCTAAAGCGCCCACTGAAAGATTCGACTTTTGCCGAGCTAGTTGCAGATAACCCGCTTCAATGGCCCAATAAGGTGAGAATTGATAACCTGCCGATAATCGACCGATTAGACCACCTTGGTATTTCGTGTCTTTAGAGGGGAAGGGTTTAAGGAATTTGTTCTTAGTATGCACATAGCCCATTTCACCACTGACATAAGCACCGGGTGTGCCCGCATTCGCGGCGACTACGCTGAGCGCCGAAATAGCTAATAGAGTGGCGGTAACGATTCTTTTAAACATATTATTATTATCCTCTTTAAGGAGCTTAAGGTGTTAAACCAGCTGCTTTTATAGCATTCGGTCAAAATATTGTCAATATGCTTCAATGAATAAGTAGGTTGAAATAGCTATTTTTTGAGGTTTTATTAAGAAAAAACCCCTTAAAAAAGGGGTTTTTTGCAAGAGTGGCTTTTTAAACTTTTAGCCAAAGTTGTAACCAAGGCCCACCGCGACAAAATCGATATTGCCAGTACGGTTTTTGCCAACTGCTTGGATATGGGTCCATGAGGTGTCTACGGAAACATTCGGCGTAATGTCATAGCTGGCACCTAATGCTACTTCAGGTGCTAATTTGTGTCGAGCTACATTAGCTGCGTCATTTAAGCCAGTCCGAGTAGCCGCTGGAATAGTTTGCACGGTAGCTTTCATATCGGTATTGATATAAGCTAAACCGGCTTTTCCATACAGATTAAACTTGTCACAAATAGGCACGATCCCTTTAGCAAGGAGATCAATTACGTTTTGTTGTAGTTTCATGGCACCTAACTTATTAATTCCCTCATACGCAACACCGTCAACTTTTCTTTGGGACAAGCCTAGGTAGCCTGCTT
>CAZSWN010000046.1:0-6042 GCA_964611135.1 uncultured Coxiellaceae bacterium | reverse complement strand
GGAAAGTAGGACACCGCCAGGCTACTTTTTTAAAACCCGCGAATAGCGGGTTTTTCTTTTTCTGTTCTGGGTAAAATAAATTTTTTAAATATTTTTAATCTGTTTTTCGTATGCTGAATACAACATCTTCCCCTTATACATTCAAAGATTTTTCTTATCCGCTTCCGCTTGAATTAATTGCCAATTATCCATCTGCGCAACGAACCGGTAGTCGTATGCTTTGTTTGGATAAATCGAGCGGTGAAATTATCCACAAAAAATTTAAAGACATCTTGGATTTTATAAACCCAGGTGATCTGTTAGTGTTAAACAATACCCAAGTTATTCCGGCTCGCTTGTTTGCAAAGAAAGCAACAGGGGGTAAAGTTGAAATTTTGATTGAACGAATTTTAGATAAAAAGCGCATTTTAGCGCATTTGAAATCAAGTAAGTCATTAAAAATAGGGGCTCAACTTATACTAGAAAATGGGATTAGCCTTGAGATTTTGGCGCGCGATGAGAATATATTCGAATTATATTTTTTAGTAGAGCCACCCTCTATTTTAGAGCTGCTCAATAACATAGGTCACATCCCTTTGCCACCCTATGTACAACGTCCTGATGAACTATTTGACTGGGAGCGCTATCAAACAGTTTTTGCCTCTTCCCCAGGGGCTGTTGCAGCCCCTACAGCGGGTTTACATTTTGATGAAGCTTTATTAAATGCCTTGAAATCTAAAGGAGTAAACATTGCTTTTATCACTTTACACGTAGGTGCAGGAACCTTTCAGCCAGTACGCGTTGAAAGATTTGAGGAACACCGCATGCATCGTGAATATCTCGTGGTGACAGAAGCTACTTGTGAACAAATTAAAAAAACTAAGCAAGATAATAAGCGGGTTATTGCCGTGGGAACAACCGTGGCAAGGGCTTTAGAAACAGTTGCATTAAATGGTAGAATAAAAGCGTTTGTTGGAGATACCGATCTTTTTATTTATCCTGGATTTTGCTTTCGTTGCGTCGATGCGTTAATGACTAATTTTCATTTACCTCAATCGACTTTACTGATGCTAGTTTCTGCCTTTGCTGGTTTCAAACAAGTTATGGCGGCTTATCAATCGGCCATGACTTTTAAATATCGTTTTTTTAGTTATGGAGACGCGATGTGGATAAGTTAATTAATAAAATAGCCCTAGCGATTATATGTCTGAATTAGATATTTTTATAGCTAGCGCTTATTTTTAACCTGGTTTGCTCTTTAGGCTCCTTATTAGAAAAAATTTGTAGTGTAAAATTTGCGAAGCGAGCAGGAACCAGGTAAATTGCATGCCTTAATTATCATTGATTTTATTATGAGGGTAGGTGTATGAGCTTTTTTATGACTGATGTATTGGCGCAATCAGCCGCTACTTCTGTAGCGCCTCAATCCACTGGATATTCTCAAATCTTAATTTTATTAGGTTTTGTGGTGATTTTTTACCTATTATTGTGGCGTCCACAAGCCAAACGCGCTAAAGAACATCGTCAATTAATGGCGGGTTTAGCGATAGGTGATGAGGTGACTACGACAGGTGGTATAGTCGGTAAAATTACTCGGCTTAAGGACGATTTAATTAGCTTAAAAATAGCCGAAAATGTTGAAATTAATTTACAAAAGGCGGCTGTTGCGAGTGTATTGCCTAAAGGGACGTTAAAGTTTTAATTTATTAATTATGCTCAATAAATATCCTCTCTGGAAAAATGTATTATTATTGGTTCTAGTCCTATTGGGTTTTGTCTATGCCGCGCCTAATCTTTTTCCAGAGCAGCCTGCCGTACAGATTTCGCCGACTACTGCTATGGCGAACGTTGACATGGATACTTTACAGACAAAAGTTAATACCTTAATCAAATCAGCGGCGATCCACCCCCTAAGCGAAGCGCTTGCTAAGCAAACTATTTTACTACGATTTAGTAATACCGATACGCAGCTTAGCGCCAAGGATATTTTGTCAGCCGATTTAGGGGATGACTATACAGTAGCTGTTAATCTGCTTTCAACAACGCCTCGATGGATGCAGGCTATTGGTGCACTGCCTATGAAGCTGGGCCTCGATCTTCGTGGCGGGGTACATTTTGCTTTAGAAGTCGATATTGATAACCTCATTGTGCAACGTATGCAGGGTTTGACTAAAAGCATTGCTGAAAATTTACGACAGGCCAATATTCGCTATGCGGAATTAACTCCAAAAGAAAAGCAACTTGATATCTTGTTCAGAGATACGGCGAATTTAGAGCACGCTAAGGCTTTGTTGCAGCGCCAATTCCCCGCTTTTGAATTTACAACATCAATAGCCACTAATCGCAATCAGCTGGCGGCACAATGGACAAGTCAAGGTCTTAATAGTTTACGACAATTGGCTATTGAGCAGACTATTAATACCTTGCGTAACCGAATTAATGAATTAGGTGTTGCAGAACCTATTGTTCAGCAGCAGGGGAGTAATCGAATTTTAGTCGATTTGCCCGGTGTCCAAGATATAGCGCGTGCGCAGCAGATTTTAGGAGGAACCGCTACCATTGAGTTTCGTTTAGTTGACGTAACGCATGATCCTCGTACGGCGCAACTCGGGAAATTACCACCCGGTGCGCAATTATACCAATACCAGAATCAGCCGGTATTATTAAATAAGCAAGTTATTTTGGCTGGGAGCTCGATTACTGATGCGGCAACTAGTTTTGATGAATCCGGCCGTTCTGCCGTTAGTATTAGTTTGGGCGGAGGGGGCGAAGCTTATTTTCATCAGGTGACGGGAGAAAACATTGGGAAACCCTTGGCCATTGTTTATGTAGAGACAAAGAGCCGTGCAAAATTAGTGAATGGAAAAATTGTCCATATTCCACACAAAGTAGAGCGTGTTATTAGTATTGCTAATATTCAAACCGCATTACCGCCTAATTTTCAAGTCACAGGTTTAACTAATACCCAAGAAGCACTTAATTTGTCACTCTTACTGAGAGCGGGCGCTTTACCGGCCCCTATCTACGTCGTTGAACAGCGCACTATAGGTCCGCAATTAGGGGCAGAGAATATCCAT
The DNA here is from genome assembly GCA_964611135.1 of uncultured Coxiellaceae bacterium. Taxonomy (GTDB): domain Bacteria; phylum Pseudomonadota; class Gammaproteobacteria; order Diplorickettsiales; family Diplorickettsiaceae; genus Aquirickettsiella. The sequence continues at coordinate 2,986 of CAZSWN010000046.1, read as the reverse complement.
AAAGGAATTATTTCTATTGTGGTCGGTTTTGTCTTGGCGGTGGTTTTTATGGCCATTTACTACGGAATATTTGGTGTTATTGCCGACATTGCCTTGGCACTGAATTTAGTGTTATTAGTGGCATTGTTGTCTTTACTGGGGATGACCTTAACCTTGCCAGGTATGGCAGGGATAGTCTTAACAGTCGGTATGGCGGTTGATGCCAATGTATTAATATTTGAGCGTATTCGTGAAGAATTACGCAATGGGGTTTCGCCTCAGGCAAGTATCCATGCCGGTTATGATCGTGCCTTAATCACTATCATTGATGCGAATGTGACAACTTTGATTGTTGCCTTGATCTTATTTGGAGTAGGTACCGGCTCGATTAAAGGATTTGCAGTGACTTTAACCATAGGCTTATTAACGTCGATGTTAACGGGCATCATGGTAACACGCGCTTTAATCAATATATGCTACGGAGGACGTCCTCTGAAACGCTTGCCGATTGGCATTTAGCCTTAGAGAGTAAACATTGTGGAATTTTTTAAAAGACAAACTCAGATTAATTTTCTAGGCTTACGCCGCTGGGCAGTGGGTTTATCTTTGTTATTAATGCTAATTTCCGCCGCCTCTTTGTTGAGCAAAGGTCTGAATTGGGGTTTAGATTTTACTGGCGGTAGCCAGTTGCAAGTTTCATTTGCTCATCCTGCCAACATCCCCGTACTCCGTCAAGAGTTAGCTGCGGCGGGATTTAAAGATATACTCGTACAGAGTTATGGAACCTCGCAGGATGTATTAATTAGTTTGGCGCCACACCAGACGACTCAGCATGATTTAAGTGCGCAAATTATAAATGCCTTGCCGGGTGCTCAATTAAAGCAAATAGAGTTTATAGGGCCACAGGTAGGGCACGAATTAGCTAGCCAAGGTGCGTTGGCTGTTTTTATCGCGTTATTAGGGATCATGATTTACATTGCACTTCGTTTTGAATATCGATTTGCGATAGGTGCCGCTGTTGCGTTGATTCATGATCCTATCGTCATTCTCGGTATCTTTTCCTTATTTCATATTGAATTCAATCTCACTGCATTAGCCGCTATATTGGCCGTGATTGGTTACTCATTGAATGATACGATTGTTATCTTTGACCGAATTCGCGAAAACTTTCGTAAGCTGCGTAAAGGTAGCGCGGTTGAAGTGGTGAATCTCTCTATAAATCAAACCTTATCACGGACTATTATGACATCGGCAACGACATTACTGGTTGTACTTTCGTTATGTATTTTTGGCGGAACGATGATCCATAGTTTTGCTTTAGCGCTGGTAATCGGAATCGTAGTGGGGACCTATTCCTCTATTTATGTCGCAGGCGCTTTGGCAGTAGCCTTAGGCCTTGATCGACGCAATTTTTTACCGCCACTAAAAGTAGTAGACGATAGACCTTAAATTAAAGGCCAGGCTTGTTAAATCTTAGACTGCCGGACTAATTGCTTTGAGTACTAAAGGGCAAAGCTTAGGGTTAGCGACAATAATGTGCCGCGTCTTAAAGTAGTTTTCGCCCCCTGTTAAATCACAAGCTATTCCGCCGGCTTCTTGAACGAGCAAAACCCCTGCGGCCATATCCCATGGAGCGAGTTCAAGCTCTAAAGCCGCATCTAGACGTCCTGCGGCAACATAGGCTAAATCAAGCGCCGCTGATCCGGTTCGACGTATCCCACTGGCTTGAGACATCATGGTTCGTAGCGCATCTTTGTTGATAGAGGCCGTTAACGTATTAAATCCTCGACTAGGAATAGATATCCCTATTAAGGATTCTTGGATGCTTGAACGATTGCTGACACGCAAGCGACGCGTGAAGCGTTGTGTGTTATCTAAATAAGCACCTTGACCGCGTGTGGCCGTAAAGGTTTCTTGACGTAAAGGATCGTAGACCAAAGCATGCTCAATATGATTTTTTGCTTTATTTTTAATGGCAATAGACACCGCAAAATGCGGAAAATCATGGATATAATTACTGGTTCCATCTAAGGGATCAATAATCCAGATATAGTCTTCGCCGTCAATCGGCTCGCTTTCTTCCGCGAGTATCCCATGACGGGGATAGGCGTCTCTAATGCTGTCAATAATAATACTTTCAGCTTTTAGATCAATTTCTGTGACAACCCCACGGTTATCTTGTTTTTCCTGCATACGGATGCGATCTAGGCGTTTTAAACCATCTAAAATGGTTTTTCCTGCCATACGGGCAGCACGGTCAGCAATATTTAAGAAAGGGTGCATGGATATTGATATTATAGAATGTGAAATCTAAAGCTATATTTTTAAAAGTATAAGGATGATACCATAGCTTATGCCGCTAAAATATCTTTGATGTGGCAAAATTTGTTAAAATAACTCGAAAATACTTAACTTAAGTTTATGTTGCTTCCATCGCTCGTTATTTTTATCCATTCACAATAATGATTTAAGAGGAAAGCAATGTCTTTTGCTGGATTTTTTTTACGTAGCCGTATCGTTTTAGTGAATACAACAGATCCTGGCAATATTGGTGCGGCCGCGCGTGCCATGAAGACGATGGGCTTAAAGAATCTTTATTTGGTAGCCCCTAAGGCTTTTCCCCATCTGAGTGCATCGGTGCGAGCGAGTAATGCGATTGATATTTTAGCCGAAGCTAGGGTGGTCGATAATTTAACCGAAGCATTGCAAGATTGTAGCTTGGTTTTTGGTACCAGTACGCGAGTAAGGGAACTGAATTGGGTTACTTTAACGGCGCGAGCGGCGGCTGAAAAAATAATAATGGGTCCTATTCAGGAAGTCGCGTTAGTATTTGGACGTGAGCGATGCGGACTAACGAACGAAGAATTGCAGCATTGCCATTTTCAAATCATTATTCCGACCAATCCCGATTATAGTTCCTTGAATCTTGCCGCCGCTGTGCAAATTGTTTGTTATGAATTACGCATGGCTTTTTTAGCGCAACAAAAAATGATTACCGAAAAGTCTT
>CAZSWN010000045.1:0-6582 GCA_964611135.1 uncultured Coxiellaceae bacterium | reverse complement strand
TCATAATCACTTTTCCCCTTAATTTCTTTAGGTGCATTTAACCCTGCTTCTTCTGCAACCGCTTCACTACATCGAATATAGTTAGAATTTAAATCCTTAACGACGTAAAGAGATCTTTTTTTAAAATGATTATTTAAAACCTTAGTAATATCTTTAGTATCATTATTTTCCATATACAGCCTTTAATTATTAGCCAGAAGATTTTTTTATTTTTGAATCAAAGGGTCTAAGTCCTTTTTTAAAGCGAGCAATTTTTTCGACATAATGCTGAGCAAAACATGCCATCTCTGCTATCTGTTTTTCAGATAATTGCGCTTTTATTTTTCCAGTACCCATGACCAGTGAACCATCTGGAATTATTTGATTTTCCAATACCAATGCATTCGCAGCAATCATACAATTATTACCAATTACTGCATTACTCAACACAACAGCGCCAATAGCAATAACCGAGTTATCACCCACAGCGCGCCCGTGTACCATGGCATTATGTGCAATAGTAACATTTTGCCCTATTTTCATAGGAATATCTGGATCGGTATGTAAAACAGCGCCGTCTTGAATATTAGTGTTATCGCCGATTTCAATGATCTCATTATCGGCACGAATAACCGCATTAGGAAGAATAATGACATTATTGTGAATAATCACAGCCCCGATAACACTAGCGCTCTCGGCAATAAAATAATTATTTCCTAGTAGTTTTGGTACTTTGTTTTCAAAAGAATAAAGCATCTAAAGGCCCTCCTTTTTAGTATAAAACTAACAACATTTCTCTGTTTCATTTTTTTGACGACGCATCCCTAGTTTTCTGCCTTATACCGCTGATTGTATCATTTTCAGGGATATTGGAACGATTAATTGTTAATTTGCTCATAATATTTAACCGCTGCTTCCGTGATATTAGTTGCATTTATTTTTTTTATACTATCGTCTCGATATTCTCTTGCCGTATGAAAACCAACATTTAAAATATTTGCTGTATCTTTAATAGTTTTACCTTTTCCAGCTAAATATAAACATTTTCTTTCCTGATCAGTAAGATCATTAAATTCTTTAAAATAACGATACTGAAGCAAATGGATAATTTCATTTAAATGATATTCTTTTAAGATGGGGTTATAAAAAAATGACAAATAATCTTTTCCAAGATCCCAGTAAAAATGGTCTATTTTTTTAGATATTAACTTTCTAAGTTTCATTATTTATTATCCTTTTAGTAAAAAAGCAAAGTAAATAGTGAACTTAATTGAATTTAAATACAGCGGCCTTTTGGCCGCTTGATAAAACCTACAATAGCTGTTATGGCAACAGCTGATATTTTCTAGCAATGGCTGTCGCTTCAGTTATATTTCTGCAAAACAATTTTTGTAAAATAACCTCACGAACTGATTTTGCGGTAGAAAGAGCGATGTTTAAAAATTTAGCAATTTCTTTTAATTTATAACCTCTGGACGCAAGTTCGATATATTCCTTTTCTCTAGTGGTTAAAGAGGCCGTTAATACAATAGAGGCTTTAACAAAAATATGGGACAATAACTGAATAGTATGCCTTAACACCTTATCACTTGGATTATTATTCCCAATATAACTAAGATGGTAACGAGCTAATAACTCGGAAAGCTGAACTTCTGTGTCATTAATTTTTTTTAAAAGATTTTTAGCTTTTACTGTTCGACTTTTAGGCATGCTTTTAAATAATTCCAAAAATTGAAAAGCATGCCTTTTAAGTCTGCTAAAACCACCCCCAAAATTTTGTGGTCAAATCGTCTCTTTTATATCCAAATACTTAATACCTAAAATTACTGCGGCTGTTAAATTAGCGGCATTAAGTTTTTTAATCGCCGAATTTCGATATCCTAGCGCTGTGTTAAAACCTAGTTTTAGGATCTGCGCCGTAGCTTTAATAGTTTTCCCCTTACTGGCTAAAAAAAGGCATCTTTTTTCCTGGGGGGTTAATCGTTTATCCAACGTAACGACTCGTTTAACTTCGGTTTCAGAAAGGATTGCTTTCATTTCCTTTATTTGAGTTTGAGTAGGCTTTGGATTGCCCAAGTAAATTAAGTAATCTTTAGCAAAATTTTCAAAAAATTTATCTTCTTGATCAGAGAGCTTGTTTACTAAAGACTCTCGATATAAGCTGCGTTTAACCATTGTCAACTCCTGGTTAGGTGATGATGGCCAGGCGCCGATAGAGTGTTATCAGCACGCTATCGGTGTCCCCTTAACAGGGTCTGGCGGATTTAATGTAATAATTTATAAAAAACGGCCCCTAATCCTGTAAAAATCAAAGCTAAACAAATTCCCCCTAGAATCAATGAATTTTTTACCTTATAGAGTCCTATTTCTATTTCATGCAGTTTCTTGGTGAGCCAAATTTCACTGTCTCGGGTAGATGGAGTTAAGTTCATACTTTTATTCCTCAGGTTAATTGATTAAATAAAGACCATGTCTTTCAACACAACTTTAGCTATGAGCCCTTTCCTCACTAAGGAAATTAATCGTGCTATGGTAATTTTGTACGGCGTGCTCAAATTGACGTGTTTCTAGGAAAACCCTCAATAAGGTTCTATTGAATTTAGTTAGGTGCCTTTGAATAAATTGGTAAAATTTGGCTTGATCATAGAGCGGTAGAAACTTTCTAGATTGCCTTCTCTCTTTTTCAAGCGCATTAATAATGCTATCAATTTGAATCCCTAATTGAGTTTTTAAGGTGTCAACATAGATATTAAGTTGGTCAGCTTTACGAGTGAGCTCAACTAAAGATTGCTGAACAGGTGTAGGATGATCTAAGCTAATAGACGCGGTCATAATCAACTCCTTGTTAGTTGGTTGCGTTAAATGTCCTAGGAGGCTGGAACCTCCTAGGAACGCTTTTATGATATCATATTGATATCATTTTGCAATATTCTATTTTTTATCTATTAACTCTCTTAATCTTTCCTTTATTCCTATACGTAACAATTCAAGACAAACAGCGTTAACAGATAAACCTGTTAAATGAGATATTTCTTTTAAATCTTTTAGGTAACTTTCTGGTGCTCGTATTAAAATTGCTTTAGTTTTTTTTATTTTATTTGTGTTACTTTCTTTCTGAATCTTTTTAATAGACATTTTTTACCTTTAACAGCAATATTTGATACTTAAATTTATTTAGCATTTAGCATTATGATAGCATTTTATTAGCATAAAAAAAATTAATTTAATGATATTTTATTATCATTTTAGATATTTATAGGTTACAATCATAAAAAGTTTAAAGCGCGCATAAAATAGCCAATTATAGCAATTTTTGCTATAATTTAGATTGTTTATCATGACATCATAAATTATGAACATTTCATTGACGCCTGAACTTGAAAAGTATATCCAAGAGAAAGTAAACAGTGGGCTTTATACTTCGGTGAGTGAAGTTATTCGCGAATCACTTAGATTGATGAATACCTACGATGACTTACAAAAACATCGGATCGAGCAATTAAATCAATCTATAGAAATTGGATTATTACAATTACAAGCTGGTAAAAAAGTATCTGCTAAAGAAGCTTACCAACGATTAAAGAAAAAGATTAATAAGTAGAATTTTATGCCGTCGTTTTTTTTATCAGAAATTGCTGAGCAGGATATTGATGACATTATCAGTTATATTGCTCAAGATAGCTCCAAAGCAGCAATAAAGTTACTCGATTCTCTTTATAACACCATGGATAACCTAGTTGTTAATCCTATGCTTGGACATACTCGCGAAGACTTAACTAATAAACCCGTTCGCTTCTTGACCTTTAAATGGCATTACCTAATTATTTATAAACCCTCTAACCCAATTGAAATTGTCCGTGTATTAAGTGGATATAGAGATATCTCGAGCATACTGATATAACTAAGAATTTCGAGAAGTTTTACTCAAGCTTAGCTGAGGCCTTACCCAACTATAGAGAGGATATTATGACCCTAGCACAGCAACTTGAACAAAAAGGCCTAAAAAAGGGCCTAGAACAGGGCCTTAAAGAAGGCGAACATCGTAAAGCTATTGCTATTGCTAAAAAACTTATAGATGAAGGCAGATCACCAGGAGCTGTCCAAAAACTAACCGGTCTTTCTGAAAGAGAAGTCATGGCTTTAGTTGATAAGCATTAAACGTCTATAAATGGAAGTTAGGCCGTGCGCTATTCTATTAATCCGGAATTTGATGCCCAATTAAAAGAACAATGGGATCAAATAGGGCTTTCTAAAGAAATCCAAGAAGCGCTCTTACAGTTCATGGACGCCGCTGCACGTAATATGTTAAATAAAGAAGCTCGCCGTATCGCCCGCTGTTTAGTCGATGAAGGCCTATCTGCTGAAAAAATAAAACGCATTACGGGCTGCTCTATAGAGGACCTTTACCCTTCTACTACTTATCATTAATTAATGGCGCTTAAGTAAATTTCGGTAATTAAAGTCTTTAAACCAATAGCATTTATTGGCTTTAATTGGATTTCTTGCCTCCATTAAAATAATGGCCTTTTTATCCGATAATTGCATAATTTCATCGGGTGTCATCAGTGGGCGGGCTTGGAAGTTAATATTTTCACTTCGAGAGCCTGGGTGATCCCCATGACTCGTATTCACTGAGCTAGAAGATACCTTAACCGTTTTGTTACCCAATGATTCTGAAAAAAACTTGGCATCTTCTCGATCATTTAAGGCAAAAGCTACTTTAACTTTACTGTTCAAAAATCCTTTTGCATCATAACGACCATAAATTGAATAAATTTGCGCAAGATACTGCACGATAATGATGCAACGCATCCGATAGCTTCGTAAAAAAGATAAGCCCTCTTTTAACTTATTAATACGGGCCATATTGCCAAATTCATCCAGTAACGCCAACACACCATAAGGTTCATCCGCTTGAGGCTCTCGTTCTGAAATCACATGAATAAGTTGTGCCCAAAATAAGGTTAAAATCGGACTTAGGCGATCTTTATCTCCATCCGGAATTTGAATATAGATACTCATCTTTTTTTTACGGAGTTCTCTAAAGTCGAAGTCATTCTTACTCGTGGCATAACCCACCAGAGGATCGTTAAACAGCCCCATTCGAGAATGGAAGTCTTTCAAGATATTTTTTTGAGTTTTCTCATCCGCACCTAACAATGAAAAAGCATTTTGCTTGAGTGGTTTTGAAAGTGCTTCATGATCAATAACTTCATTTGCTAGCCATGCAAAAAAGCTTTCTTGTTTGGATAGATCATGAACTTTAGATAGGGTTGCCGCCCCTTTTGTCTCTAATAAATACAACGAAAGCGTTAGAAATATTTCACGAGAAGATTGATACCAAAATCCATCGCCTAATTTAGCGGCAGGAATTAATGTTTCCGCAATCAGTTGTAAATCTCTGATGCGCAAATCAGGGTGATCGCTCACATAAAAAAACGGGTTATAACAAGACGTGTTTTTCTGGACATCGGCTGGCGCCCATAAAAAACATTCATTCTGTAGCTTAGTTTTTCGGTAAGCGCTTGTTAGTCGATAAAGCTCTCCTTTTAAATCGTTAAACACACCGGAACCTGTCCATTCTAATAAATTAGGGATGGAAATTGCCGTGGTTTTTCCGCTTCCTGTCGGTGCAACTACTAAAGCGCCTTCAAATCCAGGAAGCTTTAACGTTTTCCCATAGGCTTTCCCAAGAATAAGTCCATGTTCAGCATACAATCCTGCTTTCTGAACCTCAAAAGCATTGGCAAAATGTGCATGACCAAATATTTTCTCAGCTTTAGTTTTTGTCGAAAAACACTTCCATATCAATAAAAAAAACAGTAATGAATAACTGGTTAATAAACAAAGAATTAAATGGTTAGTAATTTTTTTAGGTAAAGTTAAGAAAAGTGAAACGATAAACCAAGGATAAGATTGAAGGTTAATCGCTTCCCAATGGATAAAAAGTGCTAATCCTAATGTGCTTAAAAATAAAAAAGAAACCCAATAAAATAATATTTGCTGGGCAATAGCCCGTCTAATACCGCCTTCTAGCCATAAACAACAGGCGCTGATTGGCATATAAACTACTGTAAACGCAATCAACGCCGGAGTAACAAAACCCTGTCGTATAACATCGATAAAACTCCAGGGCCAAGCGGTATTGGGCAACCCAAACAAACATAAAAGTAATTGGTTGCTAAGCATTAAACCGATTAAAAGAATAAATGTGATATTGAGAATTCTAAAACGATCATTTTGTTTTAATCGATGGAGTTTTGCTAAAACATCAAACACATATTTGCCCATATTTGTAATAAACACTTTGCACATGGCGTCCATTAATGCCCTTTCCTACTTGGATAATAATATCCACCACTTCATTGATTTCACGCAGGATATCTTTATCTGACATGGAAGGCACATTATTTTGTTTATAGAGTTGCGTCATACGCATAAACGCAATACGAGGATTATTGGCATGGATTGAGGTGAATGATCCTTCATGTCCGGTTGAACTTGCACTTAAAAAATCCAATATTTCTCGACCGCGAACCTCACCGACGATGATGCGATCTGGTCTTAAACGTAAACAACATTGCACTAAATCTTGCATAGAAA
>CAZSWN010000044.1:2135-8933 GCA_964611135.1 uncultured Coxiellaceae bacterium | reverse complement strand
TACTAGATGTAAATGACCGTTATAAGCGGCTGTATATAATGGCGTTTGGCCTAATTTATCTTTAGTGTTAATGCTTTGAACTTGTTTCTCAGTAAAGTATTTCACTCCCTCTAAGTCGCCGTGCGAGGCTGCCGCGTGTAAATTAAGCCAACTTGTCTTTTTTACAGGCGTGTCATGATAGTTATCGGACGATCCCGATCGCTTAATACGATCCTTTTTGATAGATTTATATAAATTTAGTGTAAGTGATCGCGTGTAATTATTGCTTGATCTCATCAATTTATCTCCTTTTTATTTTGTCAGACGCTCTCGGGTTTGAGCAAGAAAGTTAATAAAATTAAATTTTCTTGCGTCTTTAAAGTTAACTTAAGATAAGCAAGTTAACATAGCATGTAAAAATTGTATCGTAAATTGACTCAAATTCAAATTAAAAAAATGTAATGTTACATAAGGTGGAAAGTGGAAAGAAATACTTGCAATTAGCGACATTGAAAAAGAAGTACGGTTAGAAGAATCAGATGTATTATTACCAAAAATCTATCCAAATCATAACATCTCTGTGGATAGGCCAATATTTTAATCTGTAAAAATGATTTTCTATGCTTTTTCTTTTTTGCAAAGACATTCAGCTGAAGTTACGTAAAAGTATGTGACAAGGCTAATGGACAAGGAAAACGGGCCTTATCTTATTTATAAAATTAGTATTTAATTTTAAATTATGTTTTAATACATTATTAGTTTAATAGAAACTATTTTATTAATTAGTTGAGTTAGGTTTTTTTAAAAGGAGTTCATAATAATGAAATCTGATAAATTAGCAGCTAATAATTTTACTGAATCAGTCACCGATAAAAATCAATATTTGGATGAATTAAAAAAAATATATCTCTTCAATTTCCCTATGTTTTGAAAATTCGCGCCAAGCGATCAAATGAAGATAACTTTGTCGAAGCAACTCGCCAAGGGTTTTATAGTTATTGGTTAACTTTAGCCAAGGTTTCTGGTATGGCCTACTTGGAATATAATAACTTCAAAGACCCAATTCAGATTTTCAAACGTTTAATTCGTTAACGATAAATTTATTGATAAATTTTATTTGTCCTAATAAACTAAGTTACGCAGTACATAAAAAATTTAGTCAACATATAGATTAAATAATAATAAATAATCGGATTAGGATGCCAAATTTTTTTTCCATACAGACTTATCTCTACTTATGGGGTTATCGTGACGATATTAGTCTAGGTAAGTGTTTCCATTACGGCATACACACTCAAAAAGATCTCAAAGTTGCTAGAACCTATTATCTTCAAGCGCTAAAAAATACGCCGCATTTCATCAGCTCAGTCTGTTATCGCGTGATGAAGGGCGCATTGGAGAGTCTTTTTATTATTCGGGTCTGTACTATGAACAGGCTAAAGCTTGGGAGCAAGCATTAGCGGCTTACGAAAAGGCGGCTAATGAAAACTATGCGCTTGCGATGTATCGTGCCGGAAAACTTTTTGCAGGTGATCGCCTCTCAAAACAGCAGCAAGTTATTATTAATAAAGATATTGTAAAGGAACTATTTTGGTATAGAAAAGCGGCGGCTAGTTATTCGGCACATGCTTTAGACGCGCTGCTCGAATTAAGTGCTAAAGAGTCTAAAGCATCACTTCACTTAGCACAAATGTATGAACAAGGTGAAATCGGCAACAAAAAAGTGATGCCAATCGCCTTCAGTTATTATGAAAAAGCGCACGAGATGCAAGCGCAAGAAGCGACTTGTCGATTGGGACGATTTTACGAATTTGGCGAAGAACCCGTTAGTCAAAATCTTGAAAAAGCCTTTTATTATTACGCGATGGCTACCAAGGAGACGAATAAATTAGCGCTAGACGCCTTAGCCGCATTGGAAAGAATTGTAAAAATTTTAGATAATAATTTATTCAGCTCCCAGCTGGCCGTCATATACCGAGATGATTTTGGCCAAAGTTTATCTGCATTTAAATGTTATCAACTACTGGCTAATAAAGGTGATAACAATGCGTTAACTCAGATGCAACAGCTTGCCGATAAAAATACACATTGCGCTTATGAATTAGCCAAAATATACGAGAAAAATAGTCAATCTGAAAACCATCGACACATCGCCTATCTCTATTTTGCTAGAGCGATGCATGGCCATCATAGAGCCGCAAAGGATCATTTGGAGTCTTTAGCCGGCTCAGGCGATGCGGCCGCACAATATACTTTAGCGGATGTCTATTATCAGCAACAGTGTTTTGATAAAGCGATTGATTGGTGTCTACGAGCGGCTGAACAATGCTATGAACGCGCCGTCAATTTTTTAAAAAACACGCCTTTTACTACAGCGTATTATCTGTTCATTGCGAAAAGCTATGAACAGGGTAAAGAAGGTATCGCTAAAAATAATGACTTAGCCTTATATTTTTATAAAAAAGCTTATGCGGCGGGTAGTAAAGAAGCCGCTTTTTATTTGGGACAACGCTGCCAATGCTTTGATGAATCTGGAAATTCCAATACCTTTGCTTTTAAAAAAGCCTGTGATTATTTGATTAAAGCAGCGCAATGGGGCTACGCCGAAGCCGATTGCGCTTACGAACTAGCCAAGTTATATGAAAAAAATACGCATATTAAAAACCATCTAGAAATAGCTTATAGACATTTTGCTAAAGCGATGTTCAATCATCATGATATATCCCGAGAATACTTAGCGTCTTTAGCACATTCCGGTGATGTGGCCGCACAATATACTTTAGCGGATGTCTATTATCAGCAACAGTATTTCGATGAAGCGATTGCTTGGGGTCTAAAAGCAGTGGAGCAACGCTATGAACCCGCCGTCGATTTTTTACAAAATGCGCCTTTTACTACAGCGTATTATCTGTTCATTGCGAAAAGCTATGAGCAGGGTAAAGAAGGTATCGCTAAAAATAACGACTTAGCCTTATATTTTTATGAAAAAGCAATGGTAGAAAAGGACAAAGAAGCGGCATTTTGTTTAGGCCAGTTATACCAAGCTGATAATGAAGAAAAAGCATTTGATTATTTCGTAAAAGCAGCGCAATGGGGACACTCCGAAGCACTCTTGCTTTTAGAGCGATTAGCGACGGAGTTGGGTCCCAATAGACAATTACAATTGGCTAATTTGTACCGAGACCCGCCGTTTAATAAACCCTATAAAGCACTGTATTGGGGCCGACAGGCGATAATCGCCCATGAAAATGGATCATTATCCGATAAGACATTAATAAAACTGATAGAAGATGCGGAAAAAAATATTTCATTTGAAAATTTAAAAGTATTTTCTCAGAACATTGCCAGTGAGTCGGTATTAACAGCGAGTTCTTTAGTTAATTTTTTAAAATAGAAAATTTACTATTCGGTGTCATGAGAATCCAAAATAAGTTACGCCAATAAAAAATAACTTCACGCGTAAGGGAGCATGGGAATGAATAATCTGTATCGGATCTTAGAAGTGAACGCCAATGCGCCTATCCATGTTATCAAAAAGGCTTACCGCTATAAGGCCTTGTTCGAACACCCGGATAAGGGTGGTGATGCACAAAGAATGGCATTGCTGACAACCGCGTATCAAACCTTGAGTGATCCGTCTAAAAGACGACAATTTGATCAAGAATGGGAAATTTATAATGCGTCTAATGACACTGAGTTGGCATTAACATCTTCGGGTCATTTGCCCACAGCAGGACTTCCTTTTTCAATGAGTTTTAGGAAGGAGCATACGCATTTTACCGATCAGTACCAAAAAAAATCACTGGATAAAAATCCACCTTCGCACTATTTAAAAGCGTTTCATTCTGATCTATACCGACATTCAATCGATGGTAAAGAAGTCACTTATAAGGATGTCTTTTCTTTTATCCGCGCAAAGGAAAGCGTCGCAATAAAACGGGATATAAAGCTTCTAACACCTGAAAAAGCCATTGCGTGTTTTCTTGAATTTTTAATCGGCGACTACGCGATAGAAGACATTCGAAATTTAAATAAAAATTTTTCTCAAAAAATACAGCAATTAACCCTACTAGGCCAACAGTCCAGTTATGAGTTTCAATTATATCAAGGTATTTTTGAAGTTTTATTGACGTCTGTTAAAGAAAGCCAACCAACTGAAAAGCTCTTATTTTCATTACAGAAAATAACCGATTATGCCAAGTTAACGGCGGATCAATCGATGGGCTTTATGGCGCCTTTACTGCAAAGTAAATATTTTCGCAATTTGTTTTCACAAGCACTGCATTTGTATTGGTTATCCGAAGAAAAAGTCGTAGAGAAATCGTTTTTAAAAGCCTTTGAGGGACAAGCGGCGGCTGAACGTCTAATCGAACGTTTGAAATCGCAGTTATCTGAAAATCGAAGTGCAAATAAGATCAGCGAACAAACGGCTAAATTACTTCGATATGCGCGCCTATTGTGTAAGTTAGAAAAAGATCTCCATAAAACTGCGCATGCGGCGACGGAAAATCGTGCGGCGTTTTATCGAGAAAAAGCCTTTCATTTGCTCGATTGGTTACCGGCTTTAATGAGCACATCAGGTCATTTTGTGATAGTAAATACCTTATTGCAAATTGGCATTCACTTTCAAAAAGCGGCCGCGCAAGAACGTGAACCGTCATTAGGCATGGCGGATGAAAAGCTCGCCACTAAAGTTTATCGGACAGCAGTTGGCATTGGCCATCACGCAACACCCGATGTCGAGTTATACGCCTGTTTACACAGTATAAAGTGTTTATTAGCATATCGTTACACCGATGAATATTTTAAACAAACACTGGAAGCCCTACAACACCGTGCACTCTGGTTAGCCGATTTATTCCCCTTTTTTCAAGTAGCGCAGTCGAATAACGATTTGCTTGCGCAAGAAGATCAAAGCTTGATCTTAATGCGTCAATTGTTACACGCGCTGATTGATACCATTGAGAAGCAAAAAAACAAAACCGAAAAAGCAGAAATTGATCATAGTTACGTACGCGTTTTCTATCAAGCGTATGAAGCCTGTTTAAAAAACTGGTACCAAGAAACTCATCAGCCCGAAGTCGAAAAAAAATTCCGTCAACGACTCATGCACGCGTTACTTGAGCGTAATCAATGGACCAAAGACGATCTTGATTACAATCTTAATGCGCCGTGGTCATTGGCTGAGTTAGACGAACAGGGCTGGACACGCCCAAGATCCTTATTGCCATTGGCTCAAAAAGCTAACATTCCGACGTATAAAACAGTTCATGGTGTCGAATTTAACTATAAAACCGGGGAAATGGCTTTTATTCTTGATTATTGTCAAGAAGATGAAAGTGATTATAACCGTCTATTAACGCTGTTCGATTTAAATGAGCTTTTTCAACGCCGTTTAACATCAGCAATTTTTAGCTTAGATCCTGTCGATCCCGACATGCCTTACCATCCTTTCAATCAAATGCGATTCGCGCCATCGACGCTCCATCACTCACCGCTCCTACATACGATGTTGCTGACGGATTACTTATTAAAATTTCTGACCGTTGGTCAAGAAGTACAGCGACGTGACCCCTATGAATTAAGATCACTCGATAACATTACCCAGCAGCTACCCGGTTATCTCAAAAAAGTGATTGATGATTTTCAGGCCAGTCAACACGAAGAATCATTGCACCGTTTTTGGATTGAATCGGAGGAAGTGGATCTCGCCATTGATGACGAAAGGCTTACTGAGGAGGGGCATGTTTTATTTGCCTTAGGCGATATGAAAATGGTGGTTAAGCAGCATACGCTGAAACGTGATGCCGAGGGAAACCTTATTGATGCAGCGGGTGAAGATGAGGGTTGGGATTGCTACGTATTAACACCCGAACAGCAAAGCGAATTAGAACGCGGAGAGCGCATTATTTCCGATTCGGCCTTAATTATCGTTAAAGAATCTTGGGAACTTATTTTTTGGGAAAATAACCAGGTAACACAGCGCTGTCGCTTAGAAAATGATAAGCATCATTTAATTCGTTTGAGCAAACGAGGGCGTGATGCGGATGAAAAAATCAAAATAGACGATTCGGAGTCCTTACGCCAAATCTATCGCGTTGTGCTAAAGGCGAGTAAAAAAACGGACATGCCGCATCGTTATTCACCAGAATTTATTTTCGCGCAAGAATTTACCAAATACTATAATGAATTTGCGATTTACTTTCCTGAATTTGGACGTTTACGAGAATTAAGCAAAGCGGCGACCTTAGTCAATGTCATGGCGGCGCAACGGGCCAGTAACCAAAAAGAAATCCAACGCAGTCAAAACCGCTTACAAGATAAGCGCTATTGGCAAGCTGAAGAACGTTATTATTGGCAAACAACCGAAGAAGCACTGAAAAAACTGGTCAGAGAGAGTATTACGAGACAATTTGATGAATGGCGTTGTCAGCTCTGTAAAGAAAAACTTAAGGAAGCACGACAAAAATCACTGCTTGATTTAAGACGGCAAATAGGCAACTTAAGCTGTAACGAAGATTCACCTGAAGTTAAAGCCATTTGTGAGCAATATTATGAGGAAATCAAACGTAAAGTCATCGCTGAATATGGCGATTCAGCTTGGGACAGTGTATCGCATACGGTTCGAGAAGAAGCAATAAAACCAAAAATACCGGGTTTTATTGTGGAGTTAGAAGTTGAGAAAAAGAATGCGTATCGTCAACAGTTATTAGCGCTGCTTAAAAGTGAATTAGCGGGCTTATCCAGCTGGCAATCGAGCCAATTAATCGATAAATTTTTAGATTGGAATGAGACGCCGTTGCTCAATCAGTTAGTGGA
>CAZSWN010000044.1:0-2125 GCA_964611135.1 uncultured Coxiellaceae bacterium | reverse complement strand
AAAATCAAAGCCGTTTATCCGGAACATACTGAAGAAAGCTTAGACAGTGCGCTGAATAATTCCTTGTGGAGAATAGATGAAATCGTTGATCGTGAAACTGAAAAGGCACTAGAACAACATAAACAACAATTAAAAACCCGATTAGACGGGCGAGAAAAGTTAGAAAAATTATTTGTTGATTTGGGTTTTGCCGCAAATGCCGAAGAAATCGATATAAAAGGGACCTGTTTATGGGTCCCGGCCAGTTTTCGACATGATGTGGATAAAGGCCATACACGTACAGTCTATGGCGGTGTACATATTTTAGGGGCTGCCAGGCAGATTGGTCCGGCGCAGACACCGATTTTAGCCAGACAAACGGCTCAAATCGGTCAGAGCTTATCGCAAAACAGGATAAATTACCCAGCACAAAATGTGAATGCCCAGGATGCTTTGAATATGAAAATGCGGGCTTTACAAAAAGCACAACAAAAAGCCGTACGGACTCAACAGTTTCTTGATGGCCGAATACGCTATTACGGGGATGAAAGGCCATCCAGTAAGCCAGGGCCCACTAGAGGCGCCGCATTTGTTACAGAGTATAATCCTAAAACAGGACAAGTTCGCACTTGGAATGAATGCTACGATCAAAAAGGAAATGTGAATAGAGTGCATCCTAAAATGCTTGATGGGCAAGACTTACGCAGTCAACATTACCCATTAACCAAAAATGAATTACGTAAGTAAATTTATTTTTAATTAATTATTCGGGAGAAAAAAATGGCCTATACACGAGAACAATTTGGAAAAGAACTTAAACAGCGCCTCGCTAATAAAGAAGCGATAGAATCTATTGGAAATTGGGCATACATTATATATCTAGATCACTGTCATGAAGTTGATAAAACGTTTAGAGATATGTTAATAATATTAAATTTTATGTCGCTGGGTCCAGCATTTGCTTTTAGTTATGAAGAACTTAATCAAATTGCGGATGATTTGATCGCGGGGAAAGAAGTTAAATTATAAAGCAGCGACCTTAGTCAATGTCATGGCGGTGCAACGAACTAGCAAGCAAAGAAAAAAATGGCCTATACACGAGAACAATTTGGAAAAGAACTTAAACAACGCCTCGCTAATAAAGAAGCGATAGAATCTATTGGAAATTGGGCATACATTATATATCTAGATCACTGTCATGAAGTTGATAAAACGTTTAGAGATATGTTAATAATATTAAATTTTATGTCGCTGGGTCCAGCATTTGCTTTTAGTTATGAAGAACTTAATCAAATTGCGGATGATTTGATCGCGGGGAAAGAAGTTAAATTATAAAGCAGCGACCTTAGTCAATGTCATGGCGGCGCAACGGGCTAGGGTGAGCTAAACGACTTTTGGAAGTTTATGCAAAGTGATATTACTATAATTTTTCGGATTGAATGAATCTAGTCGATACTTATAAGCAATTACTCAAAAATATTCAGCATACGCTCAAAAAACATGGATATTCGCGTAAGGCCGGCATTTTTTATAAAAAGCGCGAAGATCATTGGGGTATTATTGGTTTTCAAAAAAGTAACAGTAGTAGTAACGAGTTTGGAATAAAATTTACTATCAATTTTGGCGTTTATTCCAAAGCTATTGCTGAGCTTTTGGATCCAAGACGTATTAAGCTTAGACCTACAGTGTGGGACTTGCATTGGGGGC
Organism: uncultured Coxiellaceae bacterium; assembly: GCA_964611135.1. Classification (GTDB taxonomy): domain Bacteria; phylum Pseudomonadota; class Gammaproteobacteria; order Diplorickettsiales; family Diplorickettsiaceae; genus Aquirickettsiella. The sequence continues at coordinate 439 of CAZSWN010000044.1, read as the reverse complement.
AACGTATAGGGCTCCTATTTCCAGAGAAGAATGATAAGTGGTGGGTTATTGATGAGATTACTTCAATGGAATTTTTAGAGCAGGAAATCCAAGAATGCTTACTGCATAAAGTTATACCTGAAATTGATAAATGTATTAATCATTATAATTTAATAGATTTATGGGTATCTAATCAATTGCCTGGAATTGGGATTTTGTATAGACAAAGCGTTCCATTTTCACCGGATTATAAAAATAGACTTTCGAAACTTATAGAGAAAAAACATAATGAATCCTAACGCAGGGGAATTTAAAGGGACAATTAAAAATAGGGTAAGCGCTGGATTTAACTGGTGCCAACGAGACGAATCGAACGTCCGACCTACTGATTACGAATCAGTTGCTCTACCGACTGAGCTACATCAGCGAAGAAGCGTATTCTAACAAGAAATCCGCGTAA
>CAZSWN010000043.1:0-9398 GCA_964611135.1 uncultured Coxiellaceae bacterium | reverse complement strand
AATAAGGCCCATCTCTTCGGATAAGGGCATTTGGCTTAAGAGATCCTGCATTTCACGTCGCTCTTCTCCTTCGATACGACGCGAAATACCGCCTGCACCGGGATTATTCGGCATGAGGACTAAATAACTGCCCGGTAAGGTAATGTAAGTGGTTAAAGCCGCGCCTTTATTGCCGCGTTCTTCCTTTTCAATTTGCACCATCACTTCTTGGCCCACTTTCAGTGAGTTTTTGATGGAGGAGGATTCATTGCCTCTAAATTTTAGATAGGCTGGGGCAATTTCTTTGAAAGGTAAAAAGCCATGGCGTTCAGCGCCGTAATCAATAAAAGCGGCTTCTAAGCTCGGTTCAATACGGCCAATTTTTCCTTTGTAGATATTCGATTTCTTCTGTTCATGGCCGCTGTATTCGATATCTAAATCTGAAAGCTGTTGGTCTTCTAACAACGCAACGCGGATTTCTCCAGGTTGGCTGGCATTAATCAATATTCGATTTTCTTCACTACGCATCGTTGAATCCTATTTTGGATGAAAGGCTCAACTAAGCTTGCTTATTGGTAAAAAAATATAACCGTGGTATTAGAAAAGATTAACACTAAAACTGTGACCATTTAGATGAAACAATGACCACTTACCTTAACGCATTAAAAAAGAGGGTAAGGTTAAGCCAAATAGGGTTCAGTCAATATAGTTCTTTGTATTAGCTATTTGGCCTTTTCAAGGCTTAGTAGCACCAGTTTTAAATATCTAATTTCCAATACGGATTATATGCTTGCCTATGCTCAATACCGTATTTTTCAATGCGCAATAACATATCTATTTTGCCTGTTTAAAAAATACACGTTGGTACGAATATAGATCCAAATAAAAGGCTGCAAACTTAAGAAGCCGGACTAATTCTTTAATTTTAGGGTTAAAATTTGCCCTAAAAATTCATTTAAATTCATAAAAAACTAAAGGTTTTTACTTTAGTTAGCACGTTCTATAAAACGCTGATTTCTTATCATTGCGTTCTACTTTGTGTAGCTTAGTAGCCGTGTTTAATGGGACTAAGCCGGCACGATAAACTAAATCTAGGGGTCATTATAACAGTATTTACTCGTATGGCAATCAAAAGAGCAGGGTCGTTCATGCGCGGTACAGCCGGCTAACTTAAGCTATTTTTGGTGGGATTTTGTTTTAGTTGAAAGTTTTGCTATGCTTAAGTCAGCTTCTACTTAGGGCTTTAGCGCCTATGAGAGGCTATGGATTTTGTAAGCCTTTGCGTAGGCAATAGACTTACAATATTTTATTAAATCGCATTTATGTATCCTTATTCCAGAGGGGGAATTTTACTTATGTATAAAAAGTTTTTGACGTCAATGTCAATGTTGTTGGTGGTGACTGCCTTAGCCGGTTGTAGTAAGCCAGAAGGCAGTGATCAATCAGGCGACACGGCTGTTCCTCCGGTTCAAGAGCAAATGGCCAATCCCGCCAATTCGAGTCCATCCGATGAGCCCATGCCGGTTAACCCGCCAGCGGCAGAGCCTACACAAACACCTCCGAGTGCCGATACAAGCAAAGCGCAAACACCAACGGATATGAAAAGTGATACAAAGGATATGAAAGATATGAAGGACATGAAAAAAGACATGAAGGATGATATGACCGGCGCAATGGCACCGACTAGCCGTAAGGACAATAATTCGGCAACTACGGGTAGTTAATCCATTCGCTTTGGGAGACAATAAAAAGCAAAGGATCAGCGGATCTGGATTCAAATTGGGCAATAAAGTGCCCGATATGGTTTAAGCGAGATCCTACCCTGTGTTGCCAGATGGACATCGCAGGGTAAGCAGGGATGTATCCACCGTGTCTATTTCCTTGCCTTAGTTAGGGCCTATCTGACCTATTCGATATCACTTATCGCTACGAATTCTAATAAAAAATCTTTATTTTTTTGCAAAAAGCCAATGGAATTAGCTGCCAGTGGAGGCCTATTTATGGTACCATTTAGCTCTTTTTACCTATCATAGGTTTTGAACCTTTTATGTCAGAATCAGCGGCTAATGAAATCATTTCGGTAACAGTTGAGAAGGAGTTAAAACAGTCTTATCTGGCTTACGCGATGAGCGTTATCGTAGCCCGTGCACAGACGGGTATTATTTGCGATGAGCGAGCTGAGTAATGACTGGAATAAACCACATAAAAAATCGGCACGTGTCGTAGGTGATGTGATCGGTAAATACCATCCCCATGGTGATGGTGCTATTTATGACACGATTGTACGTATGGCACAAACCTTTTCCATGCGTTCGGTATTGATTGATGGCCAAGGCAACTTTGGATCGGTCGATGGCGATTCAGCCGCTTCGATGCGTTACACCGAGATTCGCATGTCTAAGTTAGCGCATGCCCTGCTCGCCGATTTAGCTAAAGAGACCGTCGATTTTGTACCCAACTACGACGAAACCGAACAGATTCCTGTTGTGCTACCGACACGCGTGCCTAACCTGCTGGTTAACGGTTCTTCAGGTATTGCGGTGGGTATGGCCACTAATATACCACCGCACAATCTGGCTGAAGTCATCGAGGCGTGCCTTGCTTTGCTTGCTGATCCTCTGCTCGAAATTGACGGCTTGATGCAATTTATAAAAGGTCCGGATTTTCCCACCGCTGGCTTAATTTATGGCAAGCGCGGAATCATTGAAGCTTATCAGGGTGGCCGTGGGCGGGTATTTGTCAGGGCTAGAGTTATATTGGAACAGGATGAAAAAACGAGTAAACAACGGATCATCGTTACCGAGCTTCCCTATCAGGTTAATAAAGCCAAACTCATCGAAAAAATCGCTGAACTGGTGAAAGAAAAACGCATCGAAGGCATTACCGCTTTACGCGATGAATCTGACAAAGACGGTATGCGCATGGTCATTGAAGTACGGCGTGGCGAAAATGTCGATGTGCTACTTAATAATCTATTTTCACAAACACAATTGCAGGTCACTTTTGGTATTAACATGGTGGCCTTAGTCGATGGAAGACCGGTTTTACTGAATCTTAAACAGTTAATTAGCGCATTTTTGGCGCATCGTCGTGAAGTGGTAACCCGACGGACTATCTTTGAATTGCGTAAAGCACGCGAGCGTGCGCATATCTTAGAAGGTTTGGGTATTGCACTGGTCAACATTGATCCGATGATAGCGCTTATCAAAGCCGCTCAAGATCCAGCGGATGCCAAGCATCAATTGTTAACGCAAGATTGGCAGTTAGGCATGGTTGCCGAAATGCTAACTAAAACAAATTTGCTCGATATGCCGTTACCCTTAGAAGCGGCGAATACTTACGGTGTCCAAAAAACGTCGCCGGTTGTTTATCGCTTATCGCCTGAGCAAGCACAAGCGATATTAGAACTTCGTTTACATCGTTTAACCGGTTTAGAACAAGAAAAAATCTTAAAGGAATACCGCGACCAATTAGCTATCATCGTTGATTTATTGGATATCTTAAATCAGCCGGAACGATTACGCCAGGTTATTCAGGATGAACTTATCGCCATCAAAGAGGAATTTGCGGATGAGCGTCGCACTGAGATCATCAGTGTCGATGCAGGAATCAATGAAGAAGACTTGATTCCTGCAGAGGACGTTGTTGTCACCTTATCGCATGAAGGTTATGTCAAACGGCAAAGCTTGGATGTTTATCAAGCACAACGTCGCGGAGGAAGAGGGAAATCATCCGGTGATGTGAAAGAAGAGGATTTTATTGAACATTTACTGATTGCCAATACGCATGCTACTTTGTTGTGTTTCTCAAGTGCCGGTAAGGTTTATTGGCTTAAGGTGTATAAATTACCCGAAGGCAGTCGCATGGCGAAAGGGCGGCCGATTGTGAATTTATTGCCACTGGCTAGCGATGAACGGATTAATGCGGTATTACCGGTGCAAAATTACAGTGCTGAACATTACATCTTTATGGCAACGGCAAATGGAACGGTCAAAAAAACCAGTTTAATGGATTTTTCCAGGCCACGTAACGACGGTATTATTGCCATTGATTTGCGCCAAGGGGATCGCTTAGTCGGCGTGGCGTTAACCGATGGAGAGCAAGACGTTTTATTATTTACCGATGCCGGTAAGGTGATACGTTTTAATGAAAGTAAGGTACGTTGTATGGGTCGTACCGCTTGTGGGGTTCGGGGCGTTAAATTGCAGCCTGGACAACAACTTATTTCGTTAATCATTGCCAAACCAGAAGGTTTAATCTTAACGGCAACCACGCATGGTTATGGTAAGCGTACACCGGTTTCGGAGCATCGCTTAACCAGTCGTGGGGGTAGCGGTGTTGTGGCGATTAAAACCACGCCGCGTAATGGCAATGTGGTGGCGGCCGTGCAAGTATTGCCTTCCGATGAGGTGATGTTGATTACGAATAAGGCCACCTTAGTACGTACACGTGTTGCCGAGATTCGTGTTGCCGGAAGACATTCACAAGGCGTACGCTTGATTCGACTCAATGAAGGTGAAAGCTTAGTGGGTTTAGAGCGCATTGAAGAAGATCTAGTGGGTGATAGTCCAGAAAAGACCGATACACTGATTAATCAGGTGGCTGAAAAACCGATCGATACTGAATAAAAGTCTATAAAAATGCAAAAAAAAGCTTTATTAGCCGCTTTAATCGATATTAATGTGATTAAATTAGGTGAGTTTACTCTGCGTAGTGGCGAAATTTCACCTATTTATATTGATTTACGCACGCTTATCTCCTATCCGCTACTTCTTCGTGCTGTCTCACACGCTTTATGGGATTGCATAAAAGCTGTAAAACCGCGTTTGTTATGCGGTGTTCCTTATACGGCATTACCCTTGGCAACGTGTATTGCTTTAGAGCAAAGCTTACCGATGTTGATGTGTCGTAAAGAGGCTAAAGCCTATGGGACAAAAAAACAAGTCGAAGGTATTTTTCAACCCTTAGAAAATTGTTTGATCATAGAAGATGTAATTACCACCGGAGCAAGTGTGTTAAAGGTTGCCGATATCTTAGTCAATGAAGGTTTGGAAGTGACGGATATCGCTGTATTAGTGGATAGGCAACAAGGAGGGCGAGAAGCCATTGTTGCGGCCGGTTATCGCTTGCATGCTGTTTTCAGTTTGGATGAGCTCTACAAAAAATAAAAATAGTTTTATAATAGGGCTCTGTGTTGCCGTATCATTATAAGCGGCTTAATGCTATTTACTGTTAAGGGTTTCTTGATGTCTACTTTTAATTGGATCGATTATACGATTATCGCCATCATGGCGCTTTCTGTATTAATTAGTGTGATGCGCGGCTTTGTGCGCGAGGTTATTTCTTTAGTTATCTGGGTGGCCGCCATTACGGTCAGTTTTATTTTCTATCAATATATTGCTAACTTATTGATTAATATTATCCATTCGGATTCCGTCAGATTAGTCATTAGTTTTGTCGGTTTATTTATAGCCACCTTAGTATTAGGTATGCTGATTAATTATCTGATTGGGCAATTGGTCTCGAATACCGGCTTAAGTGGTACCGATAGGGTATTGGGCATTATTTTTGGGATTGCGCGTGGGATTATTGTGGTGGTCTTATTAATTATGTTAGCCGGCTTAACACCGTTTGCTAAAGAAGCTACTTGGCAAGAATCGGTATTAGTGCCACATTTTCAACCCTTAGAAAATTGGTTAAGTAATTTCTTACCTGATTCCATACACTCGCAACTCGAATTACAAAAAGATTCGTATTAGCGGTGCATCTTGATAGTGGGCAACAGGCGGACTGAACACAGGCGAAGGTGTTCAGTCTTGCCTCATCAAGAGGGAACCTGATGTGTGTCCTTGTTATGATTGATTCGCAATGTCTATGCCCATCGCAGCGGCATTTAAGACAGAAGCAATCCGTATGCTGGACTGGATGGCTAGCTTGCTAACACCGTGTTTGACGAGGGTCTGAGCGTGCGTATCGATACACATCCCACAGCCATTGAGTGCCGACACGGCTAAACAACTCAGTTCAAAATCAACTTTATCAATCCCTGGATTTCCAATTACATTCATTCGTAACTGAGCGGGCATGACCGCAAATGATTTATCACTGACTAAATGAATGAATCGATAATAAATATTATTCATTGCCATGATAGTGGCGGCGGATTTGGCGGCATTCATTTCTGCTTCACTCAGGTAACTGCGGACTTCGGATAAAACGGCTTGGATAAGCGCCGCGCTTTTTGTGGTATAAGCCGAAGCGAGGGCAATGCCACCAATTTGATTTTTACTTAAATCCGGGGCGCCTTCCTCGGTTAAAATGCTGGATAAATTTAATTTAATATCCTTTGCACTTTCGAGTAGCTTATCCTTTAATTGTTCAATAGTCATAAAGAGTCTCCAAAATAATTTTTGATACCTTAAGGTCATCTATAGAGTCTTTTCGCCTTTTTGCCAGTTACAAGGACAGAGTTCATCGGTTTGCAGTGCATCTAATATACGTAATACTTCCTTAGCATTACGACCTACATTGAGATCGGTGACCATGACAAATCGAATGATGCCTTCTGGATCGACTATAAAAGTAGCGCGTTGAGCGACACCCTCGTTTTTATCTAAAATGCCAAGTTGCTGGGCTAACTCACGTTTAATATCCGCTAACATGGGAAAAGGTAAATCACGGAGTTCTTCTTTTTGTTGCCTCCAGGCTAAATGCGCAAACTCAGAGTCCGTGCTAGCACCTAAGATGACGGCATCACGTTCTGCAAATTCACCGTTTAAGCGGCCAAATTCAGCAATTTCAGTCGGGCAAACAAAGGTAAAATTCTTCGGCCAAAAGAAAAATACTTGCCATTTATTTTGATAAGTTTTGTGATTAATCGCTGTAAAAGCATCTTTTGCCTGGGAAGACACAGTCGCTTTAACTGTAAATTCGGGAAATTTATCGCCTACTGTTAACATCGTTATATACCCCTTAACTAAGGTTGAAAAGAGGTAAAATACGTGAAATCAATTGATAAGTATAATATATTATTGTTATAATATCGATAAGTTTTACTTATTTACAGAGCTTATGAATACCCGTGATCTTGAATATTTAGTGGCGCTGAGTGATTATCGGCATTTTGGCAAAGCCGCTCAGGCTTGTTTTGTCAGCCAACCTGCACTTAGTATGCAAATCCAGCGATTGGAAGCGGTTTTAGGCGTCAAGCTATTAGAACGCGGTAATAAATCAGTATTATTGACCGATATTGGTCTTGCCATTACTGAGCGGGCACGGCATATCTTAACGCAAGTTAATGAGATATATGATCTAGCCAGTTTAGCCAAGGATCCGTATAGCGGCGAATTAAGGATCGGGGTTATTCCAACCTTGGCGCCTTATCTATTACCACGTATTATTCCTCCTTTAGCGCAACAATTTAGCAAAATTCATTTTTATCTCGTCGAAGAGCAAACCGCCTATTTAATGCAAAAACTAAAAACAGGGGTACTCGATGCGGCATTTTTGGCACTACCGGTAGAAGAGCCGCAATTTATCACAGTGCCTCTATTTGAAGAGGCGTTTTTACTCGCTGTGCCAAAGACGCATCCTTTAGCCGAGCAAAAAACCATACAACAACAGGACCTCACACTGCAAAACCTATTATTACTTGAAGAAGGTCACTGCATGCGCGGGCAAACATTGGCTTTATGTCATCAAGTGCAGGCCTTTGAGGTACAAAATTTTCGTGCCACTAGTTTAGAGACCTTACGTCAAATGGTGGCATCCGGTAATGGGATTACCTTAATGCCGCAATTAGCGCGGCAAGCTAATGACGGTATTTGCTATATTCCATTTAGTCCACCCAAACCGGTGCGATCGATTGGTTTATGTTGGCGCGCTTCCAGCGTCAAAGAAGGACTCTTTACCGCGATGGTGTTGTCCATTAAAAAAATAATGACACCCGTGTTAAGTGCTTAATAAACATGATTCAACGAAAATAGACTAATTTAAAGCGTTGATCGGGTAGGGCGACTAATACATTGCCTTGTGTGTTATGCCAATCGCTTAAAACAAAACGTGTTATCGATTTATTGGCTTGTTTCACGTGTTGAATACAAGGTTGATGTGTATGACCATGAATAATCAGTTGCGTGTCTGGGTATTGATTTAAGCATTGAAATAAATACGGCATAACGACATCATACTGATCCTTATTTTCTGGTGTTATCGGATGTTCGATACGGCGTAATCGATAGGCAATTTTTTGCCGTAGTCCAAGGGGTAATTTTAAAAATAAGGATTGCCAAATGCGATAACGCGACCAGCGCCGGTAGCGCAGATAATTTTTATCTAAAGTACAGAGGCTATCGCCATGGGTTAATAAGATAGATTGACCGTAAAGATTGATAACACTTGGATCTGCGAGGTATTGGCAGCCTGTTTGTTGAATAAAACGCCGACCAATTAGAAAGTCGCGATTTCCTGGCATAAAATAAGTCGTCACACCACTGGCCACTAATGCGGCAAGTGCTGTTATAATCGTTTTATTGAAGTCAGTTTGATTATCATCGCCTATCCAAGTGTCGAAAAGATCACCTAAGATATACAAGGCTTCTACTTGTTGTGCCTGATGCGTTAAAAAATGCAAGAAGCGCTGCGTTATGGCAGGCTGATTGGCGCTAAGATGTAAATCCGATATAAATAGGGTCGACATAGTATTTCATCATAGCGTAAATTAACGGCCTGTTAATAGGCTTATGAGATATTTTTAAAAAGGTCATAATGTGCGAGACTATCGCTTATTAGAAGATGCGACAATTTAAAAAAAGTAATTGATTATGAAAACTCGTTTTGCCCCCAGTCCTAGCGGCTATATCCATTTAGGGAATGCCAGAACTGCTTTGTTTAATTTTTTATTAGCCCAATCTCAAGCCGGACGTTTTTTACTCAGAATAGAAGATAGTGATGTAAGCCGCTCACAGTTGGCGCTTGCAAACGAGGTGGAAAAGGATTTGTTGTGGCTAGGACTTCCTTGGCAGGAAGGTCCCGGCAAGGAACAAGGAAAAGGGCCTTATTATCAATCGCAACGATTCGCGATTTATACCCATTATTATGAACAATTAGTCAGTAAAGGCCGCGCTTATCCTTGTTTTTGCAGTGAACAAGCGTTACTTATGATGCGTAAGCACCAACTTGCACAAGGAAAGCCGCCGCGCTATACGGGTCAATGTCGTCAATTAAAAGCGGAACAAGTCGCTGAAAAAATAGCGCAAGGTCAATCACCGAGTCTACGCTTTCACGTTTTACCGGATCAAGTGATTGCTTACAACGATTTTGTAAAAGGCGAACAAACCTTTGCCAGTGATGATATCGGCGATTTTATTATTCAGCGTAGTGATGGTTCAGCGGCTTTTTTCTTTTGTAACGCCATCGAT
>CAZSWN010000042.1:0-10219 GCA_964611135.1 uncultured Coxiellaceae bacterium | reverse complement strand
TAAACGGTATCCAATTATTTTTTGTTAAAAATAGAATTGCTTATAACACCACATCCTCTTACAGGAATTGCTATATCACGCTATTCATTACTTGAATTCAGCAGAGAATTGATCGGGGGCCATTGATTTAAATACACGAATTGCTCGCCGCTTTGGCTTTTAAAATAAGTTCTAATTTTAAATTATAAAGATTTTTTTCTAATCCGACCGGATAAAAATGCGGGTTTAAAAGTCGTCGAATACTCTCATGAAATTGCGGCAATTGCGTGTGGGCTTTTTCTTGACTCGATTTTAATGACGGAACTTTATAAACCAACCGACCTTTGCGAAAAATCGCTTGCAGTAAATCGCGATGCGGCGTATGCGCTGGAATCGAACGGCGTTTGGTCGGATCGCTCGGATCAATAATCATCAGCGCCTCGTTATCTGAAATTCCGCTCCGCTCATCATAGATAACATCGGCCATGGCTAATCCGTCTCGCTGATCCGCATAATAACGTCTTACCGATAAAATTCCTGGCGTTGAAATTTTAAGCGTTTGTTCGGACAGTTTTAGTTTATTTTGCCATTCACCTTGCGGCGATTGAATCGCACTTAACTTATAAACCCCTTCCAATGCCGGTTGTTCATAAGCGGTAATCAAATGCGTACCGACCCCCCAAACATTAATACTCGCGCCTTGTTCTTTTAAACTGCTAATCACTAACGGATCGAGATCGTTACTGGCAACAATAATCGCCTCTTTATAACCGGCCTGATCTAAGAGTTGGCGTGCTTGTTGGCTCAAATAAGCTAAGTCACCCGAATCTAAACGTATCCCGGCTAATTTAAATCCTTCTGATTTTAATTCTTCGGCGATCCGGATGGCATTTTTTACCCCTTCTAGGGTGTTATAAGTATCCACTAAAAAAATACAACGATCTGGAAAGGCCCGCGCATAAGACCGAAACGCCTCTAGTTCGGTGGCAAAACATAATACCCAACTATGCGCCTGGGTCCCGCGCAGCGGAATATTAAATAATTTTCCGGCCAATACATTCGAAGTGGCCGAACAACCGCCGATATAAGCAGCGCGACTGGCCATCAACGCGCCATCAAAACCTTGTGCGCGCCGTAAACCAAATTCAAGTACCGGCTCACCGCGTGTTGCTTGTAATAAGCGCGCGGCACTGGTGGCAATTAAGGTTTGAAAATTAATAATATTGAGTAAGATACTCTCGAGTAACTGACATTGTAACAAAGGCCCTTTTACCCGAACCAACGGCGCTTGCGGAAAAACCACACTGCCTTCTTCGATCGCATCCATGTCACAAGTGAATTTAAGCTGTTGTAGATAACTTAAAAAATCGGCACTAAATAATGGTCGGTCCTGGCTATCTTTTAATCCTGCCAGATAAGTCACGTCGTCTGTTGTGAACTGAAAACCAAGCAGGTATTCAATAAGCCTGCCTAAACCGGCACAAATCGCATATTGACCCTTAAAAGGGGCTTGACGAAAACTGTGGTAAAAAACCGCTTCATGTTCATGTATTCCGGCCTTCCAATAGCCGTAAGCCATGGTCAGCTGGTAAAAATCAGTTAATAAAACCAAGGATGATTTATAAAGTTGTGTCAGTGAGTTCTGCATTGAAATAAATCCCCGCAAGGGCGGACAGTTCCCGCCCCTTGGGTAATATTATCCGCCCATTTGTTTTTCTCGAATCTCATCCAAGGTTTTACAATCAATACAAAGATTAGCCGTAGGACGCGCCTCTAAGCGACGAATACCAATTTCAACGCCACAAGAATTACAGAAGCCATAGTGTCCTTCATCGAGTTGCTGTAATGCATCCTCAATTTTCTTAATCAGTTTACGTTCGCGATCACGTGCTCGAAGTTCTAAATTAAACTCCTCTTCTTGGGTGGCACGATCGCTGATATCCGGCAAAGCACTGCCCTCATCTTGAAGATGATGCACTGTTCGTCCCATATCTTCTAACAGTACACGCTTTCGCTGCAATAATAATCGGCGAAAATGAGCCTGTTGACTCGAACTCATATAGTCTTCCCCAGGACGTTCCTTATAAGGCGCTATGTTTAAATCGATTTCTGAATTAATAGAAGTCAATTCTAGCCTTGTTTCTGGTAAAGAACGTTGTTTTTTAGCTTCTTTGTTAGGTTTTTTATATTCTGCCATTTTAATTTCTATTGGTGGTTGTTGTTTTACCGCAGGTAGCGCCTGGGAATCAGACTTTGCTTGCTTTTGTTTTTTTTTAGATGGAGCTCGGATAACTTGCGCCTTCGCTAAACTCGTTAATTTTTTTTTAGCTATAGGCTGCTTTCTACCACGACTACTGGCAACGCCGGCGGACGACGTCGACGCCTTTTTTGTGGTTTTGCTTTTGCTAGGCTTTTTTTTTACCCTTTTAACCGCTTTTTTTTTAGGCTTTCTACGTACAGCTGACTTTCTACGTGTAGTCGTTTTTCGGCGAGTCGCTGGTTTTCTTTTACGCGCAGCGGTCTTTCGTCGAGGTTTTCTAACCGCTTTTTTCTTGGCGCCTACTTTTCTTTTACGACGTACGGTTTTCATACCCGTAGCGGTTTTTTTCTTTCTTCGTTTAGTCGCTTTTTTACGTGTAGGTGTGGACTTTGCAGCCATCGTACGTTTTTTACGTCGCTTGGCAGCTGCAGGTTTTCTTTTTACTGGCATAAAAAGTTCTCCTCTTGAGAATTTAACATTTGCCGGAATTGGCACACACACATAAACCAAACACATCTATACCAAAAATAATTCGACATGGCAATGATTTCTAAGAACCGGACCATGTCTCTTCTTTTTATTAATGATTTATAGATCATATTTCCAATTAATGCCATTTTCCACGACTAACTCGTTGATGATTTGCCAAATCTTTATATTTTTTTATCCCGTGATATCCATATTTTAAAAAAAATTGTTGCACCGAATCCGCCTGTTCATAGCCATGTTCTAAAAACACATACGCACCCTGGCGAAGATATTGCCGCGATTGTTTAATAATAGTTTCCAAGTCATTTAAACCTTTTTTCCCTGCAATTAAAGCATTTTTCGGTTCATACGCTAAAGCAGGTTCCGATTGTAAATGTGGATCATCACTGGCAAGATAAGGGGGATTACTGAGAATAGCATCAAATTTTTCACCGGCCAATAAAGCCTGACACCAATTGCCCCAACGCAGCTCAATATTTTCTAGCTTATAATGCCGCACATTGCGTTCAGCAACCTTTAAAGCCGCGCGTGAGTAGTCTGTTGCGACAAGTTGCCAATCAGGTCTTGCGATGGCTAATGCCACTGAGATTGCCGCAGAACCGGTTCCTAAATCCACTATCTTATGTCGTCCCACCGTCATCGTCTCGAGTAAGCACTGCACTAATAATTCAGTTTCCGGTCGCGGAATTAATACCGCGGGTGTTACTTCCAAGGAAACAGACCAAAACTCCTGTCGACCTAATAAATAGGCCACCGGTTCACCCAATTTACGACGTTGAACCAAATTTTTTAGCATTTTTTGCTGTGCTGGCAATAGCGTTCGATCGGGATTTTGACTATAGAGTTGTGCTCGCCTTAGTCCTAAAACATGCGCTAACAACAATTCAACATCTAAATCAGCACTAGGGCTTGCAAGCCTTAATTCCGTTACTGCCCAACGCCAACACGATAGTAACAACATAAAGCTTTGGTGATTGACTTAAAAATCAGTTAGGATTTTGCTTACGTCTAATATAAGAGACAAAAAACAGTATGATTAATAAGGGTAATAAAATAGGCAACAAGATAGGGAATAAAACAATCGCTACGACTGTCCAAATAGCCGCAATAACCCCTATAATCAACGCACCTGTCCAGGTTAAAATGAATAATAGTAAAATACTCAGGGCAAAAAAGAACACCGATGCGACTAAAAAGCCCCAAACACTCAAACCAATAACCGCCGCCCCGGTAAATAAAGTGAGCGCGATATGCCCACCAATAATAAGCAATAAAAGAATAAACAATGTGATAGCCAGTGATCGAAACATGAATATCTCCTCCGTTTTAATCGCCTAAAGCGGCTAATTCATCCGCTTGATACTCACGAATCAAGGATTGAATAATAGGCGCTAGATGGCCTTCCATAATATCAGATAATTGGTATAGGGTTAGATTTATTCGATGATCGGTCAATCGACCTTGAGGAAAGTTATAGGTCCGTATACGTTCCGAACGATCGCCACTGCCTACCAAATTACGCCGTATTTGGGCTTCTTTGCGCTGTTGTTTTGCTTTTTCTGCCGCTAGCAGCTTAGACTGCAATAACGACATGGCGCGGGCACGATTTTTATGTTGCGAACGCTCATCTTGGCATTCGACGACCAGCCCTGTGGGTAAATGCGTGATACGAATCGCCGAATCGGTCTTTTGCACATGCTGTCCTCCTGCCCCCGAAGCACGAAAGGTGTCTACTTTTAAATCCGCCGGATTAATACTTACCTCATCAACCACTTCTATCTCAGGTAATATAGCGACCGTGCAAGTAGACGTATGCACGCGACCTTGTGCTTCTGTTTCCGGCACGCGCTGCACACGATGTGCCCCTGATTCAAATTTTAAATGCGAATACACCGCAGAGCCGGAAATACGTGCAACGATTTCCTTATAGCCCCCTTGCTCACTTGAACTTCTATGAATAAGTTCAACAACCCAGCCTTGATTTTCCGCATAACGGGAATACATACGATATAAATCACCGGCAAAAATAGCCGCTTCATCACCGCCGGCAGCGGCACGAATTTCTAAGAAGACATTACGTTGATCATTGGGATCTTGCGGTAATAATAAACGTTCTAATTCTTTTTCCAACGCAGTTTGCTTAAGTTGTGCCGTCTTAATTTCCTCTTCGGCCAAATGACGCATGGCCAAATCAGGATCCTGTAGACACTGTTGCGCTTGATTTAAGATATCTAAGTTAGTCCGATATTGCTGAAAACATTGTACGACAGCGCCTAATTGAACATATTCTTTAGATAACTCACGAAAATGATTTTGATCCCTAATAACCCCCATATCGCCCAATAAAGCGGTTAATTCTTCATAGCGCTCGACTATTGAGGTTAATCTATTGAATAAAGAGGTCTTCATGGACTCACTTTATACCTAAACGAACGCATGAAGTCGAGTGCTTCATAGTGCATTTATACAACAGCAGAAAATTGAATCTTAGTGATTCATAAGCTATTCTAAAAAGGAGTAGACCGCTATAGCGGGCGCTATAAGGTTTTACACTATATAACCTAAGGGGATAGTATGAAAAAATTATTATTAATGGCTTCAGCTATTTGCATGGGTTTATTAAGTAGCATCAATGTGGCTGTTGCCCACCCAGGCCAAAGTGCTTGTGCGTTTAATGCTCACTTAATAAAAAAAGCTGGTTTTGTTTCTGGATGTTACTATAACTCGGCATGCATACGCCAATTATTGTCCAGAATCAACGTCACACCACGTGCTTGTACAAATATTGCATCATGTCAATATCGCTATGTATGCAGCGAATATCATATGCTAGCTACCAATAAATTAATTCCAAACCGAGGCCCAACTATTTATTGGCATACTTCAAAACCTTTTTAATACATAAAAGGTAAAGGGCAAATTCACGTATCCCTTCCACTCGGAAGGGATATTTTTTTGTGTGCTCAGTCTCTACTATCATGGCCGAGCACACACAGTCGATTACACGGCTTTGGTATACAGGTATAATCGCTCTCTGTCGTAGGTTATGGATCATGTCGGATACATTCGCCTCTATTTCAATTTCGCACCGGGATCAACAAAATCAGATTCATTGTCAAGGTTCATGGACCTTGCGTGGTATTAATAAAAAAAGCTTAGATTTTTCTTTCGCTAAAATAAACCGCCTTCGAGGATCCTTACTCACCTTAGATGTTAATGCAATTACAGAAATGGATAGCAGCGGTGCCTGGCAGCTTTATCAGTGGAAAAAACAACTGGGCGCGCAAGGAAGAGCGGTTCAACTCATCGGTTTAAGTGCAAAACACAACGCACTTTTTACCATGATCGAATCGACTGCAAAACGTCTAAAACCGCTACCTACACCGAAAAAATTTACCGGCTTAGCCTTACTGGGTAAAAAAACCCTCGATCAATTGAGCGAAGTACGATCATTTTTACGCTTTATAGGTGAAACCTTTTTTACCGCTTGGAACACACTCTGGCATCCTAGTCAACTACGCGGCCGGGCGATTATTAGTATTATTGAAAACACCGGTTTAGATGCCTTAGGAATTATTGCTTTATTGTCCTTTATGATTGGTATTGTATTAGCCTATCAAATGGGTTTTCAGTTAAAAAATTTAGGCGCTACGCTGCTTATTATTGATTTATTGGGTCTTGCCATACTGCGTGAATTTGCGCCTTTACTAACCGCCATCATGATAGCCGGTCGCAGCGGCTCTGCTTTTACAGCTCAGCTTGGCATGATGAAGATTAAAGAGGAAATCGATGCCTTAAACACCATGGGTGTTTTACCGAGCCAATTGTTAATTTTACCGCGTATCTGGGGTCTTTTCATTGCCTTGCCCCTGCTCACTGTTTGGGCGGATATCTTTGGTTTACTCGGTGGAATGGCGATGACGCATCGTATATTAAACATCAGCTACCTAGAGTTCTTACAACGCTTTCCCAAGGTCGTTTCACTGTCATCACTTTTAATTGGCATAGGAAAAGCGCCCGTCTTTGCGCTCATCATTGCCAGCACCGCTTGCTTTCAAGGTCTGCGTGTTAGCGGAAGTGCCGATAGCGTTGGGAAACAAACAACACGCAGCGTGGTGCAAGGAATATTTTTTATTATTGTCGCCGATACACTTTTTTCGATTTTATTTAGCCAACTAAATATCTAAACCGCTATACTCCTATTATGCATGCCGCTTCTTCTGTCATTAATATTGTCGATGTTAAACTATCCATCGCCGGTCAATGGATCCATCAAGGGATCAATTTACAAGTCAAGCAAGGCGAGATCGTCGCTATCGTTGGGGGAAGTGGTTCTGGAAAATCGACCTTGCTGCGTGAGATTTTATACTTACTTCCCCCCTCTTCTGGAACTATTTACGTATTTGGCAAAAATTTAAGCAAGATTTCCTCATCGGAGTTACTTAAATTGCAATGTCGCTGGGGGGTATTATTTCAACAGTCGGCACTCTTTACCTCATTGAACGTACTCGAAAATATCGCCTTTCCCTTACAAGAACATAGCAAACTAGATAAAGCAACAATCCAAGAACTGGCTTTAATTAAACTATTAGCGGTAGGACTTCCCTTAGAATCTAGCCTAAAATACCCTTCAGAGCTCAGTGGCGGGATGCTCAAGCGCGCCGCCCTAGCACGAGCGCTCATTATGGACCCTGAATTACTTCTGTTAGACGAACCCACAGCGGGTATCGACCCGCAGGGCGCCGAAGAGTTTGATGCACTATTGCTCAATTTACGCCGCATCTTAGGATTAACTATTGTGATGATAAGCCACGACCTCGACACCTTATGGCAAATCACGGATAAAGTTGCTTTTTTAAGTGAAGGACGAATTCTAGAATTTGCACCCATGGCAACACTAACGCGCTCTAAACAAGCGGCTATCGTTGCTTATTTCCAAGGGCCTAGAGGACGCACTACGCAACAACTTTATGGAAAACATCATGGAATCTAACGTTAACTATACCCTAGTAGGCGCTTTTGTTCTGGTTTTAACCCTTGCTCTTATTATTTTTATTACCTGGTTATCCATTGGTTTTTCAAATAAGCACTATAAAAATTATCTGGTTATCATGCATGAATCGGTCTCTGGCTTAAGTGCTAATTCTTCTGTTAAATATAACGGTGTTAATGTAGGCACTGTAAAGAAAATTTACTTAAGTAAAAATAACCCGGATCAAGTTCGCTTGATTTTACAAGTAGAAGAGCATACCCCCATTACGCTAGGGACGAGCGCGATGCTCAATAGCCAAGGTTTGACCGGTATCACTTACCTTGCGTTGAAAGGAAGTGAGGCTAACTTAAATCCTATTCCTATTCTGCCAGGCGAACCCTACCCGATTATTAAAAGCACACCCTCTTTATTTTTACGTTTAGATAGAGCCTTGCGCGATTTAAATAGCAATATGAATCAAATTACCCAAGATATTAATGGGGTATTAGGTGGCGATAATCCCTTATTATTTAGGCAAATTCTCAATAATTTATCGATTACCAGTCATCACTTAGCCGCTCAAAGTAAACAGCTCGACTCTATTTTAATTAATACCGCACGCTCGACGCGTGCTTTACCCTCATTAATGGATACCTTAATCCAACAAACACTTCCCTCTACCAATCAAGTATTAAATAACCTCACCCTAATGAGTGATAATTTATTGGAGCTTTCTGATAACTTACGACAAAATCCAAGCATTTTAATACGTGGTCAAAGATTACCGCCACCTGGACCTGGAGAAAAATAAGTGCTTCCTTATCGACGCCTGATTAAAATTTACCAAAATAACTTATTAAATTATAGATTTTTTTGGCTTGGCAGCGTGCTATTGTTATCCGCCTGCTCTATTTTTGAGCCCGTTAAGATACCGCCGATGCATTATTTTACGCTCGCTGCCAAGGCGTCGGATTGGGATTACTGCCTACAACACAAAAGGTGTATGCCAACTATCCTTGTCAATCAAGCACGCCCGAATGCGATTTATCATAGCGCACGCATGATCTACATACCCGCCTGTTATCAAGTCCAATACTTTACCCAAAACCGTTGGACTGATCCTCCGGCACAAATGTTACAAACTTTATTAATAAATGCCCTGCAACATACGGGTCGTTTTCAAGCCATTATCAATACGCCTTCAACCGTCTATTATGATTGGATCCTCAATACACAACTACTTAGCTTTCAACAGGAATTTACCCGTGTTCCTAGCCGATTCCGTATTGCCATGCGCGCTCAATTAATCAATGCCCGATCAAGACGGGTGATATCCAGCGAAGATTTTGTAGTAACCCAAATAGCACCTCATGACGACGCCTACGGCGGCGCGCTGGCGGCAAACCAAGCCGCTCAAAAAATACTCCATAAAATCAGCGATTTTTGCTTAAGAAATCTAGTCTCACTTAAAACAGCTTATTAATTTGGGTATTTCGCGGTAAAATTTTTATACTATTAGACCTTATTAGGAATTAAAGTAATTAGTTTGAGTAAACTATTATTTTTTTGCAGCAACTCATCGCCACTGAGATAAATTCTTTGTGTATTATCAGCCTTTCTTAGCTTGCTCACTTTTTTTCGAAGCGAATAATAACGTATATTCTTTTTTATTCGTGTTCGTATCGATAACATAAATAGGATTATCCTCAAATAACATTCGCGTTAGCTTGTAATAAAATTTATAAAATAAAAATATATATTCAGTATAAATAAATTATATTAAGCTTATATTAAATGGCGATTAATTTAACAAAAATTAACACTTATCCGTAAAAAGAAAGTAATTTTTCTATACACTTTTTTGTTATTATGCTTAAAATAACTATGAAAGTTGTGTTGCAGACGTAAGCTTATTTTAAGCATCCACATTGAGTAGATAATAAACATTGCGCCAATAAATAATAATGGTAGGGAGTCGAGGTTATAATGATAATAATTAACTCTACTGGAATTGAAACCGCGCTACTTTGCCCCGCCAATAAAAGATATTTAAGTCGCTTGCTAGTCGGCACAACAGGAATCAACCCTGGGTTTATAACGTGGAAACAACTTTTAAAGCAAGTAACCATTACTTATCCTTTTTTATTGAATCCTTTTTCAGAAGAAGAAACCTCAAACTCACTTAGCAAAAAAATAAAAAAATGGAATCAGCGCTTAAGCGATGGCAAATTAAAATCACACATTTTAAAAAATTTAGATCAGCACGAAAAGGAACATAATGAATTGGAGTTAAAAAAAAACCTTTATAATCTCAAAAAAAAATCCACTATTGCACCGCTGATTATCCTTGTCGTAAGTATGGGAATTTTTTCTCCACTATTCCTGCTAATGCCCGTAACAATGAGTATTATGCTGATAGTAACATTTACCCTCGCCACGGTTTTTTTTACCAGCATCTTGACCCTCGATCTTTTTTACCCGACTATCTTACAAACAGAACAGAATACTGGGCAATGCAA
>CAZSWN010000041.1:0-10850 GCA_964611135.1 uncultured Coxiellaceae bacterium | reverse complement strand
TAGGTTATGAACGATAGCATTAGCCTCAATGGCAGCTAAGCGATGGCCGCGACACGCTAAATCTCTCGATTTTTTTTCAAGTTGGTCGAGCTGTCGATCGAGATTGGCATAGATTAATAGTTTCGAATGAATAACAGACCTAAAATCAGGTAATGGATAGACATGTAATGTGCTTGAACTTAGAAAAAATCGATTAATTTTTCTTAAGCGTTTCACGAATTGAAGACTGTTGATGGACAACGCTTGGAGACTTTCTAAGGCGTGTATCCCTTTATCAAATGCCTGGATATCCCTATGGCACTGAGGAGAACTTTTTGCTAAGCCTTCCATATAGACATTGGCTTTTCCTTTTTCTACTCGTAGTTGTTCCAAAAGCGTCGCTAAGGATTTTTTTATTTCGTCTGTTTTTTGATTATTTTCGCTACTCATACGATATGATTATTCCTCTGATGATAAAACTAAAAATTTTTTAGCCTGAGGCATTTTCTGTCTCCGATGAAGAGCTCCTCAGATAGGAGGTGCTTCAACCCAAGGAAATTTCCTTTGGTACTTGGGATCTTTAAAAAATTGTTGAATGACCTCTTTCAAATAAGCAAGCTCACAAGGCTTCGGTAAAATACTATCCGCTCCCATAGCCAGATATTCTTCGTGGTCTTTTTTATCAAGATGAGCACTCCATACCAGCAAAATGCTATCCAAATTGAGCGCGCTCTGGCGCACGGCTTTAATAACTTCGGTTCCATATCGATCCGCTAACCCTAAATCGAGCACGATCAGCGTATATATTTTGTGGTTTATCTTTTGGATAGCCGCAGTAGCACTCCCAGCACAATCCACTTGATAGCCAAGCTGGCTTAAATAACAAGACATAACCCGTTCACAAGCTATATCATCCTCTACAAGCAATGCACGTCGGATTATGGACAAACCCTTCTCTAATTGTTGTTCTTCCTGATGTTTCACATTACCCCCCTTTTTAAATAAATTAAAAACTAAGATATTCTATGAATTTAAAATAAATAAAAAAAGCGGGGTGAAACCGAAGTAAAATGGGTTAAAAAAGAATAAAATGCATTTATAATATCTTATTATAACTATAAATTACCGTGTTTTGTTACTCAAATGGGTCTGTGAAAAACCGTAGTAAATTAATTTATTGAATAAGACCTTTTTCTATACCTTTTTTGATTGAATGAGACATGTTTTTACAATTTAATTTTTTTATTATAGAAGTACGATGATTCTCCACTGCTCTTATGGTAATACCTAAAAATTCAGCGGCGTCTTTAATGTCATATCCTTCAGATGCCAGGTACAAACATTTAAGCTCTTGAAGGGTTAACGGATAATGAAAGGTAAAATCTTCATAGATATGTTTTCGATAAACTAAATTCTCAATAACACGAATTTGCTTTTTATTGGGATGACGAATTTCTAAAAAATCTAAATAATCTTGGCTTAGTGCGCTAAGTAGCCTATTTTGTTGTTGGCTGCGTTGTTTAAGTTTTTTGAGAAAAAGCTCAAAATGTACGTTAGACACATCTTTTTTCCATATTCATTAGAATAAAGTAGTATGCCGTACCAATTTTCTAATACAATGTGGCAAATGCCACATTGACATCTTCATATAATCGTGTTAGGAGACTAAGCGATAGCGTACGCCTTCCTTTATAGCTTCTCTTAAATTTTTCGAAAATAATTTTTTTAAAATCTCATCTCGATGACGACGAACTGTCCCCAATGAAATATCTAAAAAATTAGCTATTTCTTTTAGCGATAAACCACGATAAAAAAGCGATAAGCACTCTTTCTCACGGTGAGTTAATCGATCATCTAAATGAATCGATAATTTGATCCAAGCATGGGATAATATTTTTTTAGTATACAATAGCTGCTTGCCAGTAGGTTTCAGGATATCAATTGAACTTAAAAAAGATTTTGCAAATTCATTATAAAAAATCTCATCTTTTTCTTCTAAAGTTCTAGAAAAATGTATTTCATCACTCATATCTAAATCCAAGAGAATTATTTTTGTTAAAAACAATTCTCTTAGATAATGAGAACAATAAACTAGCTCGGTAAACCGAAATTAGAATTAAATAGCTAGATCATATTAATTTCTCCATAACGTAGACCTTTAGCAATCGCTTCACCAATATTTTTACAAAGCAATTTCTTAAAGATTACTTGACGATAAAGCTCCACTTGCCGCACAGTAATTCTAAAATAACAGGCTATTTCTTTACTATTTTTCCCTACAGCTGATAGATATAGGCACTGCCTTTCTCTTTCGGTTAACCGAAGATCTAAACAGACCCTTCGTTTTAGCCACACATGAGAAAGTATAGATATCATTTCAGTGACTTGTCTTTTACTAGGCCTTGGGTTACCTAAGTAAGCTAAGTAATCCTTAGCAAAGGTTTCAAAAAATTTATCTTCTTGGTCAGAGAGCTTGTTTAATAAAGCCTCTCGATATAAGCTGCGTTTAACCATTGTCGATCACTCCGATGATGGCCAGGCACCGATAGAGTGTTGAAGCACTCTATCGGTGTCCCCTTAACGGGGTCTGGCGGGTTTAATGTAATAATTTATAAAAAAATGCTTCTGCTCCCATGAGAATTAAAACTAAACTTATTCCCCATTGAACCAATGAGTTCTTAACTTTATAGAGTCCTATTTCTAGATCATTCAGCTTTTTGATCAACCGAATTTCACTGTCTCGGGCAGATGGAGTTAAGTTCATACTTTTATTCCTCAGGTTAATTGATTAAATAAAGACCATGTCTTTCAACACAACTTTAGCTATGAGCCCTTTCCTCACTAAGGAAATTAATCGTGCTATGGTAATTTTGTACGGCGTGCTCAAATTGACGTGTTTCTAGGAAAACCCTCAATAAGGTTCTATTGAATTTAGTTAGGTGCCTTTGAATAAATTGGTAAAATTTGGCTTGATCATAGAGCGGTAGAAACTTTCTAGATTGCCTTCTCTCTTTTTCAAGCGCATTAATAATGCTATCAATTTGAATCCCTAATTGAGTTTTTAAGGTGTCAACTTGAATATTAAGTTGGTCAGCTCGATGAGCAAGCTCAGCTAAAGATTGCTGAATAGGTGTGGGATGATCTAAGCTAATAGGTGCGGTCATAATCAACTCCTTGTTAGTTGGTTGTGTTAAATGTTTCCAAGGTCTGATCACCTTGGAAAACGCTTTTTAATATCATTAATAAATGATACTATCATGATATCATGATAGTAATTAATGTCAATGGGGAGGATGAGGAAATTTTTTATAGTTTTCTTTAATTATTTTCTCTACACCTTGACGACAAAGTTCAGCCACACTTAAATTCATATTATAGGAAAGCCATTTTAATTGCTTTGCCATTTCTTTTGGCATTCTTATGATCAAAGTAGCCGTACCCTCTTTATCTGCCTTTTTAATTCCCACCTAAAATATTACCTCAATATATATCAAGCTATAATGATATAGTATAATTAATTCTTTTGACACTTTGAATTTCTTAAGTATAAAAAAATTGATTTAACTTAAACTATATTTACGATTATAACTATTAGCTAAGATAATTGACAATAATTAAGATTAAACATTATCTTTTTAGATGAAATAAGATAAACTTTACTTTATCTATTAAATCTAAGAATAAGGAATATAAAAAAGTGACCATTATCCCCATTCCCCATGATGCATTGTTCAAGAAATTTTTAACTGACCCAAAAGTTGCCAAGGATTTTTTGGAAACTTATTTGCCCGATAAAATAAAAAATCTTTGTAACTTTAGTACCTTAAAACTTGAACCAGGCTCATATGTAGAAAAAAATATAAACGCTATCATTGCATAAATATTTGGAGCATAGGCACAAAATAATGAAGAGAGCGCAAACAAAATAGTAGCCAGTATAAAAACTTTTTTAATTCCAAATCTATCTCCTAACCAAGCACTTATAGGGATACTGATCGCTAGTGCTATTAAAAAACTATTGGCGATCCATTCAGTTTGAGTAATAGGTACATGAAAATATTCTGCCAAACTTGGCAAAATAATATTCACTATAGTGAGATCAAGTCTATCAAGGAATAAAACACAAGAATAAATTGCTGCAACAATATAACGGTACTCAATTTTATTACTTAAATGTAAATTCATAAGAAGAAATTTATTAATTGCAAATATATTTTTTGCTTTTGTCAATTAACAAAGCAATTTATTCCCTTGCGGGACTTTTGCGGGATAGAACTATACTCTTATGGGTATTTATATGAGAATTGTAATGGGCGCCATATTTTAAAACATTCTTTTTTCAATTACTTACAATTTAAGCGCTTAATTATGAGTCCGCTGCTCTAACCAACTGAGCTATGGGCCCTTCACAAGGAAGGAGCCGAATTGTAGCTAATTTAAGCAGGATTAGCAATTTCGTTTTGGGTCCGTTATGAAGCATGTACCAATTTTGTACCAGCTATCCACTCTGCCACATTGTTAAAGGGTGCGACTCAATAAATTCGAAGTTCTACTATACTAAACGACATCAATAAATCATAAAAATTGGACTGGATTTTAACTTATATTTATTGCAAGGAACCGTATTATGCGTAAGAAAAGCCAAAGGGATACTCGTAAAAAGTTAGTCCGCAAAAAAAAGTATAAAACAGCTGAAACACATCAACAAGCTTCTGCCGGCATCCCTGTTTTAACAACCGCTCAAGGGACTCCTATTTCAGATGATCAAAACTCACTACGCGTCGCCCCTCAAGGACCTACCTTACTCGAGGATTTTCCTTTACGCGATAAAATTTTTCATTTTGATCATGAAAGAATTCCAGAACGGGTCGTTCATGCAAGGGGCTATGCAGCACACGGTTTTTTTGAAAATTACCGCTCGCTGGCAAAATATACCCATGCTGACTTATTTCAGCGTGCAAAAGAAAAAACCCCTGTTTTTGTACGCTTTTCTACCGTGGCTGGAAGTAAAGGTTCTGCTGATTTAGCACGCGATGTCCGAGGATTTGCGGTTAAATTTTATACCAAAGCTGGAAATTGGGATATTGTAGGCAATAATATCCCGGTTTTTTTTATTCAAGATGCCATTAAATTCCCTGATTTGATCCATGCCGCTAAAGAAGAACCCGATAGTGGCTTTCCACAAGCACAAACAGCACATGATAATTTTTGGGACTTTATATCGCTTAATCCAGAAACGATGCATATACTGATGTGGGTGATGTCTGACAGAGGCATTCCCCGCTCTTTTCGTTTCATGCAAGGTTTTGGGGTACATACCTTTCGTCTCATTAATGCTAAACAGAAATCCACCTTTGTTAAATTTCATTGGCAACCTAAGCTAGGCTTACAGTCCGTCACCTGGGATGAAGCGGTCAAATTGAATGGAGCGGATCCTGATTTTCATCGACGTGACTTATGGAATGCCATTAAATCAGGCCAATTCCCTGAATGGGAGTTAGGGTTTCAATTATTTGATGAAGCAACTGCCAAAAAATTGGACTTTGACGTATTAGATGCCACTAAATTTATACCTGAAGAGCTGATTCCCATTAAAAAAGTAGGTCGTTTGGTCTTAAATCGTTGCGTGGACAATTTTTTTGCTGAAACAGAGCAAGTCGCTTTTTGCACACAAAATATCGTCCCTGGTATCGATTTTAGCAATGATCCTTTACTTCAAGGTCGAAATTTTTCTTATTTAGATACACAAGTAAAACGTTTAGGCAGTCCGAATTTCACGCATCTCCCTATCAATGCACCGAAGTGTCCATTTCACAATTTCCAACAAGATGGTCATATGGCGTTTCATAATCCGTCAGGACGCGCTAACTATGAGCCTAATTCGTGGGGGAAAGAAGGCGGGCCTCGCGAGTCTTTAAACAAAGGATTTAAATCCTTTATGGAACCCGAAAAAGGGACAAAATTACGTTTACGACCTGAAAGCTTTGCCGATTATTATAATCAAGCCAGTTTATTTTATATCAGCCAAACGGCCATTGAACAAAAACATATCCAAAACGCAATAGCGCTCGAGCTCAGTCATCTTAAAACAAAATCAATCCAAATTCGCGTTATTTCGCATCTTATCAATATCGATACAACACTCGCCAAAGCAGTGAGCGATTTATTAGGGCTGGGACAAATGCCCAAACCCGCCCCGATATTTTGTCCTAAGAAAAAAAATATAAAACCTGCACCTTCACTCAGTATATTGCTTAATAATCCAAATACCTTTGAAGGAAGAAAATTAGCGATTATCCTTACCGAAAATGGTGATTTTTCCTTAGTTAAGCAACTAAAAAAAATTGTTAAGCAAGAAGGGGCTGTGTTAGATATTATTACACCAAAAATTTTAGGATTTAAGTCTAAAAATAGTTCCGAGTCAATAAAATCACAACAAAGCTTACAAACGGCTGTATCTGCTGCTTATGATGCCATTGCCATTATTTCAACACGTAAAGATATCGCTAGTTTAGATCCATTACTATTAAAAAACTTTCTTCGAGAAAGCTTTTATAGCTATAAGTTCATAGCCTATGCAAAGGAATTATCGAATATTTTTCCAGAATGTAATATAAAGCGAGATAAAGGGATGTTTGAATTAAAAAATGCGCGCTCTTGTCGAGAATTTCTTAAGCATTGTAAAAAATTGCGCTATTGGAAACGTAGCGAAATGTAAATCAAAAAATATTGCCTTGAAAAATAATAAAAAAACCCCGATTGGCGAAGTATTTTTTACTCCTTATAATTTGATTGATTTATGCATAAAATATCAGTTAGAAGACATTTGTTTATTTTTTATTGGCTGGTTTTTATCGTTATGACTATTCATGCAGCAGAAAAACCAGATCGCTTTATTTATGTAAAAACACTGATTCCTTCACTTAAACAAGACATGCGTTATTTTACAGCTAATAATTTTGTCGGACGCCCCATTCATGGTTATAAAAAACCGGTCTGTATCTTAACAAGTTCCGCGGCCCATGCTTTATTGAAAGTACAAATGGTATTAAGTAAAAAAAATTTAGGTCTACTGGTATTTGACTGTTACAGACCTCAAATAGCTGTTGATGATTTTATACAATGGAGCCAAAATCCCGATGAACAAAAGATGAAAAATTTATATTACCCGCGTATTGATAAAGCAAATCTTTTTAGACTTAACTACATTGCACGTCGATCTGGCCATACACGAGGAAGTACAGTCGATTTAACGATCGTAGATCTCGATACCCAGCAAACTCTCGATATGGGAACAACTTATGATTTCATGGATCCGCTATCGCATCCGGCTAATCGCGATATTAGCCCCGAACAATTTAAAAATCGTATGTTGTTGCGAACATTGATGCTACGATTCGGTTTTAGACCGATAGAAACAGAGTGGTGGCACTTTACCTTAAGAGATGAGCCTTATAAAAACACCTATTTTAATTTTTTGGTTGAATAAATAAAACCCTATAATTTTTAATGGATTCCTGCTTTTAGATCTAAGAGGGCGTCAGCAAATAGTGTGGGCTTTTATTCCAAAATTTTATTTGCCATTTTTTATGTTCATAAAGAAAAAAACAAATATTTCCGGTCAGGACTTTAATATCGTTATTCTCAATATGTTGTTCAAAGGCGTTAGGGATAAGCTGGAGAAAATAACGTAAACGGCCATTACTGCTAATCAGTAAAATACTATCACTTGGTTCATATTGCTCGGCTAAATCTTCAGCGAACTCTTTAACTTCCGAAATGATCTGCGCAGCAGACCCTTGCCAATCCGAATTTTTTGGCCACACACTAAAGTTTTCCCAAGCCGATAATTCGGAACCCTGACCCATTTCTTGGATTTGGAGATGGCTAAGACCTGACCAATCTCCATAATCGATTTCGTTCAAGCGCGAATCTATTATGGGTTTTAAAGAAGAATTCAATGCTTTTAACACAATAGAGGCGTAATCACGTGTTCTTTTTAAAGGACCACAATAAACCGCTTTTAGTTGTATATTAGCCTTTTGCAAGGCCAATCCTAAGCACTTTGCTTGCAGTATGCCTGAATCGACCAAGGATAAATCTTGTTTCGCACCCACCCATACGGCCGCATCATTTGGCGAAAAAGTATTTCCATGTCTTGCAAGAATTATTTGCATAAGCTTATTTACTGGTTTAACGAAACCAACTCACCTTCTTTTTCTATAATTTGCTCTACCCGCTTCACATCATTAGGACTATCAATCGAGGCATGCGTACGCCCTTTATAATCGACGATTACCACTTTAATTGCATTTCCATTTTCGAGCAATCGCAATTGTTCCAGTCCTTCCGATTTCTCTAAAGGTGTGGGAGATAACGAAATATATCGCTCCAGCGCGGCATAGCGATAAGCATATAAACCAACATGTCGATAAACCGGCGGCGTTTCTATAAGCGGCTCTCTTAAATAGGGAATCATACGTTTAGAAAAATATAAGGCGTTAAAATCTTTATCGCAGACGACCATCGTACCGCCCACCTCCCCTTTTAGCTTAGCCATTTGCATGATTGAATATTGCTCAGGGTTAATGAGCACCGCCGGTGTTGTTATCTCTACATTAGGCTCAGCTTGCATTACATCAACTAAAGCTTGGATAATCCATGGAGGTGTTAAAACCGCATCTCCTTGCAAATTGAGGATAAGATTAGGCCTGACTTTTAAACTGGAAATAGCGGTAAAAATACGTTCTGTGCCATTGTGGCAAGGCCCCGTCATCAACAATTTAGCGCCGAAGCCTAAAGCGTGGCTTTGTATATCAGGGTGGTCGGTTGCAATATAAACCTCATCAATCCCTTTTATAGTTTTAGCAATAGACCAAACACGATAGATTAAACTATAACCATTAATCATGCTTAATGGCTTTCCTGGGAAACGACTTGAATTATAGCGTGCCGGAATAACAATGATATTTTTATTTGGCATAGTTATCTTAGCCGCATTGTTGTCTGAAAAGCAGACACGAGGCATTCCGCGCCCGCGCTGCGCTTCCTATCTTCTAAGATCATTTTATAAATACCTCGATAAACCAATTATAAGAAAAAAACGACAAATAACACGCCTACCGTCTATTTTTTCTAGCTTTATACTTATCCTAGCCAAGGAAAGGCTATCTAACCCCTTCTTTGACTAGTGTTTAAGCTGGAATCTAGTAACTAGAAGCCACTTTTAGGCTTATTTTATACACCTTTTAGCAAAGCAAGCAAAAATTGAGCATCCTTTATAAAAAACTAATACTCTCTATCCTACTTGCGGCTACGGGATTCATCAACTAACCTTAAAGCTTAAGTTAAGTTTAAATAAAGGAGAAATGTTATGTTAGCGTGGGCATTTATCTTTCTAGCTATTGCTATCATAGCCGCCATCATTGGATTCACAGGTGCTTTTGCACTAGCGGCAGGCGTTGCTAAAATCATCTTTTTTATATTCATCATATTAGCCATCATTGCATTTATAACGATGTTGTTTCGTAGGCAACCGTAAAAAAATAGAGCTGGCAACCCATTAGAAGCAATAGAACAAAATCTCTACTGCTTATTCATTTAAAATTAATGTCCGAATCTGTTCACAAACATTTTGCATGACGTGAATATTATGTATGCATGCCAGCTGACTATAAAGCGACGCTCCTTGTTTGAATAAAAAATGTAAATAAGCCCTGCTAAAACATTGACAAGTGCCGCATAAACACCCGGCTAAAATAGGATTTTCATCTTTTGCGTAAATCGCTTTTTTAATCAAAAGCCTGGCATTATTTTGATCGCTTAAAAAATGTAAGTAATCACCTTTTTTAATCACATGCCCATGATAAAGTGCACCATGCCTTGCATTTCGAGTGGGCGCAACACAATCAAATAAATCAATTCCTTTCGCTGCCACATCGATCAGATCTTGGGGATGAAGCCCGACCCCCATGGTATAGCGAGTTTTATTATCCGGTAATAAAGGTCTCACCCAATCGATAACTTCACTGGTTTTTTTCATATCAAAACCAATAACCTCTCCTCCTATCGCAATACCATCTAGATGAGCGTCGACAATAAATTGTGCGCTTAGCTCGCGAAGATCACGAAAACTGCCTCCTTGAATAATGCCAAATAAAGCTTGTTTATCACCATATGCAGAACCTGAAGCAGATTCATAGGCTGCTTTGGAGGCCAGTAACCAACGATGGGTACGCTCCATCGCCGCTATAGCGGTTTCTTTTCCGCCGTTCTCTGGTGTACATTCATCAAATGCCATGATGATATCTGCGCCAATAATTCTCTGCGCCTCTATTGAGCCTTTAGGGGTTAAGTGAATAACTTGCCCACTTAGTGGATGTTTAAAATGTGCGCCTTCTGCATCGATTCGACAAATTTTCGCATTTTTAGACAAGCTAAATACTTGAAAACCGCCACTATCCGTTAGCATAGGCCTGTCCCAAGCCATTAAACGGTGCATCCCTCCGCTCGCACGTATAACTTCCATGCCTGGATTGAGTAACATATGATAGGTATTACCACCTAAAATAATTTGTGAACCTGCCTCTACTAGGTCCCTAGGTGTCATATGATTAACAAAGGCTCGCGTACCCACTGGCATAAACGCAGGTGTTAACACCGTGCCATGTGGCGTGGTTATTTCAGTGACTCTAGCGCAAGTGTGTTTACTCGACTTGACAATACGGCAGTTAAATGGATTATTCATGGAAAAATTAGGCTAATTTTAAAGCTTAGAGTCTAGTTTTTTGTCAATTGCACTTAAAATGCCACGTAAAATATTGACTGCGGTTACGTCAAGTTGTGAGAGCCTGTATGGCGTCTGCTGTCTA
>CAZSWN010000040.1:0-11315 GCA_964611135.1 uncultured Coxiellaceae bacterium | reverse complement strand
AATTATTTTTAAATCGGCATTGGTCACTTTTAGTGGTGTGGTCAAGTTGGTGTAAAACGTGTGCTGAAGAACAAGTTTTTCTATTGACACTGAAAAAAAAACATCGCTTGAGAATTTATGGCTTAAATTATCGGGATGATTTAACACACGCAAAAAATTACTTAAAACATCAGGGAAACCCTTTTCATCAAATTATTTTTGATCCCAAGGGGTTATTAGCCATTGATTTAGGCGTTTATGGAGTACCAGAAAATTTCTTAATCGATCCGCAAGGCATTATTCGCTATAAATACGTAGGCCCTTTGAATAAAACTATTTGGAATAGAGAATTTGCAGCGCGAATGAATATGTCCCTATTAAATAAAGTCCCGATAAATAGTTTGGATAAAATTAAAAAATAGCCATGGAATCTAGTTTGCAATGATTATCACTTTTAGCATGCGTTTAATGAGGCGTTGCTTAGGATTGTTTTTAATTTTTTCCAGTTACTTTTTTTCGGCCTTCGCTTTTTCTGCTACCCATGAGATATATTTCTTTGATTCTAGACAAGAAAAAATACAGTTTCAGCAAATAATTCAAGAATTACGTTGTCTGGTTTGTCAAAATCAGAATTTAGCGGATTCCAACGCTCCGCTAGCACAGGATTTAAGGCGAATAATCTACCAGCGGATAAAAAGAGGGGAATCATCGTTGAAGATAAAACATTATTTAGTGAGTCGTTATGGCGAGTTTATTTTATTTAAACCCTTATTTTCTCCCTTAACCTATGGCTTGTGGTTAAGCCCCTTTATTTTATTATTGGCCATCGTAATAAAATTACTGGTCGGGATGAGAGGATTCGAACCTCCGGCCCCTAACTCCCGAAGTTAGTGCTCTACCAAGCTGAGCTACACCCCGAATTTGAAAAGATATTCCAAAAATTTCGGGAAATTCTAACAGCTTTAGCTTAGTTCAGCTAGTTTCATTTTAAGTGATACGAACCCGATGCAACAAACTAGATATTTTTTAAATTAGCCGAGCTAATAAGTTTGGAAAATGAAACACACCAAATTACAACCGAGTGCACTTTTGACATCTTAATATGGCTTGGAACTAAATAAACCTGGCTGCCTTGAAAGCTTTTTAGCGTACCTAAATCATAGTTCTTTGCGTGTTTAAATGCCGTATCGGTATTAATGTTTTTAGCTTCAGACAAGAAAACATGAAAAGCGGGTCCAGGGCCGACTTTGAAATCCTCATTGAGAAGAATCTCATACTGATTTTTTGATTGGTAAACGCCAACTGAACCCTTACCATAATGAACCGGATCTCTTGGATTGGGATGAATAAACATCCCAGTGGCGACTTTGGTTTTAGCTTCGGCATAGGAAAGTTTTTCGTTTAACACAGGGGGTGGAAATATGAAAGGATAAATGACCAGCATCACAATTAATCCGGCCAAAAAACCAACCAGGCAAGCCACTATTGCGCTAATAAGTGTACTTTTTTTCATCATTTCTCTTCTCTCTCATTTTAAATGACTCATTTATTATGGTAGAAGTCTATTGATTCGTCCAGGTTGCTTGGCGGTACTCGATAGATTTGAATCCAATTTCCTTTAAATATTAATGGAATAGAATTTCTGTTCAATGCTTTTTAACCGGCATAAAAATGGGAAATAGTTTTCATGTTACGTGAATAGGTTTCCGATGTGGGTAATTTTATTTTAGCAAAAAAAGAGGAAGAATTTAAGCGCTTATTCTGATTAGAAGTCGTTTCAATCGGCTTTAGTTTTTCTAGTAGCGCATTGATGCGTGGAATAAATAAACAATTTTTGGATAAAAAGTCGAGTTCTTCTTTTATCTTAAGCAGCGCGCTATTTAATTCATTAAAATAATTAATTTTTGGTGAATTTAAATATTGAGTAAAAATGGGCTTTTTTTCTTCTAAGTATTTAATAATGCATTGACGGTCTTCTGCGCAAAGTAATAACAAAGATTCAATGCTGAGTGGATCGTTTAAGCGTGTTTCATACAAAACGAATTCTTTGGAAATTTCTTTAATCGTCGAATATCTATGCTTTTCAATAATAGTTTCTTCAAAATTAGAATTAGAATTAGAATTAAATTTTTTGTTGAAGTCGGCGACCAAAAAGGATGAACCAATAGGTTTAAATTTTTTTAGCTGCTCTAAATAAGCTAACGTTTCTTCATCTGCGCTATGGCTCAAACGATAATCATTAAAGGCCGGAATTTGGTAGGCTGCTTGCGCTAACTGATGTTTTCTAGCGATAAGCGTATTGCTTATACGATTTGTATAATCGTGAGATATCCCATCAGGAGTATAGCTTTGGGTAAAGAAGCGGATGAGGTTATCCGATAATAAAATAACCCGGAGTATCGTTTTGTATAACTCATGTTTAAAATTAGGCATTTTATTAATAGTTCGATCTTCTGCAGTTGGCAGATTTTTTTGCGCTTGTTTTTCTTTAGGATTCCACTTAATTAAATTTAACCAATTACTCGGTTCATAGTGAATAAGCGCCGGAAGTGCTTCAATATCGGTTTGGGTAATATCCATATTTTTTCCATTAAATAAAGCGTTTAAATTGCTATTTAAACGCGCAAAACAAAAGCCCCCATCAATTTTTATAACCTTTTTATCCGCAACGCCTACATTACACGGTTTAAAATCAATTTCATTTAAAAGTAATGCTAAAACTTGTGCCGCTGCAAGGCCAGTAACATCCTTATCGATAATACGTTTATTATTCTCCGGAGCTAAAAAAAAGTTAGCGTCAAAGTTAAGTATTTCTTTGGAGAGTACATAGTAATTTTTAGTACCCTCCTTTATAGCGATACGGGTTTTGGGATGGTAGGGGAGAATCAAGCGAAAAAATTCTTGTGCAATTGTTTCGATGAATGCTTCAGTAAGATTTTCGCCTAAATGCTTAAGGTACCAATTGTTTTGATTCTTCTTTTTTTTGAGCACATAGACTTTATGCGAAAAATGGTTTTGATCGCCTTTTAGCCGCTTGAAATCTGAGAAATTAGCTAAATTTTTAAATTTTGGCATAACTATTCCAGGATTATTGTTGTAGGATAATATTTTTTAGCGAATAGTCTAGGAGCTTACGTTGTTATTCTTAAGCAAGGCTTAAATGCATCCTAAATTTGTTTTGCTGATTTACTTTAATAGTTTCTATCGAACGCAAATTTTGCCAAGGTGGCAAGTGCTTGACGATAGTTGGAATCAGGAATGACCTCTAAATGGATCAAGGCTTGTTGAACGTGTTGTTTTGCTAACTGATGCGTGTAGTCGATGGCTTTTGTGGATTCAATGATCGCAACGACAGCGGCGAGATGTTTATTATCCCCGCGGCTAGAAATCGCTTTTTGAATTAGCTTCGCTTGTTCTGCATTAGCCAGTTGCAATGCGTAAATTAAAGGTACGGTAGGTTTGCCTTCTGCTAGATCGTCACCTTGTCTTTTCCCCAATCGGATAGTCGAGCCCGAATAGTCGAGTGCATCATCAACTAATTGGAAGGCGATGCCTAAATGTAAGCCATAGTTCGCCATCGCTGAAATTTCTGCCTCACCGCGATGGCTTAAAATAGCCGCTTGTTCGGCGGCGATCGAAAAAAGAGTTCCAGTTTTACCTTGGATGATTTTTAAACAATACGCTTCATCGATATTCGCGTTATGGCAGCTGAGTAGCTGTAATATTTCGGATTGAGAGAGTATATTGGTGGCATTGGCTAACGAGGCGAGTACACGCGAATTATTGATTTGGGTTATCAATTGGAATGCCCGCGAATATAAAAAATCACCCACTAAAATACTGGCGGAATTGCCCCATAAATTGTTGGCTGTTTTTTTGCCGCGACGCAGATCAGAGCCATCGATGACATCGTCGTGTAGTAAGGTAGCGGTATGGATTAGCTCTAAACTGGCGGCGAGCTGTAAATGTCCATTGCCTGAATAATCAAATGCTTTAGCACTAAGTAGGGCGATTAAGGGGCGTAGGCGTTTTCCACCACTGTCGATAAGATGCCTTGCCAGTTCGGAAATCAAAGGAATTTCCGAGTAGAGACAGTCATCGATTAAGGCGTCGACCTTGTCAAAATCGGCCTTAACCAGGGCTAATAGGGGCGCTAAATCCATAGGCTGATTCAAAAATAATTATTAAATTTAAAGCCGAATGCTAGGCGGGGTGGAAAGGACTGTCAAGCAGTAGGGATTTATTGCATCTTCAGCGGCAAAATCGTATAATAAACGGCCTTTTATGAGGGTAACCCTTTTAATGCATACTCGCCTCACCGCGTTGTCGGGAGGCTTTAACCGAGAGAAAATAGATGCGTCATTATGAAATTGTACTTTTAATTCATCCTGATCAAAGCGATCAGGTTGCTGCTATGGTTCAGCGTTATACCGCCATTGTTAAAAATAGCGGAGGACATGTTCATCGCCTCGAAGATTGGGGCCGTAGGCAGCTCGCTTACCCTATCTGTAAGCTGCTCAAAGCACACTATATATTAATGAATATTGAGTGTGGAAAGGAGGCGATGGCGGAGTTGAGTGACAACTTTCGCTTCAATGATGCAGTGCTACGCCATCTTTCCATCCAAACAAAACGAGCCATTACGGAGACTTCTCCTTTGGCAAAAGCAAAAGAAATGCAAGGCCAAGAAAATAGGCGCGAGTACTCAAGAGAGGCAGCGACAGAGGTTGAGAGCAGAACGCTTTGACAGCGGCTCCTCAAAACATAAGTATAAACCTTAACTATTTTTTAATTATAGGATCCGTTTTATGAATAGCTATCAGAATAGACGCCGTAAATATTGTCGATTTTCTGCCGAGGGTATGACCGAGATAGATTATAAAGATATCAATCTCTTGAAAAATTATATTACCGAGACTGCTAAGATAGTCCCTAGTCGTATCACAGGGACTAAAGCGCGCTATCAACGTAAATTGACCCAAGCTATTAAGCGCGCTCGCTTTTTAGCCTTGCTGCCTTATTGTGATAAACACCAGTATATCGTTTAAGTTGCTCGAGGTAGGCGGCTAAAAGGTGATGGGCATACTACATCGTTTTGCAAGCTATGTGATGCGCGGTCGTCGACAAGCGGTGGCACTCGGTTTGCTATTTACTATAGTGCCTTTATTAGGTTGGGTTAGTAATGCCATTATCTCATTAGTTACTTTGCGAAAAGGAGCAAAAGAGGGCGCGATCGTATTATTATGGATTATTTTACCGGCTGTTGTGGTCTCTAGCTTAGGAAATCGCGGGGTTATTTTATATGGAATCATTGGCGGTAGCTTATTTAGCTATGTCTTAGCCTTAGTTTTACGCCAAACACAAAATTGGAAAAAAGTATTAACCGCTGTCCTGCTGATAGGCTTGTTAGCCGTATTGATCGCGCATTTATGGATTCCTGATATAAGTACAATATGGTCAAATCAGTTTGAACATTATGCGTTACTGATTAAAAAACAATTTAATGTAACGGTTAATACAGCACAATTACAGCTTTTCTCTAGATTTGCTACGGGTTTTCAAGCGGCGTTTATCTCATTGTCAGTGCTGATTAACTTAGTACTTGCACGAGGCTTGCAATCAATGTTATACAATCCAGGCCAACTCCGTCCAGAATTAGAAAGTATTCGCTTAAGTAAATGGGAAGTACTCGTTTTACTCACCATGTTGATATTAAGTTTCTTGCGGATAGGCTTGGCGCAGGATGCTTTGCCGGTGGTTGTATTTATTTTTGTATTAGCGGGATTGAGTGTTTTTCATGCGTTGGCGCATTTAAAAAGTCTGGCTAAGAAATGGATTTTATTAGTTTATGTCTTATTAGTTGTTTTCTTCCCCTACCTGGTAGCGGCAT
This sequence comes from uncultured Coxiellaceae bacterium, assembly GCA_964611135.1. Taxonomy (GTDB): domain Bacteria; phylum Pseudomonadota; class Gammaproteobacteria; order Diplorickettsiales; family Diplorickettsiaceae; genus Aquirickettsiella. Next base: position 5,446 of record CAZSWN010000040.1, on the reverse strand, counting down.
TTACGTTATTGGCGGTAGTCGATAGTGTTGCGAATTTACGCCATCGCGCGCATAGCAAGATGAAGGTTTGATGTTATTTTAGTGTTAACAAGTGATTTTTGAGGTTATTTCATGGCTCAAGTTATTTTATTAGAAAAAGTACATTCTTTAGGTGATTTAGGACAGCAGGTTACTGTGCGTAATGGTTATGCGAGAAATTATTTAATTCCTCATGCTAAAGCGGTAGCGGCTAATAAGGAAACGATCGCCGAATTTGAGATAAAGCGCGCTGAGTTAGAGAAGGCGGCGCTAGAAAAACTCCAAGCCGCGCAAACACGAGCGTCCGCTTTAACAGAGCTTGTATTAACCATCCCGGTTAAGTCGGCCGAAGAAGGGCGTCTGTACGGTTCTATTGGGATCCCTGAGTTAGTTCGCGCCGCAGATGCCGTGGGAATTGCCCTCGAAAAGAGTGAGATTCGTTTACCAAATGGTCCCTTACGTCAATTGGGCGAGCATGAGATAGCCGTACAATTTCACAGTGACGTGATTGCAACACTTAAAATTAATATTGTCGCGGAAGAATAGTATTCGCTATCAAACATCGTTGGATAGCTAGAATGCACGGGCATTTGATAGAAAACCGGCTAATATAACAAGGAACTTATATTTTGTGCGATAAATTCGATGAGTATTTAGGATCACTGATACCATGAAATAGTATACAAAATTTCATTCAAAAAGATTGAGTATAAGCCAGCGGCATGGATTTTTTTGATGTTAGTTTAGGGTTTAGGCAATTCTCGCTATGCAAAAAATCGATCATTTAAAGTTACCTCCGCATTCACTGGAAGCCGAGCAATCGGTATTAGGTGGGTTAATGCTGGATAACCAAGCCTGGGATAGAGTGGCTGATAAATTAAAAGAAAAGGATTTTTACCTCTTATCACATCGTATTCTATTTCGCACCATTGTTAACTTTGCCAATCATGCTAAGCCCTTCGATGTCATCACTTTAACCGATGCGTTGAAAAGCACGAATGAATTAGCGGAAATAGGTGGCGATCTTTATTTATTTGAGTTAGTACGTAACACGCCTAGCGCTGCCAATATCGTCGCTTATGCTGACATCGTCCGCGAACATTCTATTTTACGCCAACTGATTGGTATTGCGACCGAAATTACTGAAAATGCATTTATGCCCGATGGTCGTTCCATTACCGAGTTGGTGGACGAGGCAGAACGAAAGGTATTCCAAATAGCGGATCAAGGAACCCGTGGCAGTGGACCGCTCAGGATTAGTGATTTTTTGGCAAGAGCCGTCGATAGAATTGATATCCTGTTTCACTCCGATCAAGTAATTACAGGGCTTTCTACCGCATATAAAGACCTAGATGAAATGACGTCTGGTTTACAGCCGGCTGATTTAGTGATAGTAGCGGGCCGGCCTTCTATGGGTAAAACAACCTTTGCCATGAATATAGCCGAGCATGCGGCTATTCAAGGCGATAAACCCGTTCTTATTTTTAGTATGGAAATGCCGGGTCAGGCTTTAGCCATGCGGATGATGTCTTCGCTAGGACGCATTGATCAACATAAAATTCGTACTGGGAAACTTGCTGACGAAGATTGGCCACGTGTTACTTCGGCGGTGAGTATGTTATCGGAAGCGAAAATGTTTATTGATGATACCCCCGCATTAAGCCCTGGGGAAGTCCGCGCGCGAGCGCGTAGAGTGACTAAAGAACAAGGCGCATTGGGTTTAATCGTGATAGATTATATACAATTGATGCAAGTACCTGGTTCTAAAGAAAATCGTACGACTGAAATATCAGAGATTTCTCGTAGCTTAAAAGCCTTAGCGAAAGAACTAGACGTTCCTATTATTGCCTTATCCCAATTGAATCGTAGTTTGGAGCAACGCGCCGATAAAAGACCGGTCATGTCAGATTTACGTGATTCAGGGGCTATCGAACAAGACGCGGATTTAATTATTTTTATTTATCGGGACGAGGTTTACAATGACGGAAGCCCTGATAAAGGCAGTGCAGAAATTATTATCGCGAAACAACGTAATGGGCCTACCGGAAAAGTGAGATTAACTTTCTTAGGTAAGTATACCCGTTTCGAAAATTTTACTCCTCAGCGATATCATGCTGAGAACTATGCATGAGTCGGCCGTTTACCGTAGAGCTCAATTTGAGTGCTTTGCGTCATAATGTCAAACGAATACGTGAAATAGCACCACAAGCAAAAATACTGGCTATGGTGAAGGCGAATGCTTATGGACATGGTTTGGTTCCCATCGCACAAGCGCTCGATGTAGAAGGTTTTGGTGTGTCCTGCTCAGAAGAGGCGTTATGTTTGCGTCAAGCGGGATTAAAACAACGGATAGTTTTAATGGAAGGAGTGTTTTCCAACGATGAATTACCTCTATTAGCGCGCTATGAATTGGATACGGTGCTCCACGATCAAAGACAATTGAGTCTCCTTACCCAAAAACCCTTGTCACGCCCTGTTAACGTATGGTTGAAAGTAAATACCGGGATGAATCGTTTGGGATTCTCACCCAAGGATTTTTCGGTTGTTTTGCAGAAATTGCGTACTTGTCCTTGGCTGAATATTGTTTGTATGATGACGCACTTTTCAAATGCCGATAAACCAGATGACACAATGACGGTATACCAAATAAAACAATTTGAGCAAGTGCTAAATACGCTCGATAGCAATGGGATTGAAAAAAGCTTAGCCAATTCAGCGGCTATTTTAGCTTATCCTCATGTTCATGCCGATTGGATTCGTCCAGGATTAATGTTATACGGTGTTTCGCCTTTTTTAGCCTCTTCAGGTATGCAATTGGCACTAAGGCCGGTTATGACTTTAAAATCTGAAATTATTTCGATTAATCAATTAGAATTAGGTGATAGAGTAGGTTATTCAGGAACATGGATTGCCCCAAAACCAATGCGGGTCGGTGTGGTAGCGATAGGTTACGGAGACGGTTATCCGCACAGCGCAGAAAATGGGACGCCTGTTTTAGTCAATGGAAAACCAGTGGAATTAGTAGGACAAGTTTCGATGGATATGCTGACAGTCGATTTGTCGAGTCAATCCGAAGCGAAGATAGGTGATCCGGTTGTGTTATGGGGAGAAGGTTTAGCGATTGAGCAAGTGGCCGAAAGCACATCGTGCTTTCGTTATGAATTATTGTGTGGCATTAATCGAGGACAGTTAGTCCGTACGCGCATTGAGGAAGTAAATGATGCAAAAAAAGTTGATTAGGCGTTTACTCATCGGGTTATTTATTGTTAATTTAGCCGCTTGTGCTAGCCATAGTTGGCCTAGCGCTACCAAAAATCAAGAGTCTGCGTTAGATAAACCTAAGGATATTTTTTTAGATACTTCGATTGCACAGTTTATGGGGAATGCAGATCATAATAAATTACAAGATTTAATTGCAACCGCACAAGCTGAACAATTGACAAGTTGGTATAGTGATACGACCGGCGTTCGTTTCGAATTTATGAGTAAAAAGATTTTTGTTAATCCAGAAGGTCAAGGCTGTAGAGACTACCAAATAAAATGGTCGCGCGGCTTTGTAAGCCACCCTACTTTTAATTACACCGCCTGTCGCGATAGCCAAGGCGTTTGGCAGGTTGTAGCGCATTAAAGACAGACAGTAGCGTCTTATTCTAGCGGCAAAAATAAAATTTCTCTTCAGTCAATACAGCATTTAAAGGAACATCCCAACTTTCTTCGCTGAAGGACGCCAATTTCTGCCATTCATAGGCCAGACCGAGTAAAAAAGGATGTGTTGGCCGCGCTTGTTTTAATAAAAAGGCAAAGCTTCTATCGTAAAAACCGGCGCCCATGCCGAGACGTTGGCCTTGGACCGTAAAGCCCACTAAAGGCACTAAGACTAAATCAAGTGCCTCCGGCTCGATGAGTGCGCAAGTCGAATCAATCGGTTCTGGAATATTAAAGCGATTTTTTTTTAAGCGCGTGTGGGCTTGATAAGCGCCGAAAATTAATTGTTTCGCTTGTAAAATGGGTAAATAACAACTTTTGTGATCTTGCCACGCTTTTTGGATAAGCTTTGTGGGATCAATTTCAAGATTAATTGGCATATAGGCGGCGATAACATGGCTGGCTAAAAACAGCGGGTGATGGCTTAGCTGCTGAGTAATTTGCACAGAAGCCCTTGTTTGTTGAATGCGATCCACCTTACTGCGTTGCAAGAGTAATTTTTTTCGTAGCGCTTGCCGGTCATGCATAGGAATTTATTAAGCTGAAAAATATCTGGCTCAGCTAGGTTTCCTGATCCTGGGATGCAGGTGGGATTAAACATATCGACTTTAGGCTTCTTGTAGGGTAACAAGCCTGCACACCATCGATAAATTATTGATCCCTCTCTTTAAAAAGTATCGATCGAAAAACAATCGACTGAGCCAGATACTGAACTAGTATAACTACTTTAACCCGTCCTCGTCTATCCGAGCAAAGATTTAAAAAATAGGTATTTCTTCACAGTAAAATTTTTTTAATAATTCGAATAAGGGTTTATTGACACAGCTACTTCCTTGTAGCGCTTAGTGAACATCCTGTTCACAAACGGGAGCAAAATCCCTTTGACAATTTTTCGAACGTCAAACTTGTCACAAATTCCATCTTTAGTCATTATTATCTTTAGCTTCGACCCGTACTCATCACTGAGCATGAGCGACAAGATTACAAGCGCATGGTTGTTTTTAGAAAAACTAATTTTACGCGTTTGTTTTTTTAACCCAATCTATTCGCTTCGCTCAATTGTCAACATGCCTTAAGGAAAATAAGAAGTGACTATTAAAATTCATGACCCGCATGATCGCTTGTTTAGAAATTTTTTAGCCGATATTACTAAAGCAAAAGTTTTTCTAGAAACCTACCTACCTGAAAATATTAAAAAACAATGTGATTTTTCGGCTTTAAGCTTTAAACCAGGGTCTTTTGTCGAAAAAGATTTGAAACATCATTTTTCAGATATTCTTTACTCCGTGAAAATAGCCGGTACGCTAGGGTATATTTACACACTCATCGAACATGAAACGACGCCTCGAAAATTAACGCCTTTTAAGTTATTGCGTTACCAAGTAGCGATTATGAACCAGCATTTGCAGCAGGGAAATCAAACCTTACCCATCGTGATCCCTTTGCTTTTTTATCGCGGCAAAAAAAGTCCCTATCCGTTTACAACCGATATTATCGATTGTTTCGAAAACAAAAAATTAGCGCAAGAGATTTTTATAAAACCTTACCCTCTCATTGATATTACGATTATCCCAGATGATGAGCTACGCCAGCATGATGGCTTAGCCATTTTAGAGCTGGTGCAAAAAAACATCCATCGAAGGGACGCATTAGAATTTGTAAAAGATATTGCTTTAGAAGTGGCTAGGCAGTTCCTAACACATGAACAATTTAAGAGTTTACT
>CAZSWN010000039.1:0-11335 GCA_964611135.1 uncultured Coxiellaceae bacterium | reverse complement strand
TCTATTTACGCGGAATATTTTAAAACCGGTAAGCTTGCGGCCGCTGGAAATTGTAGTTATTTTGTCGAAGGGGTAGGCGAGGATCATTTAGCCAAAGCGATGGATTTTTCAGTGCTCGATGAGGTCATTCCTTTTACGGACAAAGATGCGTTTTTGACCGCGCGACGCTTAGCGCAAGAAGAAGGATTATTAGTCGGCGGTTCCTCAGGCGCCAATGTATGGGCGGCCTTAAAGCGGGCGGCAGAATTAAAACAAGCCGCTACTATCGTAACTATTTTGCCAGACAGTGGTATTAAATACCTCAGCAAGATCTATAACGATGACTGGATGCAAACGCATAAGCTTTTATAGTAGGGCGGGCTTCTATCCACCATCTGAGCGTGCTCGGCAAAGCGAGTTGTTTGTCATTTCCCATAATGGTACATTATAATCGATCGTCAAATTAGGATGCTCAAAATACTAAGAGGGAAGTGAATGGTTAATAAACGATCTTAATCTTAAAAGTGGTTTTTTTGTATTTTTTTACTAGTATTAAATAGTTATTAATAAGGCGCTAAGCGTGTGAAAGGAGTCAAATGCTGGCTTGCTTGGGTCGATTCTTTAGCTATTTTCGCTTAATTGTTTCGATTAGTTTAGGGCTGTTTGTAACGGTTAGCGCCTATTCATTTTCCTTACCGCCGCGCTTGTTTGTGGATGCGAATGCGGGAGGTTCTGCCACAGTAGGTCAGTTCGATCTGATGTTACCGATGGCAGGGGATAAGCAACACAACCTTTATTTTGATCCTATTGTGGCTTATGGTACAAATAATCAAGGATATGGAGATTTAGGTTTAGGCTATCGCGGGGTAAAAAATGATGCGGCTATCTTAGGTTTCTACCTATTTGGTGGCTACACGCGCATTGATAATAATGCGCGTTTATGGGTAGCCAACCCAGGGATTGAAGCCTTAGGTTCGCGTTGGGACGCTCACCTAAACGCTTATTTCCCAATAGGAGATCGTCATAAAACACTCGCCGATGTCCAAAGATCTTATTTTTCTGGGCATTCTGAGTTTACGGATGTTCTTCATTTCTCACAGTATGCTGGCAATGGTGCGGATGTAAGCTTAGGGTATCAACTTTTTCCACATATGCCACTGAAAGCTTATGTCGGTAGTTATTTCTTTAATCCAGCGCAAACAAATAATGTGTTAGGTGGTGCCGCAGGCTTAGAATGTTGGATAACTTACAACGTCAAAGTCTTTGCGAGCTATACCTACGATAATTTACATCATAGTACCGGCGCTGTTGGTTTAGGTGTGGAATGGGGTGGTACGCATACAGAGCGTATTAATCCCAGTGTAGAAGAACGTATAACCGATCCGGTTGAACGTTATCTTGCAGAACTAGGTCGAGGTTCGGCTATTCCGAGTCGAACGCGTGTAGAGCAGACGCCTGGTTCTTTACAATCACTCGCCGACAATCTGGCTTTTTTTAGTGAAACCGGAGGCATTAACAAGCCCGGGGTTTACTTTAGTCAAGCAGGTGCACCGAATAATGGCGGGGTAGGTTTAACCGCGGCGAATTGTACCTTTGAGAACCCCTGCGGTCCGACTGATTTAACGAACCAAGGTGTTAGCACCTTAAATGCATTATTTCCTAATACGCAAATGTATTTTAATGGTGGAACCTACAATGCTTTAAATGTGGTGGGAGGAACAAAAGTGCTTACCTTGCTACCGGGTCAAGGTATATTTTCTCGCACGGCAGATTATAGTCAGCCTGCAACCGGTGCGGCACGTAGTACTTTCGTAGGTCAATTTGCACTCAGCGGCAGCAATACCATCAGTAACGTTATTATTATTCCACCTCCAGGTAACCCTGCCACGAGTATACAATTACTTCCGAACGAGGGTAATGTCCTTATAACGGGAAGTCAAATAGGCAGTAGTACGGATCTCAATGCGCAGCCTAATATTGGTATTGGTTCGAGTGGTGCTGGGCCCTTTAATGACGAAGCTGTAATAGATAATGTTACTATTTTCGCCAAAAATTTAGGTATTAATTTTGGAGGACCTTCGTTGATCGTTCGCAATAGTACTATCAATTCAGGTAGTAGTGCCACCGCCACTTCGGTTATAGGCGTACGTACGGCGGCAGCTAACTCAGTAATTAACGTACAAAATACGCAGATCAATGTGAGTTCCAATATAGCTAGTTCACTAATTGGATTGCAAAATTCATTTTCAGGGTCAACAATAACAGCGAGTGACGTCACTATAACGCTAAATGCTAGCGCGGTGGGTGCCGAAATCGACGCTTTATCGGCTGGAAATAGTACAACCAGTATCACAGTAAACCGAGGAACGGTAACTTCAAATAGCCCCGCCGGGGCAGCCTATATAGTGGGTGGCACAGCGGGTAATACGGGCCTTGTCAATATCAACCAAGGGATATTGGCTGTTAACGGCACAACGGCGCTGATCAAAAAAGCGATCAGTGGGGTTAATTTTACCACGACTTTATCTACTTGCACTGTAAATGGAACGTCTGTGATCTGCTAAAAGGTATAGTCTATCGCTTTTTAATTGTTGTTTATTACCTGTATTCCCTAACGGTTTATCGTTTTGTATAAACACCAAGGAAAAATCGATTTTTTTATTGCCTCAGGTAGCACTGGCGGTACTGTTTCCGGTGTCGGTCGTTTTCTGAAAGAAAAAAATATGGCTATTCAAGTCATTATGTCCGATCCCATCGGTTCTATTTACAATGATAATGAACAGAGCGTTCACGCTTTAAGTTTATTAATTCCTTGGCTTCTTGGTGCGCTCTTTCTTTTTCTATTTCATTGTTCGCATCAAAAAAATGTATCCCTAGGGTTTTTTTCCATTTTTCTTGTATCATTTCGGCATCTTTACCATAAAGTTCTTCCATGTGTTGGATCGCTACGCGGACTTGTAGACCATAGGCGATACGCTTGAACAGTTCTATTCGTGCCTCGCTTAGATGTTCCTCATTTTTCGGATTTTTTCAGCCGCTATTAACCGCCGTTGTTTCGAACGTTGGATAGCTGGATTTTCTAAAAATTGGTAAAGTCGTTCTAATAAGGGCAGTAAAAGTTCGAAGGTCGGTTCAAATTTTAATTGTATGTTTTCAGGTATTTTTCCAATAATTATCTTTAAGGCCTCAACAGGATTTTGGTTGGCATTTGGATAATGATCGTCAAAAAAAATATTAAATCGAAAACGAAGACTATAACGTTCATTTTTTACAGGAACCGCGGGCATAATATGGTCTTTTATAAAAAATTTTATAGCTTTTATAGTATTTTCCGCTATATATTCCTGCAATTCCAGCGAGAAATTTTGCGCATATTCTGAAAGAGGTCGATCTTCTACGCTGTTTTTTTTGAGCTTTTCGAGGTCAAGCGGTTTTTCCGCTAAACTCGTAAGCGCTAAAAATTGAAATGCATTAACGCGATAATGGGTTGTATTTTCAAGCAGCTCGTTTAATAGCGCTACGCGAAGGTCGCTTTTATCCAGTGGTTTTTTGGTTAAAATGAGCGTTTCTTTCGCTTCAGGTGCGAAAGATCTAAACAAATATTAAATCAGCTGATCGATAAAAAGTGCTTGTTGCATCCGTGGACAAAGGCGTAGAAATTTTTGCGGATTCTGCGCTAAGTGATCAGGATACTGTAACAAATTTTTAAAAAAATCAAATCGCGCGTTGATATCAAGTCCCTTTACATAAGCGAGAAATAGTGGATTTTCTGCTTCAAGCCACCGGCTAAAAAGCATCCATAAAAATGGACGAGAAAAATTTAAATACGCTTGTCCGGTTAAAATAAACTTTAAAAACTTTTCATGGAAAGGCGCCGTTAAAATTTTAGCAAAATCAGGGCGAGTATATGTTTCTAGTTCGCTAAATGCCAATGAGTACAAGAGTTTTCTTTGGCTGAAAACGAATGCTTCAGGTAAGGATAGGATTAAACTCAATTTATCTTCTAGGGTAAACTTATCGGCTAATCGAGCGCACCATTTTATAAGGTATAAAGGTTTATTTTTACTGACGCGTAACCATGAAATTATATCTTTATAAACCTTAGCGGGAATTTTCTGAAACAGTTCATTTAAAACTGTGCTGGCCTTATTTTCACGCTCAAACTGAAGGATTATCTCTTTTAATAAGCAATAATCTATTTGCTGATATTGTTCAGGAGTAATCGTGGCAATGATATTTTTTGCAAGAGCGATTAAATGGGGATCATTTTGTGAATAATGATCTAAAATAAATAATAAATCAGGAAGTTTATTCAGCGGAAAAGGCTGATTTTTTGATATTTTTTTTAAGTGATTAATAAATTGACGACATTCAAAGTAAAAAGGCGCCGGTTTTTTAAAAAACGGCAGATAATAACGTAGTAATAATACCCAGTGTTTGGGTATGTTGTTGTCCAACTGACGTAGATCCATGCGTCGTTTTATGATTGAATGACAAGTGACCTGAAGCCGTATTGATTATAACGGATAACATCCTACTAAAACTAGTGAGCAGGGATTGCTTTTAGCCGATTTTTGATAAAATGAAATTATTCATTGCTAAGCGGAGAATAAAAAAATGAATTATAGCAAAGAAGAATTTATTAAAGCCATTAAGGTGCTTCCTGTTTGATAAGCGCGATGGGCTTGTTAACACTTATAAGGAAACAGCGAATGATTTAATTTTGCGAGGAAAAAACAAAAAAGAACCTACACAAAATAATAGCCATCGAAATGGGTATTGTCAGAATAATGCCGATAGGCTGCCGTCGTATTATGTTAATCACCAAGCGAATGATTCACTGGTGAGAAAACCAGCTGTAAAGAATAAAAAAAACAGGACGATAAAAACCGAAAGACCGCTTATAGCGGAGCAGGAATGTAAGGGTTTGCTACTTTGCAGTGAAGTAGAGAGTCGCTCCTCCTCGTTCTTGCGGCCACTCGACGACACCGTTACGACGACTTACGCGCTAGCGGGTTTGAATTTAGCGGGGGTTAGCTTTCCACTGTCGCCTTATTCAGCCCCTCAAGCCGCGGGGTTTTTTCCAGCAGAGAATCGACATAAAAAACTTTCTCGAGTCACAGCGGATAAACGAACGAATTTGGATTGCATTGACGAGGTAGCCGGAGCTGAAGGCGTAGCGTGGAGGAGCACCCCTCAAAGCATGTGCTGGATAGACGAAGTAGAAAAGCGATACATTAAATAAGAAATGCATGTTGTGCCCGATAGATTTTTTCTAAAGAATGTATCTTTAAACACTATTTATTACCCTATATTATATCGTTTTGCATATACATAATAAATGAAATTTGCAATATAATTTCCCTGTGTTTACAGGGAGGTTACATAAGATATAAATGTTGTCACCTGATGATAAAACGGACGATCATGCGGAAAAATTTGTTAAATTGTTTGTTTTTCTTTTCGAAGAATCTTTACTAACTTACCACCGAACCTTAGTCGATAAAACCCCAAAACTAGGCAAGTGGGCCGATCTAGTCGGTTGTGTTATCCGAATCGTCACAACGGGAACCTTGTTAAGTGCTACCGGTGCTACCGTGGGTTCGCCGGTGGGCGTGACCGTAGGTGCACCTACAACTTCCTCATTGGTTTTACCGTTACTTTCTTTCTCCGGAAAATTCCCGTAGGTTTTTTTTCCCGCAAAAATCGCGATCAAGCTATGTGTCCAGTATGCTAGATAACGTCACTTCTCCGATAGAGGATCTGGCAGATAATGTGGAGGAGGTTCTACAAGCGGTTCTATAAGTCAGGGGAAAAATTTTTTAGTGCGGCGCGTGGCAACTAAACCTTAAGTAACAAATGCACGACATCGTTATCCTGTGCACGATAGATTTTTATTTCTAAACGTCCTCACTGGAGACTGGCCGAATTTTTTCTAGAGAGCGTATTTTAAGTATTATTTTTTATCATTTTGCATATTTATAAAAATAAAAATTAGTGATATAATAAAAAAGACTTTTTTGTGTAACTATTTCAAGGTAGGGATGAAAATGCCATTATTAGATGATCAGTTAGATGATCAGTTAGATGATCAGTTAGATGATCGTTTGGAAAAATTTGCTAAATTGTTTGTTTTTTTTTTGAAGAATCCTTGCTGAGTTATCACCGAACTTTAGTCAGTAAAACACCAAAATCAGGCAAGTGGGCCGATCTAAGCAGTTGTCTTACTCGGTTACTGACAAGCCCAACCGTGTTAGTCGCTACCAACGCAACACAGGGTACGCCCGTCAGCGTAACTGTAAGCGCACCTACGGTTTCTTCATTGGTTTTACCGTTACTTTCTTTGGGCGTTTCCAACCTGGGAATTCATTATAATCGAAAAAAAATTATAAAAATAGTTCGCGTTTTAGATGTTTATCATCAAAATAAAGCCAATAAAGTTAAAATAAAAGAAAATTTACTGGAGGCGGCGTTTGAAATTTTTAAAAATTTTGAAATTAAATTTAAGCAGGCTACTGTTTACGGTAGCTATGAATTGGCGCTGTATAAACTAGCGCGCGATGCAGTGGATAGAATATTTAATTTTTTCAAAAAAAAATTATACTCACTCGAATTAGATGAAAATTTTTTCTCGTCTACGAACATCACTAAGGCCTTTATCCTCGGGAAATCAAAAAGGTATCGCAATATGTTTTCAATTCCTCATCGATATTTGGGTCTTCGCTTAGATGGTGGCCTAAGCACTAAGCGACTGTATGAAGAAACCCCGATATTAAAAATAGTCTCTGAAAATGAAAGTTATTGTTATAAAAAAAATAAAGCGCGCGATATTGCTGATTTTCGTTTGCTGTTTCCATGCGAGGAAGAAAAAGAGGCCGTGGATTCCCCCCCCCCTGTTCAATGGGGGAGTGATGAAATAATCTTATTTGAAAAGAGGGTTTTTCAAAAAATAACGGATTTTAGCCGCGATGAATCACCCAAATTAAAGCTTGCTAAGTTAACCGATAAGGAGTTTCAAGACATACAATCAAAGATCTTGGATGAGATTAATTCGTCTCATGGGAACTCAGAGGGCTTTTTAAAATTAGAAGATGTTTTAAAAAGGGAATTGACTGTAATGGAACTAACGATCAAAGACGAGTTTAGGCGAGAAATAAATAAACTAGAAGAAAATATGACCGATTTAAGAAATGTCATACTTCCTCTTGTGGAATCTTTCATGAAAAAGTCCGAAGCGTCTGGAATAAAACCAACGGGTATAAATATAGATGATGATGAAGTTTTAAACGCTCCTTTTTTGGCGAAGGGTCTAGAAAAAGCTCATTTTTATTCTCCTTCCTTGGTAAGTAGTCAAGGATTGTCGGAAGAAGCACGTATCTCTCCTACACGATCGCTTTCTCCGCATCGTTCTACCGGTTCTTCCTTTTTTGAGAAGGATAACCATGCTTTACAAACGCGCCGTCGTTCCAGCCAAAATATGGACACGTTTGAGGAGGAAGGTTTTTCGCTCAGATCCCATACTTCTTCTCTAGAATCAGAGCAAGAAAAACAGTCTATACGACCGCGCCAGCAGTCACCTCAAGGGCAATCTAAGCTTTTTTTTACGCAAAAAGCAGCCCAATCAAGTTATGTATCCAGTATGCTAGATAACAGCGAGGATGTAGTAGATTATGTAGCCAATGTTCTAGATACGGCTCCATAAGTTACGAGGTGTGCTAACTATACATTAAATAAAAAATGCATGACATCGCCGTCTTGTACCTGATAGGTTTTTCCTTCTAAACGTCGTTTGCCCGCTTCTTTGGCGCCTTGTTCACCGCGGTATTGGATAAAATCATTAAAATTAATCACTTCGGCGCGAATAAAGCCTTTTTCAAAATCGCTGTGTATACACGCCGCCGCTTGCGGCGCGGTGGCACCTTTATGTACGGTCCAGGCGCGCACTTCTTTGACACCGGCGGTAAAGAAGGTTTGTAAATCGAGTAAATCATAACCGGCACGTATCAGGCGATCCAAGCCGGTTTCTTTTAAACCGAATGCCTGTAGAAATTCTTGCTTTTCAGCGTCATTTAAATCGATACAGTCTTCTTCTAATTTAGCGCAAATCGCCACTAGCGAGGCATTTTCTTGTCTTGCATACGCGTTTAGTTGATCCAGTAGCGGGTTGTTAAGAAATCCATTTTCATCCACATTCGCAATATAGAGCGTGGACTTTAAGGTTAAAAAAGAATAGGGACGTAGGAGCACTAATTCATCGGTGCTAAAAGTAAGACTACGTAACAACTGACCTTGGTTGAGGGCCGGAATAATGCGTTCTAATAAATTTTTACGGAGTTCGGCCGATTTATCCGCTGATTTACTGGCTTTGTTCAGTCGTAGTACGGCTTTTTCAGCCACGTCGAGATCCGCTAAAGCTAATTCGGTGTGGATGGTTTGAACATCGGCAATTGGATCGAGCTTGCCGGCGACATGAATAATATCGTTATGTTCAAAACAACGCACGACATGGGCAATGGCATCTACTTCACGAATATGGGCCAGAAATTTATTCCCTAAGCCTTCACCTTGTGCCGCTCCTGCGACTAAACCGGCGATATCAACAAATTCCATGCTGGTCGGTAATACACGTTGTGGTTTTACGATATCCGCTAATTTCTGTAATCTCGGATCAGGGACAGGAACTATCCCTAAATTAGGTTCTATAGTGCAAAAAGGATAGTTTGCTGCCGCGATACCGGCTTTGGTTAAGGCATTAAATAAAGTTGACTTTCCTACATTAGGGAGTCCTACGATGCCACATTTAAATCCCATACGTTTTTCCAGTTATTCTTCTTGGGTGTGTAAAGTTTGTAAGGCTTGTTGCTGATGGCCTTGGACAAAAGTGAGCAGTGTATCCAGTGCACGATCAATAGAAGCGTCTATTTTTTGTCGATCCGCGATAGAAGGGGCGCTTAATACATAATCGTGGACGCGGTCGCGTTGTCCAGGATGACCGATGCCAATGCGTAGACGCCAAAATTCTTTTGACGATAAATACCGCACAATATCTTTTAAGCCATTGTGACCACCTTCACCACCGCCTTGTTTAAAGCGACAGACGCCGGGGGGCAGATCCAGATCGTCATGCACGACGAGGATGGATTTAGGCGTGATGCGATAAAAATTGGCGAGCGCTTGGATGGCGCGACCGGAATCATTCATAGAGGTGTTAGGGATACATAAGCCGCATTTTCCGCTAGCGAATGACCAGCTCGAAACGAAAGCATGAAACCGAATTTCCGCCTTTAAAGTGGGTAAGGATTTTCGCTTTAACAACGCTTCAATGAGCCAAGCACCGGCGTTATGCCGGCTTTTTGCATACACCTTCCCAGGATTAGCTAAGCCGGCAATCAACTGTATCGGGTTAGTTGACATGTGCGTTTAACTGCCGTGTTAATTTTTAGCCGGCTCACCCTTATCTTTATTTTTTTCATCTTTACCTGCCTCACTCGCATCCCGTTCAGCGTCTTCTTTGACATTGATAGCGGGCACTTCAGCGGATTCAGGCGCTGCGGTGGTTTCTTCTTCTACAACGGCACGTGGAATGTGAATATTGGCAATAGGGCGATCGTCTTCATGACTGATAGCCGCGGTCAATTCCACCCCTTGGGGTAAATTGATTTGTGATAACAGTATCGATTCATCCAGACCTAATTGGGATACATCCACTTCAATGTATTCGGGGAGTAAGCCGGGTAAACAACGAACTTCGACACTGTTGAGCAGTTTATTGAGAACGCCACCCGCCTCTTTCACACCGGGGGCAATCGCTTCCCCTTTAAAGTGCAATGGCACGGATAGGGTAATCTTTTCTTTGGCCGAAACGCGCATCAGATCCACGTGTAAAATACGGGGTTTATAAGCATGGCGTTGCAGATCCTTGAGCACGGCTTTTTGTTCGATACCATCTATTTTAATGGTTAAAATATGCGAGTAAAAGGCTTCATTTTCCAATGCGCGTAAAATCTGATTATGCTCTAAAGAGACCGGTAGAGGAGGTTCCGAAGCGCCGTATAAAATAGCCGGTACACGATTTTCAAGACGGCGGAGACGGCGGCTCGCACCCGACCCAAACACCTCTCGAACCTGTGCGCTGAGTTCAAATAAAGGATTAGTAGACATAAATAGTTCCTCAAAATTCAAAAAATACTTAAAGCCCGCGACCAGGCTAAGTTAAGGCCGTAGTCTACGGGGATTTTAATCAAAGTACTAGCGTTAGGGGCAAATTTATTGTGCAAAGATAAGGGCTAAACCTGTGCTTTAATCAAACATCGAACTGACCGATTCTTCGCAGTTAATACGACAGATCGTTTTAGCTAACATATCACTGAGGCTGAGCTGACGGATTTTTTGGCAATGACGCGCTTCATCTTGTAGCGGGATGGTATCGGTGATGACCAGTTCATGGATACAAGAATTGTTAATTTCAGTCAGCGCATTGCCTGAAAGAACAGGGTGGGTGCAATAAGCCATGACTCGATTGGCCCCATTTTCTTTTAAAGATTGCGCCGCTAAACAGAGTGTTCCACCGGTATCGACGATATCATCGACGAGTAAACAATTTCGATCCTTGACTTCACCGATGACATGCATGACCTCGGTTTTGTTAGGGCCGGTCCGTCGTTTGTCGATGATGGCAATATCGGCATCATTGAAGCGTTTTGCAATGGCGCGGGCACGTACAACGCCACCCACATCCGGTGAGACCACAATTAAAGGTTCGTGACCCTGGCCAATTTTTTGTTCTTCCATGTCTTTTAAAATTTCCGGTGTGGCATAGACATTGTCCACTGGAATATCAAAAAATCCTTGGATTTGATCGGCATGTAGATCCACCGTGAGTAATCGACTGATCCCTACCGCCGTCATCATGTCGGCTACGACCCTGGCGGTAATAGGGACACGTGAAGAACGAATACGTCGATCCTGCCGGCCATAACCAAAGTAAGGCACTACCGCGGTGATTCGCTTGGCGGATGCTCGGCGTAAGGCATCGGCCATAATGATAAGTTCCATTAAATTCGTGTTAACCGGTGGACAAGTCGGTTGCATAATAAAGACATCTTGTCCTCTGACGTTCTCTAAAATCTCCACCATGATTTCACCGTCACTAAAATGTCCAACGGTTGCTTTGCCTAACTCCTTACCTAAATGCTGGGCTACTTTTTCAGCCAAAGGTCGATTAGCGTTACCAGTGAAGATCATCATTTCAGACACAGAGCAACCTCATCGTATTAAATAAAAAGGGATCAATGGATGTCATATTGGCTGGGGTGCTAGGATTCGAACCTAGGAATGGCGGGATCAAAACCCGGTG
>CAZSWN010000038.1:12041-13183 GCA_964611135.1 uncultured Coxiellaceae bacterium | reverse complement strand
GGGGGTTAAAACGAATTGATTACATACTATATAGAATTAATACTTAAACGTGCTATTGAATCCTTTCGCCGCCATCATGTTCTCTACTGTGGATGGAAATTTATCAATGGCATCAATAATACGATCGCCTGCCTCTAAATGGGCACTTACCCCTTCTTTAAAGAAAACAGAATGTCTTTTTCCAGTCATTTTTCGGACTATCAAATCATACAACAGTAAATTGTTATCTACATTAACGTTACCCGGGTTCATATCTTGGTGAACCCCCTTCACTCCTTCTCGTTTAGCTAAGGCTACATTAGGCGAGGAAAATAACAACTGAGGAATATTTTTTAAACCCTCCGCAATATGACTTATCCACGAATAGGACTGACTAGCACCGCTCGTTGCGACATCATCCTCAGAATCCGGAAAAATAATCTCTAATTGAGATTCGGTACTACGGCTTTCACGATTTATTTCTTTCGCTTCAAAAAATTCCACGAGCGCTAGGTCTTTATGCGAGCGAGCAATATCTAGCAGCGTATTACCCATTTGATCTTTATGTGTAAAGTCAGCACCTTGCTCGACAAGATATTTCACCAAATCGACACGGTTCTCCCAGTTAGCTATATACAGTGCCGTATCGCCCACATTGTCTTTAGTCTCTAATTGGATGCCTTGTGCGACCAAATACTTCACAAGCGCTAAGTCATTACTCAACACGGCCATATGTAGCAGCGTATTACCCTCCGAATTTTTAGCTTCTAAATTAGCGCCTAATTCAATAAGACATGTCGCCATTTTTAAATCTCTATTACGGACAGCGACATAGAGCGGCGTATTACCCTCCATATCTAAAGCCTCTAAATCAGCACCTTGTTCGATAAGATATTTTGCAATCTGTAGGGAGCTATACCGAACAGCAATGTGTAGCAGCGAACTACCGTAGTTATCTTTACGATCTAAATCAGCCTCTCTCTCTTCTACAAGGTACCTCACTATACCCAAATAAGCGTTTTTTACAGCCTCAAGCAAATTACCCCTACTTATAAAATTTTTTTCCTCTATAAAATATTTAACGACCGGAACCTGGGCATTGAGTTCTTCGAAGGTGGCGGCCCGCTCGCAGTTTGGCGGGCAGGGGCATCGGCCCATTACCT
>CAZSWN010000038.1:0-12031 GCA_964611135.1 uncultured Coxiellaceae bacterium | reverse complement strand
CATTGAGCGCAATATACTGTAAAGGCGTTATGCCGGCATTATTTTTAAGCTTTAAATCGGCACCTTGGTCAACAAGATATCTTATGATTTCTAACTTATCATTGAAAATAGCCCTGTGTAACAAGGTATTACCAGAGGCATCTTGAGCATCTAATTTCATGCCTTCTTTTAGCAGTAACTTAACGCGATTTAAATCGCCCTTAGAAATAGCATGGTCTATCGCGCTTTCTCTACTTTCCAATTTAGCACTGCCTTGCTCATCGAGTAATTCCGGTGAATTTATAGCGCCTTCTTTAGAATTAAATCGATTTAATTTTGCAGAGGATTGAGAGCTTGGATAGCTATTATTTTCTTTCATACAATGTACTCCTTATCGTTATTATTCAATGCACTTTGAATGCATTCTCATCATAACTATTTTCATTAAAAAATTATGCGCGCATGTTTATAATCGCAGATTCAAGGCACAAGTACAATCATTTTTTTCCTGGGATAGCTCGCTTACTTAAAGCCTATTTCTTCAAGTGCGAGACGTATACTTAACGGCTAAAATATTACGCAAATGATTCGCAAATGTTTGGCTTTCTTCTTGCCCAACGATTCGTGCATCGGTTAACTCTTGTCCATCAGGCGTAAAAAATAAAAAAGTAGGCGGCGCTATCACATGAAATTGCTGCTCTAAAGCTTTATCAACGGCGTCATTTGTCGTGACATCGGCGCGTAATAAGATAAACCGTGCTAATAAAGATTTAACCGCCGGCGCCGTAAACACAACTCGCTCCATTTCCTTACACGACAAACACCAATTGGCATAAAAATCCAACAGTACGGGTTTGTTTTCATGTTTTGCTTGCATTAAAACACGTCTTAAATCGGCGCTACTTTTTATCGTCTGGAAGTTACTCGTAGTCACATTTTCTATTTGATTAGGATGAAGGAGATAAAAAGGGCGGGAATTACTTGGAATAATACGCGCTAACAGCCATACAGCCATGGCAAGCATCATAATACCGAATATTATTTTAATCTTATTCATCCAAGGACCCGATTTAGGCAACCACTTACCCTCGGAAGTCCCGATAATTAATAAAGGCACGCCTGAACCTAATCCTAAAATAAATAGCGCCACGCCGCCTAAGATGGCATTACCGGTATTGCCAATATAGGTTAATACGCCGACTAAAGGTGCGGTAACGCAGGGAGAAATAACCAAGGTAGACAAACAACCCATAAAAGCGACGCCGAGATAATTACCTCCCTGTTGACGATTACTGATATGTATTAATTTTTCATGCCAACTTGCTGGCAAACGTAATTCATAAAAACCAAATAAAGAAAAAGCTAAGAAAACAAATAAGCCGCAAACAATAATAATAACCCAAGGACTTTGTAAAAATGCTTGCAAATAGCTACCGGCTAAGCCGGCAAAAACACCGGCTAAGGCATAAGTCAGTGCCATTGCCAACACATAGGTCAAGGATAAACCAAAGGCCTTAGCCGTTGTTAATTGCTTTTGACCTAAAATAATCGCTGATAAAACCGGGATCAGTGGCAAAACACACGGCGTCAGGGATAACAACAAACCAAAGCCAAAGAAACTAAGTAAAGTCCAAAATATATTATGGCCGGCTAAAAGTTGCACGATTTTACTTTGTTCGCTCAAATCTTTGTGCTTAGCGCCTTGAGCGGGACTCTTTCCTAGAAAAGAATTTTCCTCCATAGCCGCGATGATATTCACATCGGCTTGGTTTAAAGTAGCGCCCGAATCATTTAAAACAATATTTTTTACCATAGGGGGATAACAAAATCCTGCCATGGCACAACCCTGGTAATGAACTACGATATGTAACTTTTTATGTGGCAGAGGATATTCAAACTTTAATAAAGTACTTAACTTGTTTTGATATACCTCATAGTCACCCAAAAATTGATTGTGTTTAATAAGCCCTTTAGGGAAAATAACTGATTTGAAAAGGATGGGCGTGGTGTGAAAACTAATCTTATTACGATAAAGATAATAACCGGGCTTGATAAGCCAGCGCGCGGCCAGCGTCGTATCATTTAAACGCTGTACTGAAACCTGAAAAACCTCATCGGCCGGCAAAGCTTGTATGGCATAAGCCGGTGATAACAATGCACTCAGCCAAAAACCTAGCCACAAAAATCGAAACAGCTTATTTAAATAAAGCAAAATGCGTCTTCCTTCTCTATTAAAGAGAGATTTAGGGATTAATTTTTTCCATCCTTACTAAATAGACCTTTTTATGCCATTTTTCTAGCTTAAACGGCATAAAAAATCGCCTTAAAATTGTCTATTGCCGAGAAATTCGCTTAAAAACAACCCCGTCTCTTACGCTAATTGTTAAGAAAATTAAAATAATCCGCCAAAAGACGCTTGTCGCGACCTCTTAGCTACTATATCATGGAAGCTCCTCTGACTTAGTCAAGACTCAAAGGATTACATATATGCAAAATGCACTTGATCAACTTCCTGTTCTTCCTATTCAGGTTGCTAGCACCGGCACACCTCAACAGCCGCTAAAAACCTATGTCGAACAGGCTTTAGAAAATTACTTTTCTCAATTAGATGGTAACTCACCCTCTAATCTTTATGGACTTGTTTTAGCCGAGGTTGAATCTCCTTTGCTCGAAGTGGTATTACGCCAAACGCGCGGGAATCAAACCAAAGCGGCTAAATTGCTAGGTATCAGTCGTGGTACTTTACGCAAAAAACTAAAACAATGTGATCTTGCCTAGTCGATGTATTACGCTAATAAGCTTTCTCTGTCCCTATAAAAAAAAATAACAACAATAAAAAATAAACTTCTCCTTTAATAACAAGAAAAGTTTGTCTTAACGCGATATTTTGATTTTTTATCAAAGATGCATACCTTTGGGAAATTGGCTGGTATTACCGCGTCATTATTACTCATTTTCACTTTTATAGTTTTATAGCTTGACAGGATTACTAGGGCTTTAGGACAATGGGCGACCTTTGGCTATGTAGCTCAGTTGGTTAGAGCACAGCATTCATAATGCTGGGGTCGGTGGTTCGAGCCCACCCATAGCTACCAATGATTTCAATTCATACAAGTGCTACTCGGTTTACTTGGGGAGAAAAAAATTATTTTACGGTTTCGGCGCTTGCGACTTGTGCGATGACGTCCAAAGCTTCAGATAATTGAGCCACTGGAAAAACCGTCATCCCCTCGATTAATTGTTTACTTTGATTGGCCTTGGGAATAATAGCGAATTTAAAACCATGTTTTGCCGCATCGCGCAAACGTTCCTGACCATTAGGCACCGGACGAATTTCTCCGGATAGACCTACCTCACCAAACGCCAAACCCTCATAAGGAAAAGGTTTATTGCGTAAACTGGATAACACCGCTAATAAAACGGGTAAATCAGCACTTGTTTCCAATAAACGCACACCCCCTACGACATTAATAAAAACATCTTGATCATACGTAATGATACCGGCATGGCGATGCAATACGGCTAATAACATCGCTAAACGATTACTCTCTAAACCTACGCTTACACGACGGGGGTTGCCTAGGTGACTGTGATCAACTAAAGCCTGTACTTCGACCAATAAAGGCCGACTCCCCTGCCAAGTAGCCGTTACCAAACTACCTGAAACCGTTAATCCGGATCGCGACAAAAGCATCGCCGAAGGATTACTCACTTCACGTAAACCCTTTTCAGTCATCACAAAAACGCCTAGCTCATTAACCGCACCAAAACGATTTTTAACCGATCGAATAAGCCGGTGGCGACTATCGGACTCACCTTCGAAGTATAAAACCGTATCGACCATATGCTCTAAGACGCGGGGACCCGCCAACACCCCATCTTTAGTCACATGCCCCACTAAAAACAAAGCAATCCCGCTTTGCTTAGCCAAACGCGTCAATTGCATGGCGCTTTCCCTAACTTGCCCCACCGCACCCGGTGCCGATTGGTGTAAGTCGGTATGCATGGTTTGAATAGAATCAATGACCACTACTTGTGGTTTTTCGTGCAAGGCGTGGGATAAAATACGCTCTACTCGGGTTTCGGTCAGTAGTCGTATTTTTTTTTGTGGCAATCCTAAACGTTGTGCACGTAAAGCCACTTGTTGTAGTGACTCTTCGCCAGTAATATAAAGGACAGTCTGTTGCTCCGCTAACTGCGCAAGGCTTTGTAACAACAAGGTTGATTTTCCAATGCCGGGATCCCCTCCCATGAGTATCACAGAACCCGGCACGATTCCTCCGCCTAAAACCCGATCTAGTTCCTTGATACCCGAAGAAAACCGCTCTACCGTACTAAACTTAACAGTACTTAAATCAGTTACTTTTTGCTCGCTAACAGCCGTATAAGCACCCATACGTTGAGCACTCGCGCGTGGATCCGGTGATAAAGCAACATCTTCTAATAAGCTATTCCATGACTGACATTCACCGCATTGACCTGACCATTGTAAAAACTGCCCTCCACAGGATTGACAGCTATAAACCCGTTTAGGTTTAGACATGTTGATGGTCCTTTAGCAGTTCGTTTACTGCGGCTAATAAATCCGGAAAAATAGGGACCTCATGCTGTAATTCAAGATGATGTTTCATGGTTTGCGCTCCATTACCCGTCAACACTAATATCGGCTGACAAGCTACTTGACGGGCGGCTTGGATGTCGCGCAACGAATCCCCAATGGCGATAATCCCTTTTAAATTCAGCCTATAATACGCTGCAATCTGTTCAAACAAGCCAGTACGGGGTTTACGACAATTACACGCCTCGTCCGGATGATGCGGACAATAAAAAATTCTATCGATTGTGCCACCTAGCACTTTTAAACACTGCAACATTTTTTGATGGATAGCCGCTAATCCTTTCTCGGTGTACAAGCCTCTCCCGACACCGGATTGATTCGTTGCTACGGCGAGGGTATAGCCCGCTTGGCAAAGTAAAGCAATCGCCTCTAAACTACCTGGAATAGGCTTCCATTCATCGGGTGATTTAATATAGTCCTTCGATTCGTAATTAATGACCCCATCTCTATCAAGGATAATTAATTTGGTATTTTTAGCCATTTATTTTATTCCGTTAAGCCTATCTTAATATTAAAAACTTATACTTTACAGATACTTTACTGTGCTTTAGCGTAAACACTCCATGCAAGACCCGGAAAAATTAAGCAAAATTCTAGCAAAAGCTCGTACTCTCGAAAATGAAATAAGTCAATTTATCCCTTCATTTCATTCCGATCCCAGCGTACTCAACCAGCTAAACCAAGAAATCAGTCAATTTATAGCATCAAACCAAACGGTTAGTCATTTTAATGATACTCAAAATCAAACGGCTACATCCGATATTCTGTTAAATACAATTATTAAACAATTCACCCAGATAAAAAAGTTACTTGATCTTCACCCATATAAAATCCGCTTTTTCCGTCCTAGCCCTAGAAATAACTTAACGCACAGTGAAGAAGAAAAATTAAAATCCTGCCTACAAGCCATTCGCGAAGAATTTAATAAGCTTGCTAATCAAAATTCAGCGCAAGAAAAAGCATCCTTTAAATCCGCTGTACCTAGTGCTTAAGCACTAGGATTTCCCATCGCATAACGCGCTATAACATTTTTTAAAGTCGGCATTTTATTGAGTACACTTATTCCAAATTGGCGTGTCTTTAGTAATAGGGGATTGTCAGCCGTAAAGAGATATTTAATGCCATCGACACTGCTATTCATTAAACGATTATAGAAACGGCGCTGCCTTTCATAAGCGCGCAGTGTATGTAAAGCGCTAAAGGATCGTTGTTTAAGTTTTGCGGCTAGAATAATTTTCGCCAAACAGTCCGCATCTGCCATGCCTAAATTAGCACCTTGCCCTGCCAGCGGGTGGATAACATGTGCCGCATCGCCGATTAAAGCAATACCTGATTTTATATAACGCTCAGCTTCCTGGGTTTTTAATGAAAAACTCAAACGTGGACTAGTCGATTCAATATCCCCTAAGCGCTGCTCAAACACCTGGGCTAGCTCTGAACAAAAGAGCGGATCAGGCATTGATTTTAATCGTCGTGCCTCTTCGGGTGTCGTCGACCAAACAATAGAGCAATGATAGGGATCGGCTAAAGGTAAAAAAGCTAAAGGGCCTGTCGGTAAAAAAATCTGTCTTGCGATTTCTCCATGCGCTAATTCAGTTCGTACCGTTGCAATAAGTGCCGATTGATCATAATCGGATGCCTTCACTTGTAAACCCGCTAATTGCCGAACACTCGAATGCATGCCATCGGCACCGACCACTAAGCTTGTTATGATACTCACTCCCGAAGCAAGTGTTAAGCGCATCTGATCGGCTTCATGCACCATCTCGATTAAGGCATCGGATGAAAACCAGGTAATTTTTTCATCTGTTTTTACCTGCGCGGAAAGTGCATTTTGTAAATCTTGATTTTTCAGAATATAACCTAATGTCGCTTGACCTAATTCGGCACTATCAAAAAAAAGATTCTCTTCTTTGGCTGGCTCCCAAACCTGAAGGCTACGAAATGGCGCCCGCTGTTCTATCTCTAATCGTTGCCAAACCTGTAATTTTTCTAATAACTGTTGTGAACCTAAAGTGATGGCGATAACACGAGGAGGGGATGCCAAACTGGATGCGCTTTTAGCGAGAGCATGTTGATCATTCTTATTCAGGATGGCAATTCGTAGACCCTTATCCATTAAATGACACGCGAGTGTCAATCCGGCAATCGCCGCCCCTACGATAACGATGTCATAATCAGCGACTCTGCTCATAGCATGGGTGAATAACGGTAATTATAGTATTGTGGCAACCAAAACTGCTGATCGATTTGTTGCGAAAAATCGATATTTTCTTCTACTTGAGCGAGTCCTTCACGGCGGGCTTGCATTGCTACGGCCAGTGCAATACGTCGACTAAGAACGTGAATCTGTTCAAAATCAGGCAATAAAGGCCTCTTAAGAGGATTGTTGGCTTCGTTAGCAAAACAACTCAGGGCTTTACAAGCTTCCCAGAGCATGGCTTCACTCAAACGTTTTGCTCTCGCAATAACTACGCCCAAACCTATTCCCGGATAGATTAAGGCATTATTGCATTGTGCAATCATTCTTTTTTCGCCCTGAAAATCAACCGAGGCAAACGGACTACCGGTTGCTATCAGTGCACGTCCCTGCGTCCAATACAGCAAATCATCGGGCATTGCTTCTGACTTTTCAGTCGGATTGGATAAAGGAAAAATAATCGGCTGCTCAACCTGTTCTGCCATCGTTTTTATAAGTGCTTCCGTAAAGATGCCACCTTGACCTGAACAGCCAATTAACACACTGGGTTTAAAACGCTTTACGACCTCATAAAGACTTAGATTAGTGCCGATTTCACCCACTCCAGAACGCGCATAAGGCTTTTGAAATGCGGTCAAGTTAGGTATTGCCGCGTGCAACAGACCCTGTCGACCTACCAAATAAAAACGCGACAACGCTTCTTCTTTCGACAAACCTTCGCGCATCATAGCGGCGCAAAGTTGATCGGCAATCCCTGTTCCGGCTGTTCCAGCCCCTACAATCACAATACGCTGCTCTGTTAACGGAACTTTGGTTCGTGTAATTGCCGATAAAAGCGCCACTAAGGTAACAGCGCCAGTCCCTTGCATGTCGTCATTGAAGGTACACATTTCGTTACGATAGCGTTCTAAATTACGTCTGGCATTTTCGCGACCAAAATCTTCCCAATGTAAGTAGGCCTGAGGTAGTTTTCGTCGGATGGTTGAAACAACCCGTTCAACCATGTCATCGTACTCTTTACCGGCTATACGCGGGTGGCGCCAACCCAAATACATCGGGTCATTAAGCAATTGTTCATTGTTGGTTCCGACATCGATTTGGATCGGTAATAAGCGATTTGGATTAATGCCGGCACATAAAACATAAACCATTGATTTTGCGACACAGATATCCATCCCACCAATGCCTTGATCGCCAATACCTAATACCCCTTCTCCATCGGTCATAACAATAATATCAACCTCTGGATTAAAGCGATTTTCAAGAATTTCCTCAATATGATCACGGTCAGGGTAAGCAATATATAAACCGCGCGGCCGTTGAAATTCTTGGCTAAATTGTTCGACGGCTTTTCCCACGGTAGGGGTATAGAGTATGGGTAGCATTTCCGTTAAGTGCTGACTGACTACTTTATAAAATAAAGTTTCATTGCTATCGTGCAAACTACGCAGATAAAGATGTTTTTCTAAATTATTATCTTTTTTTAAAAATTGTTGGTAACAACGTAGCGCTTGTTGCGACAAATCTTCAACACTATAAGGTAACTTACCGCGCAAGCGAAATTGCTGACGTTCGAGCTCACTAAATGCGCTGCCTTTATTTAATTTAGGTGTTGTTAATAAGCCTTGACCTAAGGCATTGGTTTCCAGGTAAAGGATTTGATTATTTTGATCGCTTATCTGTTTAAACTGGGACATATTAGTATTCTTCTTGTTGTAGGGTTAAACCACGCACTAAACGGGAAAGCCGACCGTGGGTTCCCATTAAACGGCGCGATAAATTTCTTTTGCAGGGTGAGAATAAATCCATTATCAATAGACCATTATTGTGAATGAAAGTCAACGGCTCGAAGCTTGATTGAAAACGCTCTGCCAAGTGATTGGTAAAGCCTATTATTTGTTGATGCACGGGTAAGCGCGCATCAAGATAAGACCGACTAAGGCTCGGATCAGCCAAATCGGTTGCTCTCTTTAATGCATTTGCAATGATATCCGCTAATTCTGACATATCTTGTAAGGCTAAATTAAGACCTTGTGCCGCAATAGGCAGTAAAGTATGCGCCGCATTTCCTAATAATACGAAACCAGGCTGTGCTTGTGATTGCGCTATAAAACTCTTTAGAGGATAAATACTTGGTTTAGTACATTGTAATAATTGGCCAAAACGATAAGAAAAGTGTTGTTGTAGGCGGTCTAAAAAATCTAACTCTGTTAAGTCTCTTAATGCATTAATTGTGGCTTGGTCCGCTGTCCAGACTAAACCTATTTTATTCCCTAATAATGGCAAGCTAGCGATGATGCCACATGGCGTAAATCGTTGATAGGCAATATGCCGATGACTGGCGCTAATATCGATACTGGTTGTAAGTGCCGCTTCTGATTTACCGCTCGTTTTTAACAAGCCAATATTCAACAAATTTCGCACATCAGAATCACTGCCATCTGCTGCGATGAGTAAGCGAGGGTAAATGACTACTTGTTCATTTTGTGGTGTGCTAAATAATACTTCCCAAGCCTGCTCCGTCTTGGTAATAGAGTGGCATTGAGCCGGATTAAATAGATCTAAAGATGCTTTTGCCGCTGTTTTACCTGCCGCACATTGGCTTAAGGCTTTTATTAATTCACACCCTAATCGGGCCGCCGGAATAACACAACCTAACTGTGCAACCCCCATATCCTTTGCACTAATTCTCGATTGTCCAAAACAAGCTTGTTGGGAAATATGCACCTGCTCGATGGGATTTGCGTAAGCGGCTAAAGTAGGCCATAGCGCTAATGTTTGTAAAATACGTATACTAGCCACATTCAAGGCAATCGGTTTACTGTCTTCCGACGACAAAGGAACATTAAACTTAAAGGGCATTTGCTCTATTAAGGCGATCCGTAATGGTAAATACGATAAAGCTAAAGCAAGACTACTCCCTACGACACCCGCACCGACGATGAGAACGTCATAATCTTGCCTCATGATGCGGATCGCATTAAGGATTCAATATCCGCGATATCCTTAGGTGCCAGTTGCGTCAATACCTCACAAGCCTCTGTCGTCACGCAGACATCATCTTCGATACGTATTCCGATATTCCACCACTTTTCATCCACATCTGCGGCTGGCCTAATGTAAATACCCGGCTCTATGGTAAAAACCATCGTCGCTTCCAGAGGCCGCCATTTTTTGGCCAATTTATAACTGCCGGCATCATGGACATCGAGTCCTAGCCAATGACTACAGCCGTGCATATAAAATTTCTTATAGGCCTTTTCCCGAATTAAATCCGAAAGCCTGCCTTTTAACAAGCCGACATCGATCAAACCTTCTGTCAGGCTATGCACACAAGATTTTTGCAGCGTATCCCAAGCAACACCCGGCTTTATCAAATCAATCAATTTTCGCTGCGTTTTTAATACAATATGATAGATAGTCTTTTGTTCTTCACTAAACCTTCCATTGACTGGAAAGGTTCGTGTTATATCCGACGCGTAATATTGATACTCACACCCGGCATCAATTAAAACCAAATCACCCGAGCGTAAACGCGCTCGATTATCGGTGTAGTGCAAAGTGCAGCCGTTAGCGCCACTCGCTATGATATTAGGATAAGCTGTTGCATGGCTTCCTTGTTGATAAAATTCATAGAGTAATTCCGCTTCTAACTGATATTCATAATAGTCAGGACGGCACGCTTGCATCGCACGAATATGGGCCTTGCTTGAAATGGCCGCCGCTAAACGTAAACAGTCTAATTCTGTTTCACTTTTTTTAAGCCGCATTTCATGTACGATATGGATTAAATGCCTGGCTCGCTTAACAGAAGGTTTATTTAATTGAGATAACAAGGTATTAATACGCGCTAAAGGTTTTCGCTTGAACTCCGAATCACCTAAATAATAACAGGCGCGTCGATCCGCCAAATATTCAGGTAACTTAATCTCAAGTTGATCAATAGGGTAGGCTTCATTTGCACCATATTCTTGACAGGCCCTATCTTGGCCAATCACTTGACCCCGCCAAATGGCCTCTGTGGGTTTATCGGCGCGATTAAACAGGATGAACTGCCCCTCTTTCCTATCGGGTAATAGTAATGCGATAGCTTCTGGCTCGGGAAATCCGGTTAAATAGTAAAAATCGCTCTCTTGACGGTAGGGATAGAGTACATCGCCATTACGTAAATACTCAGGTGCTGCCATTAAAATAATGAGTTCATCCGGTTCGATAAATGACAATAATTTCCGGCGTCGATGCTGTAACTCAGTTAGTTTAAACATAGATTAAGCGTAAAATAGCGCTAATGAAGATAAATTGATCCTGTACTTGCCTCTAGGGAGTAGTGCGTCAATTCTTCATAAATCAACGGGATAGCATGGGTAATAAACTCAATCGCCTCATCATAGGCTAATTTATCCAGCGCGGTTACCTCTAAGTGACTTATTTCCAGCTTGGCAATCTCGGCAATACAGTAGAGCGCTTCGTGTATGACATCCGGCGTTTCTTCTTCAATAGAGCTACCACCTAAACCTAAACCGTATAAAAATCCTTCACACCAGAGGCTTAATGCTTCGGCACGTTCTTCTAACTCATGCCGTTCGTCCGGCAACAACAATTGAAAGGTTTGTAAGCCACTTAACTGGCGACAAGCGGCATCATACAAACCAACAACCGCACCTTGAGACCCCAACATAAATCGAGGTCTAGTCCCTAGCCGCTTTAGTAAAATATCGATTAAAAACCCACCGTTAAGCTTTGGACCTACGCAAATAAAACCGCATAACATACCATGAATCTCTGCGGGCGAAGTAACCACCTCTGCTTGGGTTAATAAATGGTAAAAATCGTCAAAAGCCGGAGATTTTGCCTGAATTTGCATGGGCGTACTCTATAGATAAGTAAGTCTCGCGTATTTTACCATTCTATGCGGGCTTAATACAGTTAAGCAAACCTTAATAAGGTAAAAACTCTAGCGATAGCAAAAAATTAGTTTTTCAGAAACTTTGTCAATAAATCAAACAAACTTGTGAGACTGTAAAGTAACTGAAGCGGTCATTGACGGAATTAACGCTTGGCAGAATCGTCCATCAGAAAAGGTTTACAGGCTCTTTTTTTACCCGGCCCGCTCCATGACGAGCGACCAACTTTACGCTTAGGCTTTATCTAATTTAGACAAAACCAAGTCAGGAAGCTGGGTTACTTTTTTGACTAAATCTAAAGACAAACCTTCTGCTAAAAGGCTTTTGGCT
>CAZSWN010000037.1:6260-13953 GCA_964611135.1 uncultured Coxiellaceae bacterium | reverse complement strand
CATCATTTTCATATTTCTTTTTCTCGGAAGGATTTTTCAGTAAATATTTGTCAATAGATTTAAATAACATAGCAAATATCAGTTACCGCTAAGAGCCAAAGGCTCTGTCTTTAGATGGACTTAGTCCAGCAAGCTGGAGTTTATGATGAAGTTCCTGCGAACGTTTGCTATTAGGTAAGGGTCCAACGACGACTTGATAGTATAAACGTCGATGGATAGGGGTTGTTTTTATTTTTACTGGCGAGTTGGTCCATTGCTTAACGAGTAGCGCCAGTTTTTGCGCAGATGTGCGTTGTTTAAATAAACCTAATTGAATGAAAGGCGAATATTTTTTTTGGCTCGTATAGCTTGGTTTTTTTTGAGGGGAGGGTGTTCTTTCGTTAAAGGCTAAGCGCGTTATGCCAGGGGTGATAGCGACGATGGAAACAGGTGCTGTACCTGTGCCGGTCATCTCTAATTTTTTGGCGGCGACATAAGAGAGATCAATCAGACGATTGCTTACGAAAGGACCTCTATCGTTGACTTTAACAATAACCTTTTTTCCATTATGCAGATTGGTGACTTGAAGATAAGTCGGTAAAGGGAGTGTTTTATGAGCGGCTGTCATACCGGCCACATTATAAATTTCACCATTTGAGGTTTGAAAGTGATGAAATTTCATGCCATACCAAGATGCAATGCCTCGTGCATGATAACCGTTGGCATGTTTCATCACATAATAGCGGCGTCCAAACACCACATAGGATTTAGGATTGCCCCGTTTACTTAAGGGCTCTACCTTAGGAACGGCATTGGGAATTTTATTCGCATTGATCCTAAAAGCGGGGGCTTTATCCTGCCGCAAGGGATAACGATAACTATTGCGGGTTGATGAACAAGCGCTTAAGTCTAAAATAAGTAGGAATAAAATAAGTCTGGAGATAATGATAAAAAATAAGCTTCCTTGCCGTGCTTTATTTTTTATTAACATGTGTTGGATGCTCTTTGTGGTAGCCATGCGCTATTAATTCGCTCAATTGAAAAACCGCCATTGCATAAAGCGAGCTCGCATTATAGTGCTTGATAACCTGAAAATTAGTAAAGCCTAGCCAATATTCATTGCCGTGCGTAATCGGTAATACAATGAGTGTTGCCTTGAGTGATGAGGGGAAATAAGCTTTAGGGTATATATGATATTTTGCAAAGTCTTTTAGCGTGAAGTTAACTTGAGTCCTGGGTAAATACTCAATCGCGTGTGCTTTGATACGGGCTGGAATGGCAATAGGACCTGCTTTTATCCACGCAAAATATTTAAGGTAATTGGCAATACTTAAAATAGCGTCGTCGGCATTATTGATAAGATCACTATAGCCTTTATTCGTTGCGTCCACAGAGAGATGGCGGTAGTTACTCGGCATAAATTGTACTTTTCCTATTGCACCCGCATAAGAGCCACGGATTACTCTAGGATTAATGACGGGGTTTTCTCGGCTTAATAGCAAAAATTGTTCAAGTTCTTTTTTAAAAAATTCAGCGCGTCGGCTATGATTAAAACTTAAGGTGCTCAACGAGTCAATAACCCGATATTTTCCAGTGACCTCGCCATAACGCGTCTCTACCCCTAAAATAGCGACGATGATTGAAGCGGGCACCCCATAATATTTTTCTGCGCGCGCTAGTGTTTTAGCATGCGCATGCCAAAATTGCACACCCAATTGAGCCCGTTTAGGGGTAACAAAAATAGGTTTGTATTCAGACCAAGTTAAGCGTTCTTTGGAGGTGACAAAAGAGCGAAGGATGGATCGATTCGATTTGACCGTATTGAATAATTGTTGCAATTGTGAACGATCAAAGTGATATTTTTCAACCATTTGATCAATAAATTGTCGTACTTCGGGTTTATTTGCATAGGCCGTACAGGAGGTTAAACACAGTGTAACGAGTAGTAAGAACATCCTTAAGCTAAAACGAGGCCTTTTGTTTTTTTTCATAGCGTTGCTTTCCTTAGTTGCCGACTAGTTTTCGATGCGTCTGAATTGACATTAGAATACCAAAACCTGCGATTAAAGTAATTAACGAGGTTCCGCCATAGCTGACCAAGGGTAGGGGTATCCCCACAACCGGTAATAATCCGCTGACCATGCCGATGTTAACAAAGGCGGCAATAAAGAAACTTAAGCTTAATCCTCCGCCTAATAGGCGAGAGAAGGTATCTTGCGCTTTCATGCTGATGTAAAGACCGCGTGCGGCGATCCAAAGATAAAGGCTAAGTAGAACCATGCCTCCTAGTAAGCCAAACTCTTCACCGCAGACCGAAAAGATAAAATCAGTCGTATGTTCCGGTAAAAATTGTAAATGGGATTGTGTTCCATGTAACCATCCTTTACCCAAAATGCCACCAGCACCGATAGCGATTTTAGATTGAATGATATGATAGCCGGCACCGAGCGGATCCCTTTCTGGATTTAAGAAGGTGAGTACCCGTAATTTTTGATAATCGCGCATAAAATACCAACCAATCGGGGCGATAATTAGCGCTAATAACCCGCCTATTAGCAACCAACGTCCACTAATACCTGCTAATAAAATAACACTAATACCCGATGCGACAATTAATAAAGCAGTTCCTAAGTCGGGTTGCTTGATCACAAGTAAGGTGGGTACGGCGACAATAGCTAATAATATCAATAAATCAAAAAGAGAAGGGGGTAATGATCGATCGTGTAAATACCACGCCAACATCATCGGGACGGATAATTTCATCAGTTCAGAAGGTTGAAATTTTAATACGCCAAGATTTAACCAACGTTGCGCCCCTTTTCCGACCACCCCTAAAATTAATACGGCCAAGAGTAATGCAAAACTTACTAAAAATATCCAAGGTGCCCAAGCACGATAAACAGATGGTGAAACTTGTGCCAATAAAAGCATCGCAAAAAAAGCAATGAACATGCGAATAGCTTGTTTGCCGATGATGACTAAACTTTGGTTGCTTGCACTATAAAGTATAATTAAACCAATGCACACAAGGCTTACTAAACCGATTAATAAAGGTTTATCGACGCGAAAAAATCGATTTATTTTTTGCAGTGAAAAACGTCGACGGTGCGGAGTAATCGCGAGCATGAACGCAACCTTAGTGAAAGTAAATAGCTGTAGTATAGAATAAAATCTCGCGACTTACGCTAACTAGCTGATAAAACGTCACATCATGTGCGATCGAGTCTAGTTGCGTAATCACTAATTCGATGTACAATACCGAAGTTCTAATAAAAGCTGCTGTTTTAGTATTATTATGCCAACTACATCGCCTGCTGTTGCAAAGACTGGAAGTTTGAGGGTACTGGCGCTGCGTTTTAGCCTAGGTTTTTTTCTCTATTGGGTTTTCCTGACACAAGTTTTTGCATTAACGTTTGTTTTACCGCCTAAAGGGAATGATATCGTAGGTCATGCGCAATGGGTACAGGCATTGCCAGGCGATACGTTTAATAAGATTGGACGTCGCTATGATATGGGATATTTTGAGTTAGTAGAAGCGAATCCCACGATGGATCCACTGCATCTAAGACCAGGTAGCATTGTTGTCATTCCGAGCCGTTTTATTTTACCGCCCGGTCAGCGGCACGGACTCGTCATTAATTTAGCCGAATTACGTATTTATTATTATCCGCTACAGCGCCATGTGGTGATCACTTTTCCAGTAGGTATAGGTCGAGAAGGTTGGGATACGCCATTAGGTTCTTCTTGGATTGCTGGAAAAATGCGTAATCCTACCTGGATAGTTCCTGAATCAATTCGTAAAGATCGCGCTAAAGAGGGCATCAATTTGCCCGTAAAAGTGCCGCCCGGGCCGGATAACCCTTTAGGCGGTTATGCGATGCGCCTTAAACAAGCGACTTATTTAATTCATGGTACGAATGACTCACAAGGCGTAGGGCGGCGTAGTAGTGCAGGGTGTATACGACTCTTTCCAGAGGATATCGAAAGCTTATTTTCAGAGGTGCCGACTAAAGAGAAGGTCACTATCATCGATGCGCCCTATAAATTCGGTTGGGATAAGCATAAACTTTATTTGGAAGCGCATGTGCCATTGCAAAGATTGTTGCTACCTACGCGTATTACAATGGGAAAAAAACTTATTCGAGCAAATAGCTCAAAAGCTGCTATTCAATGGCAAGCTGTTGAGCGAATTGCACAACAAGAAAATGGAATACCACAAGTAGTGGGTTATTCTCCGCAGTCTGTTGCACCTATTTTGCCACAGGCTCATTTGAAAATGAGAATAAAAAAACCAAAAAATTAATTGACTTTAAGTTCAATGATCGTCAAAAAATGTATTTTTAGTGATAGAAAAATTTATGCGTTGTGTTTCTTTTTGTACAGCGGCCAATTATAAATTGAGCTTATTGGCAGATTTTTATCGTAGTAAGCGTTATATTGCTAAACTATTTCGTAATGTGCTTTACGTCACTCTGCACGATAAACCTATCGATATCTTTTTTTTCAATCATGGTTGTTTTGTAACCTGGAATTTAAGTAAAAAACAAGAAAAGCAATTGATAGAAGAGATCAAACCCTTTTCAGTGGACCCTTTGGAAAAAATCGAAACGGATCGCTTTATTTACTATTTTGATGAAGAAACACGACTTTTTCCGCATCAGCGATTTAATGTCGATGTCATTACCTTAAAAGCTAACGAAGTAGATAATGTGCAAATTAAGCTAGCCATTTCGTATGGTTTAGCACAATCGATAAAATTAGAGTCTTATGAGGAATCGATCAACAAGACCGTTGTTGCTAATAGCCATTTTCCACGCGAATTAGCACAATATGGAAAAATTTCACTTTCACGTAAAGCTATTTCTAAGCGAATCGGCGAGATTTTTTTGACACGTAGTTCAGTTAACCTGAGTAGCGAATATCTGGATGTCCCGGAGTATTTTTGGCGCTATTCCAATCTGGAAGCGTATTATGTGATGACTGAAAAGTTTTTAGACATTCCTAAACGGGTAGCGGCACTTAATCATAAGCTGGATGTTGCCCATGAAATTCTAGAAATGTTAAATAGTCAGTTACAACATCGTTACTCCAGTATTTTAGAATTTATCATTATCCTGTTGATCTTTATTGAAATAGTTGTGCAAATGCTTCAACATGTATAGAGGATGTCGAATTTATCAAAAGTCTCTTTTGATAAAAAATTTATAAGGACCTCTAGCAAAAAGCTAGAAATATGCTATTTTATAGAATCCTAACCTTCTGTTTACTCCTTATATATTAAGAGGAATATGAATCATGGCTAAAAAGTTAGCTAAAAAAAAGTCTCCGGTTACTAAAGCACGTAAAAAAGCTAAGGTCGGATCGGGCGGTAAAAAACTATCTGCGGTGAAAAAGTCTTTTACTAAAACTGAATTACTACAATGCTTAGTAGAAAGCACTGAATTACCTAAGAAAAAAATCGCAGAGGTTTTAGAGTCACTGCAGATGATTATGCATGCGCATGTAAAAGCAGGTTGCGCTTTTGCTCATCCGGGTATGTATAAAATTACGGTGGTTAAAAAACCAGCTACTAAAGCACGTAAAGGTATTAATCCTTTCACCGGCGAACCTACTACTTTTAAAGCAAAACCGGCGCGTAAAGTCGTGAAAATAAAACCATTAAAAAAACTCAAAGCAGCCGTTTAAATTTTTTTAATAAAAAAGGGCGCGTAAGCGCCTTTTTTTTGGCCAGATTTTTCTTTATTTTCGATAAGACGTGATAGCCCGGCCTGCTTTTTTAAAAGCAGCAAGCCGACTTTTAATGCGTTCAAATTCAACTATAAATCGACCTTTAGGATAAATATCCGCAATAGGAACACTCGAGCTAAGGATAAGTTTGCAGCCTGCATCGTATAAGATATCAACTAAATGAATAAATAGTCGGGCTAGATTATCATCATCTTCACGGATGCACTTAAGGTCACTGATTAAGATCGTTGAAAATTGCTCGGCAATCACTAAATAATCCGTTTGACTGCGAGGTATTGAGCAAATAGAGCTGAAATCAAACCATATCAAATGATCAGTGCATCCTAAATGTGGGATCAATCGGCCATTAATCGTAAGCGCTTGATAAGAAACCATTTTTTTTTGGCTTAACTGATCGAATAATCTTTGTACATCTTGTGTGCGCATGACAAAGAGAGGGAAGATATCCTCTTCTACGCGTGTTAAGGCGCGTCGACGATAATCAGTGTGGCACTTTAAGTGAAAAATACGTAGATTTTTTTTGATGAGTTCAATGGCTGGCAAAAAACGATCACGTTGTAAACCGTTTTGATACAAGTCATCCGGCATTGTATTGGCTGTAGTGACGAGTGTCATACCGTGTTGAAATAGGGCGCTTAATAATTGCGCCAATAGCATCGCATCTCCTATGTCATGGACAAGAAATTCATCTAAGCAAATAATTTTGACTTCTTTACTGAGGCGTTTTGCAATACGCGCTAGCGGATTAGCTTCTCCTTGTCGCTGTGAGAGTTCCGCTTGTATATGATGCATAAATTGATGAAAGTGATAACGAGACTTAGGAAGTCTCAGATGCTGGTAAAACAGATCCATTAAATACGTTTTTCCACTGCCAACAGGGCCCCATAAATAAAGTCCTTTTCCAGCAACTTTAGTTGCGAGCCATTTTTTGGGCGCTAATAACTCGTCATAGATTTGTTGCAATGCGTGCATCGCTAAGGCTTGTTCGGCATCGGCTTGCAAGGTTTTTTGCAAAATTTGCTGATGATAAGCGTCTAATGGCGTCGTATTCATGTTGTTTTACGGAGCGTATTGATTAAATTATCACGTAATTCAATTAATTTGCCATGAAAAAAATGACTTGCCCCGTTTATTTTAATAAGTTGCGGCGGATTTTCTAAAGAGGCTCGCCAAGCAAACACCGCCGTGGGCGAGACAAGCTCGTCTTCATCGCCTTGTATGAGCAGGCAAGGGCAAGGAAAAGGAGCGAGTTCTTTGAGTGGAAAATTTTCGAGGGGCGGCTACTAGAATCAGCTGTTTTACAGGCCATTTTTGGGCAGCACGAGCCGCGACATAAGCGCCAAAGGAAAACCCGGCGAGCCAAATTTCTGACGCTGGGCAGCTCGTTTTTAACCAGAGTAGTAGGGCGAATAGATCCTCGGTCTCACCTAGGCCATTATCATAGTTGCCCTGGCTCATCCCAACCCCGCGGAAATTAAAGCGTAGTGTTGAGAGGCCCATTGTATTAAAGCTGCGGGCTAAGGTATAAATAACCTTATTGTGCATAGTTCCACCGTACAAAGGGTGCGGGTGACAGATCACGACAATAACAGGAGGGTTTCGTGGCGACTCAGGATACGTGGTGAGTACTTCAAGCTGACCGGCAGGCCCGGCGAGTAAAAATTTGGCTTGGCGATCTTGAGGGAAGCGCACGGTTGTTGTCATGTTATACTCTATAAGCTTATTGTAAAAGGAGTTCGTGATTTATTTTTTTCTTAAAAAGACGACTCGCTGATGTGGCGAGCCAATTTGCCCATTTTAAAGTGCTATTAAACTTATGCAAGCATTGAGTATTCAAGGTCTGAGTAAAATCTACCATAATGCTATCGTAGCACTTAAAGGGATCGATCTGAATGTGGCAGAGGGTGATTTTTTTGCATTATTAGGTCCCAATGGAGCGGGTAAGTCGACTACGATAGGGATTATC
>CAZSWN010000037.1:0-6250 GCA_964611135.1 uncultured Coxiellaceae bacterium | reverse complement strand
TAAGACAGCGGGCTGCGTTAAGGTATTTGGACATAGTCTAGATGGCGAATTAGAGCTGGCCAAATCGTGCATCGGTATAGTGCCTCAAGAATTTAATTTTAGTATTTTTGAGAAAGTTATCGATGTCGTCGTCTATCAAGCGGGTTACTACGGTGTTCCTAGGCGCTTAGCGAAACAGCGCGCTGAAATGTATCTAAAAAAACTTGATCTGTGGGATAAGCGCGATCAAATC
This sequence comes from uncultured Coxiellaceae bacterium, assembly GCA_964611135.1. Taxonomy (GTDB): domain Bacteria; phylum Pseudomonadota; class Gammaproteobacteria; order Diplorickettsiales; family Diplorickettsiaceae; genus Aquirickettsiella. Next base: position 6,018 of record CAZSWN010000037.1, on the reverse strand, counting down.
TCTATGCGGCTTTCCGGCGGTATGAAACGACGTTTGATGATAGCGCGCGCATTAGTCCATGAACCTAAATTACTTATTTTAGACGAGCCGACGGCGGGTGTTGACATTGAGATACGTCGTTCTATGTGGGAATTTTTACAGAGTATTAATCAACAAGGCATCACCATTATCTTAACCACCCACTATTTAGAGGAAGCCGAATATCTTTGCAAAAATATCGCTATTATTGATCGCGGTCTTATTATAGAAAATACTACGATGAAGCATTTATTGGCGACTTTAAACATGGAAACCTTTGTTTTTGATCTAAAAAAGCCTTTAATAGAATTACCCAAATCCCCTTTTAGTATGCGCTTGTTAGATAATGTCACTTTAGAAGTTGAGGTGGCTAAAGAACAATCACTGAATAATTTATTTGGATTTTTAGCAGGACATCATATTGAAGTGACGAGTCTACGTAATAAAGCCAACCGTTTAGAAGAGTTATTTTTGAATTTGATTGCCGCTAATAAAAATACATGAACGTTTGACTCAAAACGCATAAAGTAGCGCCAAACCCCTTTCATGTTAAGTCGATAACTGAAGAACTATTGAATTTACTATGCCAGCAAAAATATATTGGATAGCCTTTATTACCTTATTACGCAAAGAAATTAAACGTTTTTTGCGGATTTGGGTGCAAACACTATTGCCCCCTTTGGTGACTATGACACTGTATTTTTTAATTTTTGGAAATTTAGTCGGTCAACGCATAGGCCGCATCGAAGGTTATAGTTATGTCCAATATATCGCGCCCGGTTTAATTATGATGTCGATTATTACGGCCGCCTATACCAATGTGGTGACCTCCTTTTTTGGTATGCGTTTTCAACGTAGCATCGAAGAATTGATAGTGGCGCCCTTGCCAAATTATCTCCTTTTATCTGGATTTGTCGCAGGCGGTGTGGCGCGCGGTTTATTGGTTGGCTTGTTAGTGACGATATTAGCTTTATTTTTTACCCAATTGCATCTTACTCACGGGTGGGTTTTGTTGGCTATTGTGCCAATGACGACCATTTTGTTTTCGCTCGCCGGATTTACCAACGCTTTATTTGCTAAGACGTTTGATGATATCTCATTAGTGCCTACCTTTATTTTAACCCCACTGACTTATTTGGGTGGCGTGTTTTACTCTATTCATTTGTTACCTAGCTTTTGGCAGTATTTATCACTCTTTAATCCGATATTATATATAGTGAATAGTTTTCGTTACAGTATTTTAGGGATCACCGATATTCCGGTTTTATTGGCTTTAATGGTCATATTTTTGAGCTGTGTCGGTTTATTTTTTATCAACCTTTATCTGCTGAATCGAGGCAAAGGGATACGAACATGAACGCTCATAAAATAGGGGTATTACTGATTAACTTAGGGACACCGCAAACGCCGACGACGCGAGGGGTACGTGACTATTTAGTGGACTTTTTAAGTGATGAGCGCGTTGTCGAATTACCCGCTTTTTTATGGAAGCCTTTATTAAAAGGCCTCATATTGCCAATACGGGCTAAACGTTCCGCTAGGCTTTATCAAAGCATTTGGACGCAAGAAGGCTCACCTTTAGCGGTCTATTCAAAAAGATTAGCGGAAAAAGTACAGCTTATTTTAGGGGATAAATTTAAATTAGTTTTAGGTATGCGTTATGGAAAACCTAGTCTCCAAGCGGGTTTAAACGCGTTATTAACCGCAAAAATTCAATCAATCGTGGTGTTACCGCTTTACCCACAATATTCCGCAGCAACGACAGCCAGTTGTTTTGATGTGATCGCTAAGGTATTTAAGCAATCACGCTTTATCCCCAGTCTACATTGGATTTCATCTTATTTTGAGCATCCGCTTTATATTCATGCACTAGCCCATCAAATTCAACAATATTGGTCAAAACACGGTAAAAAAGCTTATTTACTCTTCTCCTTTCATGGCTTGCCTAAACGTTGTAGCCAACTAGGTGATCCCTATGAACCGCAATGTCATACCACGGCGCGTTTGTTAGCCACACAATTACAGTTAGCTGAAAATAGCTATAAAGTCGTGTTTCAGTCGCGTTTTGGCAAGACAGTTTGGTTGCAACCCTATTGCGATATCACACTGCAACAGCTTGCAGCACAAGGGGTAAAAAATGTGGCTGTTATTTGTCCTGGGTTCGCAGTCGATTGTTTAGAAACTTTAGAAGAAATAGCGGAACGCTATCGGGCGATATTTTTGCAGGCAGGCGGAGAAAGTTTTCATTACATTCCTGCACTTAACGATGCCAAAGAACAAGTTCAGTTTATTACAAGCTTAGTGAAGCAAGTGACTTCCAACGTTTGATGGGCGTGTTTTATCGAGTATTAGCGATTTAAATCAGTTTTAGTACTTTAATAAGCGAAAAAATGCTACCTATTCCCACAAAAAATGTAGCGATAAACCACTTGATAATGTCATATTTCAGACTGGATATTTCTACTCTAAAATGTGATATTTCTTTTTTGAGATTAGATTCCATTATAGTCATGTCTTTTCTAATATGAGTCTCCGTGCTGGACATGTCTTTTTTTAAATCCAATATATCTTGTTTTAAGCCAGATGCCGTCAATGATAGATCTTGCTTTAAATTACACACTGCCAGTGATAGATCTTGCTTTAAATTGGACACTGTCAATGATAGATCTTGCTTTAAATTGGCTTCGGTGAGTAATAAATCTTTTTTTAAATCTGATATATCTTGTTTTAAATCAGATGTCGTCAGTGATAGATCTTGCCTTAAATTGGACACTGCCAATGATAGATCTTGCTTTAAATTGGCTTCGGTGAGTAATAAATCTTTTTTTAAATCTGATATATCTTGTTTTAAACCGGATGCCGTCAGTGATAGATCTTGCTTTAAATTGGACACTGCCAATGATAGATCTTGCCTTAAATTGCCTTCGGTGAGTAATAAATCTTTTTTCAAATCTGATATGTCTTGTTTTAAACCGGATGTCGCCAGTGATAGATCTTGCTTTAAATTAGATTCAGTGAGTAATAAATCTTGTTTAGTACACACATTGGCCTCTAGTAGTTCAGATAATAATCGGACCTGAGTTTTAGCTTGCTCAGTGGGTATGCCGACCTGTTCCAGTTCATTAACGTAACTGAGAGTATCAAATAAAGGTGCTTGCGCCATAATATTATTATTCTCCATTTTAAATGATATTCTTATAGGGTTTCTGTTCCCATCCTCTATAGTATACGGGAACTATTTATCAAATACAGCAGGGCTATTGGAGTAGTGATATCATGAAAAGTTATGAAAAGACCTACCGCGCGCGATTACGTGAATTATCCGATCGAATTGTCCGAGCACAACAAGACATACGAATCTTAGACAGTATTAAGTGGGGAGCGGAAATACAAAACGAATTTTTTAAAAAAAAGTGCAAAGTATTGCCTAACGTAGATGAAGCGTATTATCAAAAAAACAGTTTAACCTTTGATATCGCTAAAAAAGAGGAAGAATTCCAGACCTTAGAACGTGATATCAGCCGTGAAGTAGGTCAATTTAGTTCCATAGGGAGTATCATGTTGCGCATGTGTCGCGAATATCAGGATGTATTGCGTTTATTAGCCGCACGTGGCAAGCCTGAATTTAGCGCACGTTCGCGAGAACTCTATGGCAGGGCCGAGGATGCATTTTATGTGAATGCACCGCGTCTCAAGGATTTAGCCCCCATCGTCTCCAAGGCACTGGCTAAGATCAAAGATAAAACCTGTAACGAATTGGATGAAAAACGTTACGACAGTCAACAAGCGGTTGAATTGTTAAATCAGCGTTTATCACATTATTTTACCCATGTCGATGTTCATGCCGATGCGCATAAGCCGAGAGCTTGGGTTAAAGTCAGCGATGGTATCATCGCCGATGCCGCGGCGGGTTCGGAATGGATCAAGATCCGTAAGGATGCCTTATTTAGCGAACGGGATTTGCGCATTTTAGAAGTACACGAAGGCTGGGTGCACATGGGGACGACATTGAACGGTGCCGAACAACCGATTTGCACTTTTTTAAGTAAAGCACCGCCTTCGGCTATCGCCAATCAAGAAGGGCTGGCGATTACCATGGAGCTGTTTCACTTTGTGTCTTCGCCGGCACGGATCCAGAAATTGACTGATAGAATGATAGGTATTGCCATGGCTGAGGAGGGTGCCGATTTTCTCGACGTATTTAACTTTTTTTTAGAGCAAGCTTATAGTGAAGATGCCAGTTATAAAAGTAGTGTCCGTATTTTTCGTGGCAGTTTGCCCCATCTAGGGCCTTTTACTAAGGATTTGGTCTATAGCAAAGGATTTATTTTAATCTACAATTATCTGCGCCTAGCCGTGAAAGAAGGTTTAGTGGATAGAATTAGTTTGTTGTTTATCGGTAAAACCAGTTTGGAGGATCAACGCTTACTGGCACACTTGTTAGAAGAAGGATTGATCGTCGAGCCGCATTATATTCCACCTCAATTTAAGGATTTGGCCGCCTTAAGCTGCTGGATGTGTTATGCCCTGTTTTTTAATAAATTAGATCTCGACAAACTGGCGATTGATTACCGAAATATCTTACGAGGTTAATTTTTTCTGCTTGAGGAATAAGCCTGCGTTTTAAACGCAGGCTTATGGGGTTGATTATAGAGACAGTTTGAGTAAAGGCTGTTCTTGTTGTGTTTCTATGGGGTCGCACTCACTCGTTCTGGATTCTTCACTTGTGCTACTATAACAGGCTATAGTATTTCGACGATTATTAGTAGTAACAGTAAAAGTATTTTTATTGCCCTTGTCCTTGCGAAGAGTGGCACTGTCAGTATCTTTTACACAGCCAGGAGATACGTTAATTAATAAAGCAGGCGTAATGATAGTTTTTATAAAACCCACGTTTGCTCTAATTGACTTTATCAACTCTTGTATTTCTTCGACAAAAGCGCCAGGATGACCGCCTTCGAGTTGATCTAAGGTAGACAATAAAGAATCCGGTACACTTACGCTATCCATAAGTGATTTTTGTATAGTTTGTAGTAAGGTTTTTAAATTTTCTGGGCTTAGTTTTAAATTGGGTTGGTCGTAATTTTTTTCATTCTCTCCGCTAATAAAGTTTAAAAGATCATCGTTATCGTAGATTAAGTTAGTCATCTTTTCTGATTTTAAAACATCTTTAAGTTTATTTTTAAAAATTTCCTGATTCATTTTTTCAGATAATTTTTCAGTGTAATCAATTATTTCTGTTAAATAAGTACGTATTTTTCTTACATTATTTTCAGTAATGAAAGTATTTAGATCGTAAAATTTTTTTAAATCGTCATTATTATTGATAACTTTAATAAGAGAGCGATTACTGTTTTCGTCTTTTTTTTCTGATAGTGGTTGCATTTCAAGGTTTTTTTCAGCTTCCATTAATTGAGAAGCTTTGTTCTTTGACGCGGAGGAGAAGAAATTGAATGCTGTTTTGGTCAGTAAACTGCTGGCCGTCGCAGCGCCAATATTAACAGCCGTGCTAATAGGCGCACTGATCGCCGCATAAGCCGTACTTACTACCGGGATACTTTGTACTGCGGCTTTAACCGTGGGCAAACGGGATAAATAATGCGCTTGATAATGATTCAGCAGTTGAAATCCTAGACCAAAACCTAGATTGGTAAAAAAACTAGGGATTACTTGCGGTATGATTCTTTCCCACATTTCATCTTTTGCATTTTCATCGATTACATCCGGGTTTTGTAGGCTCGCCAAAATTAACGGTAAAGTGGCTGCATAGCCTGAATGAAGCAGTATTGTCGCAAGATTAAGTGCAATGGCCGGTATTCGGGATGGCTTATGAGTTGAGCGTTCCGATAACTGTTGGCTTACTGCATTGATAACGCCATTTACGATCCCGTGTCCGGCGGCGGCAATGAGTTCCGGTGTGGAGGGTATCGGATAATTGGATGGGATCAAAGTGGCATCATTGCGAGTTTCATTTTGCGTACGGTTGTGAAAAGGTAGTGT
>CAZSWN010000036.1:1199-14232 GCA_964611135.1 uncultured Coxiellaceae bacterium | reverse complement strand
TACAATTTCCAGCGGCCGCAAGCTTACCGGTTTTAAAATATTCCGCGTAAATAGAACCGATGGGATCGGGCATAATGACTTGAATAGCGGGATTTTTTTCTTTCAGAAAACGACCAACACCGGAAACAGTGCCGCCGGTGCTACCTGAGGCAATAAAAAAATCGATTTTTCCTTGGGTTTGCTGCCAAATTTCCGGTCCAGTCGTGAGGTAATGGGCCTCTGGGTTTTGCGGATTATCGTATTGATCGATACGATAACTATTCGGCGTTTCAGCGGCAATACGTTTTGCAACATTCACATAATGTTTAGGCGAGTCAGGCGCGGCCGAGGTCGGGGTCACAATAATTTCTGCGCCATAAGCGCGCAAGGCATTTTGTTTTTCCAGACTCACCTTGTCGGGCATGGTTAAAATAGCGCGGTAACCTTTAATCGCCGCTAACATCGCAATAGCGGCACCGGTATTCCCTGAGGTATTCTCTACAATAGTGCCGCCCGGCTTTAGCTGGCCGCTTTGCTCCGCCTCGCGGATAATATGTGCAACGATTCGGTCCTTGATACTGCCACTGGGGTTCATAAACTCGCATTTCACCAAAATACGCACGTGCTTATTCGGAACTAGTTTTGCTAATTCAACTAAAGGCGTATGACCAATGGCCGATAACATCGTCATCGTTATCGATTATTATAAAAATTGTGCAATCGCTTTCCCCATATCGGCCGGTGATTTGACCGTACTCACTCCAGCGGCTTCTAAGGCTTTAAATTTCTCGGCCGCCGTGCCTTGGCCACCGGAAATAATAGCCCCCGCATGGCCCATACGCTTTCCAGCCGGTGCCGTGACACCGGCAATATAGGCGACGACCGGTTTAGTGACGTCATCTTTAATAAAAGCAGCGGCTTCTTCTTCAGCACTGCCGCCAATTTCGCCAACCATTAAAATCGCTTCGGTCTGCGGATCCGCTTCGAACAAACCCAACACGTCGACAAAATTCATCCCTGGGATCGGATCACCGCCGATACCCACACAGGTACTTTGACCAAAGCCCAGATCGGTGGTTTGCTTGACGGCTTCATAAGTCAACGTACCGGAACGCGACACGATACCGACACGACCCGCTTTGTGAATATAACCCGGCATGATGCCTATTTTGCACTGATCCGGGGTAATGATACCCGGACAATTGGGCCCAATTAAACGCGCGGTGGTATTATTTTCTAAATAAACCTTGACTGCGAGCATGTCTAATACCGGAATACCTTCCGTAATACACACAATCAATGAAATTCCCGCATCGGCTGCTTCGATGATAGAATCCTTACAAAAAGGCGCTGGCACATAAATAACGCTGGCATCGGCACCTGGTGCCGCAACGGCATCGGCTACGGTATTAAATACCGGTAAATTTAAATGTTGTGAACCGCCTTTTCCCGGCGTAACGCCACCCACCATTTGTGTGCCATAGGCGATCGCTTGTTCCGAGTGAAAGGTACCTTGTTTTCCGGTAAAACCCTGGCAAATAACTTTGGTGTTTTTATTGATTAATATACTCATACTCGCTCTTTTACCTTTAAAAAAATATTAGACGGTCATAGGCGATTTAACCGCCGCGATGATTTGTTCTGCTGCACCGGTTAAGCTTTTAGCCGCCATAATATTTAAACCACTGTCGGATAATTTCTTAGCCCCTAAATCAGCGTTATTCCCTTCTAAGCGCACGACAACCGGAATTTTAACCCCGACCTCTTTCACAGCACCGATGATGCCATCGGCTATCATATCGCAACGGACAATTCCGCCGAAGATATTGACTAAGATACCTTTGACTTTTTCATCAGATAAAATAATTTTAAAGGCTTCCGTCACCCGCTCTTGCGTTGCACCACCGCCTACATCCAAGAAATTAGCCGGATTACCACCGTGTAGTTTGATTAAATCCATGGTAGCCATCGCCAAACCGGCTCCATTAACCATACAACCAATATCACCCTCGAGTGCAATGTAATTTAATTCCCAGTCGTGCGCACGATTTTCACGTTCATCTTCTTGCGAGGGATCACGCATAGCACGACATTCGGGCTGTCGAAATAGCGCATTATCGTCGACAACAACTTTGGCATCTAAACAAATAAGATGGTCTTGCTTATCGATAATCAACGGATTAATTTCGACCAAACTTAAGTCCCGCTCTACAAACAGCGTGCCTAAACTGAGTAAAATTTGGGTAAATTCTTTTAATTGACTGGCGTTTAGCTCGAGTTTAAAACCTATCTCACGCGCTTGATACGGCATAATACCTAACAAGGGATCCATACTAATTTTCAGTATTTTTTCCGGTGTGGCTTCGGCTACTTTTTCAATCTCTACGCCACCTTCGGTGCTCGCCATGATGACCACGCGTCGGGTACTGCGATCTAAGACAGCACCTAAATATAATTCGCGCTGAATGTCGCAAGGCTGTGCAATCAGCACTTGATTAACCGGCTGCCCGTGTGCATCGGTTTGAAAGGTCACTAAACGTTGGCCTAATAAGCGTTGCGCTTCCGCCGCTAAGGCGTCTTTACTATTGACATATTTAACCCCGCCGGCCTTGCCTCTTCCGCCGGCATGAACCTGTGCTTTCACCATCCATGCGCTACCACCTAAGGCTTCGGCTACTTGTAAGGCCTCTTCGACCGTGCTAGCCGGTTTACCCAGCGGCACGGGTAATCCATACTGGCTAAATAGTTGTTTACCTTGGTATTCATGTAGATTCATGGATTTCTTTTTCTCCTAATTATTACTTTTAAAAAAACGATCTACTTTATGTTTATTCGCCTAAATGCCAGGCAAAATACCTCGGCATTAAACATCAATCAATAAACGCGCGGGATCTTCTAAAAACTCTTTAATGGTTTTTAAAAAGTTGACCGATTCTTTGCCATCAATAATACGATGATCATACGATAAAGCAACATACATCATCGGTCGAATCACAATCTGGCCCTCTTCTACCACGGCACGCTCTTCTATTTTATTCATACCGAGTATGGCGCTTTGCGGTGGATTAATAATCGGGGTAGCCAAAAGCGATCCAAAAACACCGCCGTTGGTAATGGTAAAGGTACCACCGGTCATATCTTCGATGGCAATTTGATTCTCTTTGGCTTTACGACCGTAATTGCTAATCATTTTTTCAATATCAGCAAAGCTTAAGGTATCGGCATCACGTAAAATCGGTACGACTAAACCGCGATCCGTCGATACGGCAATACCGATATCGAAATAGTTATGATAAACCACGTCATTACCATCAATAGACGCATTAACGGCGGGAAAACGTTTCAGCGCTTCGATGACCGCTTTGGTAAAAAAGGACATGAATCCTAAACGGGTACCGTGTCTTTTTTCAAAACTTTCTTTATAGGTACTGCGTAAGGCAATCACCTTCTGCAGATTAATCTCATTAAAGGTCGTCAAGATAGCGGCATTATGTTGCGCGGCCACCAATCGTTCCGCAATACGTGCCCGCAAGCGTGTCATGGGTACACGTTTTTCCATGCGTTCGGAAGCCACTGGATGCGCGGTTGGCATAGCGGCGCTCGACGCCAAAGCTTGAACCGAAGGTGGCGCGGTTTGCGATTGATGCAACACATCCTCGCGGGTCACGCGACCTGATTTGCCACTGCCTGGAATATTTTCTAAGGATAAACCTTGCTCGGCGGCACTGCGTCTTGCCGCAGGGCCGGCTAAATTTTCTGCGCTAGGCGGGGTGGGTTTGGACGGCTTTTCTGCCTCAGAGATTGCGCTGGATACCGATGGTTTGACTGTTTTCATACTGGCTTCCTTGTCCGTGTTAAGATGCGCTAAAATTTCTCCTGCTTTAACGACAGTGCCTGCTTGTTTTAAAATATCACCCATCACACCGTCGGCCGGCGAAGGGACCTCTAAAACGACTTTATCGGTTTCTAGATCCACTAAATTATCATCCCGCTTCACTTTTTCACCGGGTTTTTTATGCCAAGTGACTACCGTCGCGTCCGCTACCGATTCAGGTAACATCGGAACCGTTACTTCTATACTCATTTTCTGGATTCCTCTATAAATTTTAAGCCGCGCCTTTCTGTAAAAAAAGCGTGCTTAAGGCTTCTTTAATTAGCATTTGTTGTTCTTGGACGTGAACAAGCGGCGAACCCACCGCCGGTGCGGCGGAAGCGGGCCTGCCCACATAATGCACGGTTTGCAACTTAGTGATACACGATAAAAGATGGTGCTGGATACAATACCAAGCACCTTGATTTTTAGGTTCTTCTTGACACCAGACAATATCTTTTACCTTGGGATAACGTGCTAATTCCGCCATCAACTCAGTTTTTGGGAAAGGATAAAGTTGCTCGATACGAATCAATGCGGTGTTATCTTGTTGCTCGGCACGATTTTGTTCGAGTAAATCATAATAAACCTTACCACTGCATAAAACGATACGTTTTATTTTTTTCACATCGGCTTCGGTATCCGGAATCACGGATTGCCAGCCGCCACTGGATAGTTCTTGCAGGGAAGAAACGGCTAATTTATGCCGTAATAAACTCTTCGGGGTCATCAGGATCAAAGGCTTACGATAAGGCCGTAACATTTGCCTTCTGAGACAATGAAAAATCTGTGCCGGCGTGCTGGGAACACAAACCTGCATGTTATCCTGTGCACAAAGCTGTAAAAACCGCTCTAAACGCGCTGAAGTGTGTTCCGGTCCTGAACCTTCATAACCGTGTGGCAAATATAAAACCAAACCGCAAAGTCTTCCCCATTTTTGTTCGGAAGAACTTAAAAATTGATCGATAACAACCTGTGCGCCATTGACAAAATCACCGTATTGCGCCTCCCAAATCACTAAACTGCTTGGATTGGAAATCGCATAGCCATATTCAAAACCCATCACCGCCGCTTCAGAAAGTATCGAATCAATCACGGTAAACGCATGGGGATCCTTGGAGATCTGGGTAAGTGGCACTATCGTTTGATTGGTATTTATATCATGTAATACGGCATGACGATGAAAGAAAGTACCGCGACCACTGTCTTGGCCCGAAAGCCGCACGGTATAATTTTCATGTAACAAGCTCGCATAGGCCATCGTTTCGGCATAACCCCAATTTAAGGCCAGTTCACCGGCGGTCATTTTACGGCGGTCTTCAATGATTTTAGCCACTTGTGCTTGCAATACAAAACCAGGTGGCAAGGTTTCTATTTGCATCGCCAATGTCTTGAGTAATGTTGCATCCACCGCTGTATCGACCTGCGTACGCCAATCCTGATAGCGATAAGCGCGCCAATCAATACGATAAGGATTGTCATAATCTGTCGTAAGACGACTCACCACCGCTTGGCCGTTATCTAAACGGTTTCTATAATCTTCTGTCCATTGTTGTAATTCTTCTGCCGTAATAACACCTTGTGCCATTAAAGCATCGGCATATTGTTGTTTTAAGGTCGGCAATTGTTTAATGGTTCGATAAATTAAAGGTTGCGTCGCTGAAGGTTCATCCGCTTCGTTATGACCATGGCGGCGATAACAAACCAAATCAATCACGACATCTTTTTTAAAGGTTTGACGAAAATCAAACGCTAACTGTAAAGCAAACAACACGGCTTCCGGATCATCGCCATTCACATGAAAGATAGGCGCATCCACTATTTTAGCCGGATCGGTACAATACCAACTCGAGCGCGCATTTTGCGGATCCGTTGTAAAACCCACTTGATTATTCAGTACGATATGTAAAGTACCGCCGGTACCATAACCGGCTGTTTGCGATAATTCAAAGTTCTCCATCACGATACCCTGACCTGAAAACGCGGCATCACCGTGTATCAGTAAAGGTAATACTTGCTCTCTGCCACTGTCTTGTCGACGCTCTTGGCGTGAACGTACTGAACCTTCGACAACGGGATTCACAATTTCTAAATGAGAAGGATTAAATGCCATCGCAATGTGCATAACACCCTGACAGGTTTTGATATCAGCGGCAAAACCTTTATGGTATTTCACGTCGCCGGAACGATTCTCTTGCGTCAATTTCCCCGCAAATTCCTCAAATAATTTAGCCGGTGATTTCCCTAAAATATTAATTAATACATTCAAACGACCGCGGTGCGCCATCCCTATCACGATTTCTTGAACGCTTGCCGCACTCGCATGGGCGATTAGTTCTTCGAGCAGCGGGATTAAACTGTCTCCACCTTCGAGTGAAAAACGTTTTTGTGCGACAAATTTATTCCCTAAAAACTTTTCTAGGCCATCGGCACGGATCAAACCCTTTAAAATAGTTTTTTGCTTCTCGGCTGAAAAAGCAGGTTTTCCGGCCGCCGATTCAATACGCACTTGCAACCAGCTACGCTGCGCATGACAGGTGATATGCTCATATTCAAATCCTATCGTCTGACAATAAATCTTTTTCAAGCGGGCGAGTACGGTTTCCACCGTAGCGCTCTGCAAGCCCAACAAGCCCTTTAAATTAACTACCTGTGAAAAATCTTGCGCATTAATACCGTGATTTTCTAGACTTAAATCAAGGATTTCGCGCTTTGCCGCCAACGCTAAGGGATCGAGATGCGCTTGATAATGACCGTAGCGACGATAGGCGGCGATTAAACTCAATAATTGATAGTATAAATCGCTTGCGACAGAACTTGCTGCGCCTGCCGCCGGACGTTGGGCTAATTCGGAAAAATAAGCGCGAATATCCGCATGAGAAACATCGTTTTCTTTGTCCACTAACTGGCTAAAATAGGTTTGCCACTCGGCCGTCAGCGGGCTCGGATCATGTAAGTATTGCTCATATAAAGCCTCTAAATAGGCGCCATTGCCACTAAATAAATAGGAGTTTTTTTCTAAGGCCTGTAATGGTAATTTTAAGTGCTCAGTCATGGTGATTAAATTTTACCCTATTGGTAGGTCGCTTGCATTAACTGAGCGGCACGACACCCCGCTCTTATAGAAAGCGATCCTTAAGTAACAGCGACGGCTCAAATTTTTTAGTTTAGAAAAAAATCTGAGAATTTTCTTATTCTTTCGCTCAATTCGTAACTTTTTAAATCAAACCTCTTCTTGTAATAGCGTTTTTCGAATATGGCCAATGGCTTTAGCCGGATTAAGACCTTTAGGACACACGCTCGTACAATTCATAATGGTACGACAGCGAAATAGACTAAAAAGATCGTTTAACTCCGCCAAACGCTGCTCTTTGGCCTCATCGCGATTATCCACTAAAAATCGACACAACCATAAGAGCGCCGCCGGGCCTAAAAACTTGTCGGGGTTCCACCAATAAGAAGGACAGGCACTGGTACAACAAGCACACAAAATACATTCATAAAGACCGTCTAATTTTTCCCGTTGTTCGGGTGATTGTAAACGTTCTTTAGGGGGAGAGGCTGTGTCGTTGATCAAATAAGGTTTTACCTTTTCATATTGACGATAAAACGGCTGCATATCGACGACTAAATCCCGAATCACCGGAAACCCAGGTAAGGGCCTTAAAACCACCGGTGACTTCAGTGATGAGAGCGGAGTAACACAAGCCAAGCCATTTTTACCATTAATATTCATGCCATCGGAACCACAGACCCCTTCGCCACAAGAACGACGAAAAGTAAGGGTTTGATCCTGTTCCTTTAACGATTCCAAGGCATCCAACAACATCATATCCTTACCCGCCTCTAGAGCCAGGGTATAATCTTGCATATAAGGCTTTTTGTCGATTTCTGGATCGTAACGGTAAATGGAAAATTGCATAATTTAACCTAGTATAAGCTTTTACAAAAGCCGGTATCTCTTAATAAACCCTGTCTTTAAGTTCCATCGGGGGCACAGTCAAAGGTTTCCTATTAACCGCTCTATAAGCTATTCCGCCTTCAGTGGAAAAATACAGTAAATGTTTTAACCAATTTTTGTCATCTCGCTTGGGAAAATCTTCACGACTGTGTGCGCCGCGACTCTCTTCACGCGTCAATGCCGATACAGCGGAAGCATAGGCAACTTCCATGAGATTATCTAATTCTAGGGCTTCTATTCGCGCGGTATTAAAAACCTGACTCTGATCGCCTAAAGCAGCGTGGCCCAAACGCTCCTTTAATTCTTTTAATTTCACTAAACCTTCTTGCATGTATTTCGCGGTACGGAATACCCCGAAATCAGTTTGCATGGTTTTTTGCATAGCATGGCGAATCTCAACCAGACTTTCACCTTGAGTCGTTTGATTCCAACGATTTAATCGCGCTAAGGCTAAGTCTAAGTCATCTTTTGTAATCGGAAGTAAAGGTAAACTCTGTTGTTTTAAAGATTCTTCGACATGTAAGCCCGCCGAACGACCAAAAACCACCAGGTCCAGTAAGGAATTACCACCGAGTCGATTCGCACCATGCACTGAAACACAAGCGCATTCACCTGCGGCGTAAAGGCCGGCTACCACCTGGTCCTGCCCTTCTTGATTGAGTGTAATAACTTGACCGTGTACATTGGTCGGTAATCCGCCCATCATATAATGACACGTGGGAACAACCGGAATGGGGGTGTTAATCGGATCGACGTGCGCAAAAGTAAGTGCAAGTTCACGTATCCCAGGTAAACGCTTTTTAATGATATCAGCACCCAGATGATCCAATTTTAACTTCACATAATCGGTTCCTTGTGGATCAAATCCGTGGCCGGCACGCAGCTCTAAAGCCATGGCCCTTGCAACGACATCGCGTGAGGCAAGATCTTTAGCATGCGGCGCATAACGCTCCATAAAACGCTCGCCCTTGTTATTAATTAAATAACCGCCTTCGCCACGGCATCCTTCGGTAACCAGCACACCGGCACCGGCAATACCGGTCGGATGAAATTGCCACATTTCCATATCTTGAACGGGGAAACCGGCGCGCAACGCCATGCCAATCCCATCGCCCGTATTAATGAGCGCATTGGTCGTCGATTGAAAGATACGACCGGCACCGCCGGTGGCTAAAATAGTTGCGCGGCTATGAAAAAAAACCAGTTCACCGGTTTCAATACACAAGGCGGTTAAGCCCGCTACTTGACCTTGCGGGGTTTTGACTAAATCAATGGCATACCACTCATTAAAAAAATGCGTTTTGGCTTTTAGGTTTTGTTGATACAAAGTATGTAATAAGGCATGGCCGGTTCTATCGGCCGCGGCACAAGTACGTGCAGCCTGATCACCACCAAAGTTTTTAGATTGACCGCCAAAAGGACGCTGGTAGATGGCTCCGTTGTCCATACGCGAGAACGGCAAACCCATATGTTCCAGCTCATAAACCACTTCAGGACCCGTTTTACACATATACTCGATACTATCTTGATCGCCTAAATAATCCGAACCTTTTACCGTATCGTACATATGCCAACGCCAATCATCCTCATGCGCATTCCCTAAAGCACACGTAATACCGCCTTGTGCCGAAACCGTATGCGAACGGGTTGGAAAAACCTTGGATATCAGCGCGACTTTCTGGCCCGTATGAGCTAATTGCAATGCAGCCCGCATGCCGGCACCACCGGCACCCACTATCACTGCATCAAACGTATAAGAGGGTAACGCCATAAAATTAATTGCCCCAAAAAATGGCCAGGCCCCCAATAAAGTAGAGCAATAGCACCGTAATAATAAATAATTGTAGGATCAAACGTAAACCAGTTGACTTAATATAGTCGGTGATAATCGTCCACATGCCTATCCAAGCATGCCAAAATAAACTTAACAAAAATAGACTCGTGAACAAACGCATCGCAAAATGACGAAATAAACCCTGCCAAATGGCGTAATCCATCGGACTATGGTTCATAATAAACGCTAGCAAAAAGATAATATACGCGGCCATTACCAAGGAAGTGCTGCGTTGTATGAGCCAATCGCGCATCCCGTTACCGGATAGACTGGTCACATTAGTTAATTTTTTTACCATAAATAAATTCCCATCAAGCCCGTTAGTAGCGCCGCCAGCAACAGCGTAAGACCGGCACTAAAACGCGCTTGGGTTAAGCGCTCACCGATACCCGCATCCATCACCAAATGGCGGATACCCGCAAGCAGATGGTAAAAAAGTGCCGCTAAAAAAATCAAGAGTAAGCATTTCGTTAAAAAATGCGTCAAGCAGGCGTGCAGCGTAAAGAACCCCTCCGGACTACCGAGGGATAAGGCCATTATTGCTAAAAATAAGGGAATGACTAAAAACAAAAAAAAACCGGACAGGCGATGCAAAATAGACGCTATCGCTGTCAAAGGGAAACGAATGGTCAATAAATTAAGATTAATGGGTCGTTTACTCACAAATTGTAAGCCTTTTAATGAAACCAGGGTAAAAAAGACCGAGTGATTATACGCTTAAATAAGGTGCAATTACAAATTAGTTGCGTCCTTGCTCAACCAAGTGGCTCAGCGTATCGCCATCAATAATTTAGTGAAGCTTGCGTGTCACCCAAGAACTCCGATGGGAGCGATTGCTTTTTTCAAGACTGTTACCCAACAAAAAATTCAGATAAGCTAGCCGTAAAAAAGTTTAATAACAATTTTCCAGAGTACGAGATTATGGATAGTCAAAAAAATAAAACCCTTAATAATACCCTACGTGATATTTATGAGAGCCGTTATAATGAACTCCCCAGGTTATTTAAGCTTTTTAAACAGGAAAAAGAACAGTCTAGTGCAATTAATTTAGCCACTTTACTCTTTAATCTCAGTAAGCTGATTCCTGGAAAAATAAACAACGTGCAAAAAAAATGTTTCATAGAAGTGGTTCGTCTTATTCCTTCGCCCCCGTTTCAATTTGACGCACACAGAAATCTACTTTGCCTCAAATCCAGAAATCCATCCGCAAGCACCTTGATAAGCTTCCCCTATAAAACTACTCCGCATGATCTTTTCATCTCTATTCGGTATAAATTATGGACATTGCATACAATAAAAATATAAATATAAATATAAATAAGCAGATATTATCTCTTTATAATGCGCCTCTTAATGCGCCAAGTGAGTTATTTAATTTTTTTCAACAGGAAAAAAAGCAGTTTAATGCAATTAATTTGGCTACTTTACTACACAATTTTAGTAAACTAATCCCAAGAAAAAGCATGAACCCTGAAAAAAAATATTTTATAGAAGAAGTGGTTCGTCTTATTCCTTCGCGCCAGTTTCAATTTGACGCACAAAGTATCTCTAATATACTACGCGCGCTCTCCATATGGCGTGTTTCACCAAAAGAAAAAATTTATAAAGACGCTATCCTCTGTTTAATGCGCATCATTCCAGAAAAAATAAATAACTTTAATGCAATAAATATAAGCAATGGTTTGAATGCGCTGTCAAAATGGAATATTTCAATCCATGAAACCCCTTATAAAGAAGCGATTCTCGGTTTAGTGCAGGCGATTTTCAAAAAAATTAATGAATTTAATGAACAAAGCATCGCTAATAGTTTAAATGCACTCGCAAAATGGAACATTTCAATCCATGAAACCCCTTATAAAGAAGCCATTCTCGGTTTGGTAACTGCCATTCCAGAAAAAATAAATACCTTTAATGCACAAGCTATCAGCAATAGTTTAAATGCCCTGTCAAAGTGGCCTATTTCTCCAGACAAAACACCTTATCAAGAAGCTATCCTCTGTTTAGTAGAAATCATTCCGGAAAAAATAAATAGCCTTAGTTCACAAAGCCTCGCCAATAGTTTAAATGCCCTGGCCAAATGGGCGTTACCTATTGAATCAGCGCCCTATCGCCGCAGTATTGAATATTTATTACAGCAAATTGATCAAAGCTACCTAAATTTTAGTGTGCGTGCGGGTATCTCGACGGCCTTTGCCTTATGTTTGCTTCAATTTACTACGCCCAAGAATAGCTTATTTAAAAATAATGCGACTATAATCCGACGCTTATTTGATCACGGTGAAAGCCTTTGGCTTGAGTCATTAGGCAGCACGACGGCTAAACAGATCTATCAAATTAATTTATATCAACCCCATATAATACCCGAGGTATTTTTAAAAAAAATACCTGCATTTACTCCTAAATTTCAAGCTGAAAACACAACCAGTTCGAAATTGCAAAAATCGGTGTTCGCGCACTTAGCCGTGTTCAATCACGCCTTTGTGGAAGAATACTTTATTCAATTTACCCACGTTGATATAGCCAGCCCAGACCATAAAATAGCACTGCAAGTGAATGGCCCTTCTCACTATCAGGGAAAAACCTTGAATATATCCAGTCAATTTAATAATTATTTATTGGAAAAATTAGGCTGGTCGGTCGTTGTGATTCCTTATTTTGAGTGGAAGAATCTACTCGATCCTGAAAAAAAATCCTATCTATGCAAAAAATTATCCGCTTTACTGGCTTCAGCCGTATTGCATCAAGCCATTAAAGACAGACCCCCAAATAAAAAAACCACCCTTAATCAGTCGGTTCCAGGTACTACGCAAGAAAAAAAGCCCTCTCGAAAGAAAAAACAAAAAAACATCCTATTTGCCTCACCTGAAAAAGCATGGGGAAATTTGATTGAAAAAAATCCTACCCTAGCAAAAGTAAGGACCGATGAGCTACAAGCCGCTTATGCTATTTTTACCTCGGCCTATCAAAGGCTCTTTAAAGTCGATAAAATAAAAAAACCTAATGCCATTGGTTTATTTAAGCACGTCAGCGCTGAACGATTAAACCAGGCTATTTACTTAAAAAAAATTGAATTACTCTCTCCAAAAACAATTTCCGCTTTTTTTCACTGTAAACCCTGTCATTATGGTTTACGTCTCAGTGCCGAGACGCATCCCAAAAACGCTTTTACCGAAAAAACCATAAAAGATACTTTTTTTGCCTCAAATCCAGCAATCCATCTGCAAGCACCTGGCTAAACAAAGCGTATCAAGCACGCGAATCCTAAGAGACTTTTTTTCACTTCAAGACTTTTCCCCAACAAAAAATTCAGATAAGCTATGGGTTAATAGGGTCTAACAACAATTATTTAGGATACGAGATTATGGATAATCAAAAAAATAAAGCCATT
>CAZSWN010000036.1:0-1189 GCA_964611135.1 uncultured Coxiellaceae bacterium | reverse complement strand
CATTAATAATGCCATACGCGCTATTTATGAGAGCCGTTGTAATGAACTCCCCAAGTTATTTAAGCTTTTTGAACGGGAAAAAAATGCGTTTGACGCGATTAATTTATCTACTTTACTACACACTCTCGGGAAGCTAATTCCAGGAAAAATCACCTCTACGCAAAAAAAATATTTCATAAAAGAAATAGAAGAAGTGGTTCGTCTTATTCCTTCTCCACGCTTCCAATTTGGCGCGCAAAGTATCGCTAATATACTACGCGCTCTCTCAATATGCATCGTTTCAGTGCAAAAAGCACCTTACAAAGACGCAGTCCACCACTTACTCGCCCTAATCCCCCATCAACTAGACAACTTTACAACACAACAACTTGCCAACGTACTCAATGCACTCTCAAAGTGGGATATTTCAATCGATGAAACCCCTTATAAACAAACAATTGACTATTTAGTCGGTGCCATTCCCAACCAAATAGATGCATTCAATGCGCAAGAAATAGCCAATGTACTAAATGCCCTTGCTAAGTGGCCTATTCCACGCCACAAAACACCTTACAAAGAAGCGATTCACTATTTAATAATCAACATTCCGGATAAAGTCGATACCTTTAATGCGCAAAACATAGCGAATGTATTGAATGCCTTTTCAAAATGGCTAATATCGCCTGCAAACATGCTTTACCAAGAAACAATTCTGGCCTTAATACAAGCCATTCCGCAACAAGTTAATACATTTAACCCTCAAAATATAAGTCGAATATTAAATACACTGGCAAGATGGGCCGATTTCATCCCAATAGCGCCTTATAAGTCGGCTGTCCGTGCCTTAATAAAAGCCGTCCCGCAACAAATAGATAACTTTAATGCGCAAGATATCGTCGATACGTTAAATGCCCTCTCAAAATGGAACCTTTCAATCCGTGAAGCACCCTATCAAGAAATTATTCACGGTTTACTACGCGCTGTTTCCCTCCAAATAGATAGTTTTAACGTACAAGACATCAGCAACAGTCTAAACGCACTCTCAAAATGGAAGCTTCCACTCAAGGTGAGCCCTTATAAAGAAGCTACCCTCTGTTTAGTAAGCGGCATTACTCAGAAAATTAACCGCTTTAATGCCCAAGACATCAGCAGTACTTTAAACGCGCTCTCAAAATGGGGTATTTCAGCCAATGACGCACCTTATCGTGAA
>CAZSWN010000035.1:15008-15307 GCA_964611135.1 uncultured Coxiellaceae bacterium | reverse complement strand
CTATAGGGCTTTGGTTTAAGATGCTTGGCAATTTCAAAAATAGTACGATCACAACGTTGTAGTTGCTCTTCATCAATATAGGTATCGTAGATACGATCAATTTGTAGATCACGTAATTTTCCATCGTCAACTGAAGAACTCGCTTGATAATGCCGAAAACCTAAGGCCTCAAAAAAATCCATATCGACAATCGACGCACCGGTCGCCACAATGGCGTCCACCATATTATTTTTAACCAGATCGACATACACTTGCATGCAGCCGGCGGCGCTGGTGGACCCGGCCAGCGTCAGAATGAC
>CAZSWN010000035.1:7109-14998 GCA_964611135.1 uncultured Coxiellaceae bacterium | reverse complement strand
GATACTAGCCCCTGTAGCCACAATCGCATCCACCATATTGTATTTTACTAAGTCGGCATATAACTTCATGCAACCACCTGCTGAGCAGGATCCAGCAATTGATAAGATAATACTGCAGCGCGCATCTTGAAGCATTTGATTGAAAATTTGTGTAGCGCGTGCCAAATCTCGCGATGTAAAAGACATATGAGCCATCGCTTTAATAATAGGGCGCGCATCAAAATGAGTAATATCGATGTGTTCAACGAATTTTTGTAACAATTTTTCTTTTACCGAAGTTTTACAAACTTGTGTATCCATTAGCATTCCTCATAAATAAATTATTATTTAGTAACTAATTCATGTAATCCTTGTGATTTAATCGCCGCATACATGCTCATTAAAGGTTTATCCGAAACTACAATAACCCCTTCTTCATGCTTGAATCCATTAAATCCAGTTGACAAAGTTCGACCGTAAGCGCCCACCTGACCTATTTCAATATAATGACCTTCTTTAACGTCGCTTGGCAAATAAAAGGGTCCTTCCATATAATCCAAAGAATCACAGGTGGGGCCATAAAAACTGAAGGGTAAAAGATCCCTATTTTTAGTATAATTTGATTGTATTAAGCGTACTGGAAAAATAAAATGCGGAATACCTGCATCAAAAAGACTACCGTATGTACCATCGTTGATGTACAACTGATTTTTTTTTCTTGATTCAACACGCACTATCACCGAGGTACTTTCAGCCACTAGACAACGACCCGGCTCACAAAGTAACTCAATATCCGGAAATTTTTTTTCGATTTTGACAAACTCCTCGTGGATAACATTAAAATAAACATCTAAGGCAGGGGGAGTCATGCCCGGATAAATAGATGGAAATCCTCCGCCCACATCAAAATACTCAATCCCAATTTTAGCTTGGCTGATAAGCTTATTAGCTAAGCGTATAGCGATTCGATAAGCATCAGGATGCATACATTGAGAACCAACATGAAAAGTAATACCTAAACCATGTGCAAGCTTCCGTATCTTTTTCAACAGCACTGGCGCTTCATCCAAATTAATACCAAATTTAGCCGATAAATTAAATTCGGCAAATGTATTTGGAATAGCAAGTCGCAAATGTAAACAAAGATCTTTAGCATTCTCAGTTTGTCGCATAATTTTATTAAGCTCATCTAAACTATCTAAAGAAAAATGTCTAACCCCATAATTAAAATAAGCTTCACGAATCGCATAAGAAGATTTTACCGGATGCATAAAATATAGCTCAGCATTTGGTATTAGCGATTTAATCATACGAATTTCTTCGAAAGATGCCACATCAAATGCATTGATACCGTGTGCATATAGAAGATCTATGACTTGCTTTTCAGGATTGGTTTTAACGGCATATAAAATACGCCCTTGGAATCGGGAGCGAAAGTAATGAACTGCACACTCCATGATAGTTGGTCTAAAAACAAAAACCGGCTGCGATGGCCTGTTCTCAGCAATAGAAGCGATTGTTTGTAGTTTCATATTCTATACCTCTTTTTCAATAAATATTTTTAAAAGCTAGTATGAGCTTTTAAAATCTTCAAAGAGGTAATAGGAGATAAGCTATTATCTTTAGCATAGCCAACAAGACCAGAGGGAATTAATACGCTAGCATATTTAGTCACAAGGTAAAATCTCATATTGAAAAACCAACCTTTATAAGGTTATTTTAACGATATTATTCCACGAAAGGCCTGATACCTTTGCACTCTGGGAAAAGGCGTATTTTGATTATAAAATCAATATAGTCTTTTTTTATTATTTATGTAGATAAAACACTAAAAAAAAGTTGGCAAAAAAAAGACCTGTATAATCATAAGATAATTACTTTATGATCCAATGACTGTATAAAATACTGTGCAGAATATAAACTACTGTAGGCTCGTGCAATCTATACTAATTCGTACCGTATCTTCTAGACGCAGTGCCGTCAGACTATGGCCCCACACACAACCTGTATCTAAAGCATATACATTAGGTTCTTCCGTTTGACCCCCTAATGCAGCCCAATGGCCAAACAGAATCTTTAAACCTTTACTACGTCGATTTGGTATTTTAAACCAAGGAAAATAAATTTTTGACAACACCTTGCTTCCCTTGGTAGCTAACTCTAAATTTCCTTTGATATCACAAAATCTCAAACGCGTCAAACAATTTATGATGACACGTAATCGATCCCAACCAACCAGATCATCGCTCCATTGACTAGGCGTATCACCGTACATATTTTTAAAAAATTCAACACAGTGATCACCGCGTAATATTGTTTCAACTTCCCGAGCACAGACTATCGCACGATCTAAATCCCACTGTGGTGGCAACCCGGCATGTATTAAAGTAAAGCCTAAACTAGCATCATAGTGTAATAAGGATCGATGACGCAACCAGGTACATAATTCCTCGCTATCTGGCGCATTTAAAATAGCATCTAATGTATCTTGTGGATCTAAACTTGCTCCCGCGTAGAAAACAGACAAAAGATGTAAATCATGATTACCCAATACTACCTGACAATTTTTTAAATTTTTTACAAACCGAAGAACCTCTAAGGATTTAGGTCCCCGATTTACCAGATCGCCCGTAAACCACAGTATATCGTGGACTGGATCAAACTTAATTTGATCCAATAGACAAAGAAGCTGATCAAAACAACCTTGAACATCGCCTATCGCATAGGTTGCCATGATAAAAGCTTAACTGCCTAAATGAGGTGAAATAAAAATTTTACTCTTATCCTTACTAGATAAACTTAAATTAATAATTTTATCCCTCGATAAAGACGAAGTAAGAAGGGAAATCAAGCGGATATCTCCCTGCAAAAAGCGTTGCTGGGTATTTTTTTCATTTTCTTGAGTAGCTGATAATCCGCCTACGGTCCGATATCGTTTGCCTAAATCACCGAGACCCGACAAACCACCATACGCTCTATAACGTTGATCCAATTCACTGATAGAAATTTGATAAAGTTTAGCTACATCTATAAATTGTCGTTCTATAAGCTCAGGATGTTTATAATTTGGATTAGCATCCACAAATTCTTGAAAAATAGCGGTCGATAAAAATATTTTTCCTTCACTAATACGTACTTTAGCATCCTTTTCATGCGTAAAAATCCTTCCTTCAGCGAGTTCTTGGCGCAACCACTGTAAAAAGGCCTCTCCACCTCGATCAGTGATGGCGATCTGTGCATTTATCCTATCATTTTCAATGAGCTCGATATCAGCCCGTGGAATCATAGACATAAACGAAGTCATAGGAATACGATCTTCTTCACCAGCGAGTAAAGAAAACCAGATTTTTAATACATCCGGATCGCTGGCTATCCAATTAAAACCTTCCGTTTCTAAAGAAGCATCCGTCATACTATCTAATATCTGACGTGCGAGCATCGGTGTTATAAAATTACGTAAATCATTAAAATTTTCTTTTACATAATCAAATTTATAATAGTCCCCTTGACCTAACATCGAAGCGATGTATGGATTCCATTTTTTAAGTGAATAGCCTTTTTTATGAAAAAGTGTAATCGAATATTTAACCGCAATCTTTCCGATATCTAAAAATAATGCCGCAGTAAATGTTGCATAAATCCATAAAGCATCCTTATTCGAAATATTAGCGAAATTTACTTCTTCTGGAAAAAAATACTTTAAACATAAATCAAGGGTTCTAGAAGAACGCTCTAAACCACGCTCTAAAAAACCTGTTTCCTGATTAAAGAATCCACATTGATTTTCAGTAATATTTTGAACAAATTCGGCAAATTTTTTAATAACAGGTAAATAAAAACCATTAAAACGGCTAGATGGCTTGATAAGCCGTTTAACGGCTTTAACAAACTTCAAGTTATCTTTAGTATTTAGTAGATCATCAGCCGTTTTGATAGGATATAAATCAATTTTAGTTTTGTCCATTTTTTTAAAAGACGGCCTTAAGCCTCGAAAAAGCACCATTTTTCAATTCCCGCTAAATTTTCTTTGCATAGGCTAATTTAAGCTATATTAACAAGCTAGGTAATAAATTATTAATTCTCTTTAATAAAAACATCTAAAATAAACGGGTTTTATAGCTAATAATTAAAAAAGATAAATCCCTATACAGTCTAGCATGGAACTGGCAAAATAATAATGAAATAATCTTAAGGTTTTCCCTATGTCTATACCACGAACTCGCAGCAATACGAAGCATTATTATGAAATTACTCGACAAGATTTACCGCTATCCTGTCCCTTAAAAACCACTCCTTTATGGGACTCTCATCCCAGAGTTTATCTACCTATCGCTAAAAAGGGCCATGTTACTTGTCCTTATTGTGACACCGATTATTTTTTAAAAGATGATAATCACTAAATTAAGCTTATTTTCGCCTATTTAACAGCTAATTAATACCTTAATTATCATAAATAGTCTCAAAAATACCTTATGTAGATAAAATCACCATGGCCTTACCTAAAAAAATTCTGATTATTAGTCCTGCCTGGATAGGGGATATCGTTATTTCCCAAGCCCTCTTGAAATATATAAAACAGCAGCATGCCGAAACAATTATTGATATGCTAGCGCCTCGCTGGAGCCATGAATTACTTGCAACTATGCCGGAAATCAATGAAATATTCGACCTACCAATAGGTCGTGGCCAATTTCAATTGAAGCAACGATGGCAACTTGGGCGATCATTTCGGAAAAAAATGTACCAACAGGCAATTATTCTCCCAAATTCATGGAAATCGGCCATTATTCCTTTAGCAGCAGGTATTCCATTAAGAACCGGTTGGCGTGGCGAAATGCGCTTTGGTTTACTCAATGACTGGAGAATTTTAGATAAAAAAAAATATCCTATGATGATACAGCGCTTCCTTGCTTTAGGCATTGCTAAAACCAGCGCTAATAAACCGATTGATTGGCAGCGCTATAAACCTTGCCTAGCCATTAAACCCGAACGCATAAATTCAAACTTAAAAAACTTATCTCTCGCAATTAAAGATAAGCCTCTGCTTATACTCTGTCCTGGTGCTGCCTTTGGCCCAGCTAAACGCTGGCCCGCTGACTATTTTGCCAAAATAGCTCATGTAAAAAAAGCGGAAGAATGGCAAGTTTTCTTATTAGGTGCCCAATCTGATGAGGCTATCGGAGATAGCATACAAAAGCTAAGCGGAAACGCTTGTATTAACCTCATCGGTAAAACCTCGCTATTACAAGCGCTAAACCTCTTAGCAATGGCTACATTGGTTATCAGTAATGATTCTGGTCTTATGCATCTAGCCGCTGCTTTACGCCGCCCTTTGATCGCATTATATGGTTCAAGTAGTCCGGAATTCACACCTCCTCTATCGGAGAAAGCTAAAATACTTTATTTAGAACTCAATTGTAGTCCCTGTTTTGAACGCAACTGCCCACTTGTACATTTAAATTGCCTAAAACAATTAAAACCAAATCTTGTCTTGAGAACTATCAACGAATTGATAAAAACATAATGAATTATTTACCAATACAAAAGCTGGAAAAAATTTTCCCTAGCAGATCATTTGTCGTAAATTGACCGGTAATTTCACCTAAATATTTTTGTGCCATTAAGAAATCTTCTGCTAATAACTCAGGAAATTGATATCCAGTTAACTTTAATAAACCATTAGATAGTACGATTTCTGTATTAGTTAAAGCCTCTAAATGCCGACGTCTCGCACTGAAATTGCCCTCTGTTGTAAGCTTGTAAGCTACACGGTTTTTTAAATAGCTACTCAGTAATGTTAAACCCTCACCAGTTTTCGCAGATAATTTAATGACATCAAAACCAGCTTCTTCACTTAAATCAGCAGGTTCTTGTTTAAGATCAATTTTATTTCTTATAATGATGAGTCGTTTATCAACAACAATATCTTTTAGAAAAGCTTTCTGCTCTTGCCAAAATTTTAAATCTCCTATCGATGTCGTTGAATGATCGACCACCCATAAAATGTAATCTGCTTTAACTATTTCGGCTAAAGTTCTTTTTATCCCTTCCTGTTCGATCTCATCTTCAGTGATTCTTAAACCCGCTGTATCAACGATATGTACAGGTAAACCATCCATTTGTATTTTTTCTCGAATAACATCCCGGGTAGTCCCTGCTTGTGATGTCACAATAGCGGATTCTCGAGCACTTAATCGATTCAAAAGACTTGATTTTCCTGCATTAGGAGGGCCCACAATCGCAAGACTAATTCCTTCTTGTAATAACCTGCCTTGTTTAGCTAGCTTCTTTATTTCTCTAATATCGACCAAAATAGCGTTTAATTTTCTTTTAAGTTCCGTATCTTTTAAAAAATCTATTCTTTCATCGGAAAAATCAATAGAGGCTTCTAGACACATTCTTACCGCTATTAATGCCTCTCTCATCCCATTAATACGTTTAGAAAACTCACCCTGCAATGAACGGACTGCAGCGCGTGCTGCTTGTTCTGACTCTGCGTCGATGAGATCAGAAATGGCTTCTGCTTGAACAAGATCGAGTTTTGAATTTAGAAAAGCCCGTTCTGAGAACTCTCCAGGCCTAGCTAGTCGTGCACCTAATTGCAACACGCGTTGTAATAAGCAATCGGCAATAATCGGGCCGCCATGCCCTTGTAGCTCTAAGACATCCTCACCTGTAAAAGAGTTAGGCGCTTGGAAATAGATAGCGAGACCTTCGTCGATAGCCAATCCATCTTCGGCTAAAAATGAGCAGTATTCTGCATATCTCGTCTTGGGTAAGTGACCCAGTAAATCTTTGGCAATCGTTTGAACACTCGAGCCTGAAATACGAATGACCGCAATCCCTCCACGCCCATGAGCAGTCGCAACGGCCGCAATAGTATCAATCGATTGATTTACCTTCGTTTCGAGATAATTCACGCACTTTTAACGCTTTTTTTGTGATAATTCGAGGCTCACGCGACGCATAATAAACCATTGTTGTAAAATTGAGAGCGTATTATTTACCACCCAATATAAAACCAACCCGGCTGGAAAATTTAAAAATAATGCGGTAAAGAAAATGGGCAAAAACTGCATTACTTTGGCTTGTGTTGGATCGGGTGGTGGTGGATTTAAACGCTGTTGAACAAACATCGTAATACCCATTAAAATAGGTAAAACATAATAAGGATCCTTGGTGGATAAATCATGAATCCACAATATGAAAGGCGCTTGCCGTAATTCAACACTCTCTAAAAGCATCCAATAAAGCGCGATAAAGACGGGAATCTGTACCAAAATAGGTAAGCAACCGCCTAAAGGATTCACTTTCTCGGCTTTATAAAGCTCCATAGTGGCTTGAGTTAGCTTTTGTTTATCATCGCCATAACGTTCCTTTAGCGCTTGCAGGCGAGGCTGTAAGTTACGCATACTGGCCATTGAACGATAACTTTTAGCCGATAAGTGATAAAAAGCTAATTTAATCAGTACCGTTACTATAACGATTGACCAACCCCAATTACCAACAAATTGATGAATGTGCTTCAATAGCCAAAAAAGTGCCATTGAAATAAACCATAAAATCCCATAGTCCACGGTTAAATCAAGATGCGGTGCAGCCGCTTTTAAGCGGTCCATAATTTCTGGACCTAGATAAAGCTTACTTTGGTTAGTAACTTGCTGGCCTGGCTGAATTTGAAAAGGAGCACCTACCATACCCAGCGTATAGATATCATCTTTTGCGTAGCTATAGAAATGAAACACCTCATTAACAGGCGCTATCCAAGCACTTAAAAAATAATGTTGTAACATGGCCACCCAACCATTTTGGGTGGCCAAAGAGAGATTTCCGGCGGCTATTTTATCAAAACTAATCTTTTGATAGGGTCTATCCTGGGTAAAAATTGCTCCGCCGGTATAAGAGCTACT
>CAZSWN010000035.1:0-7099 GCA_964611135.1 uncultured Coxiellaceae bacterium | reverse complement strand
AAACTGGGTATAAAGGCGTCCTTGCCAAACAGAAGCTGAACGATTTGATATTTGGTAAACAACGGGTACTAAATAATCATTTCGCTTAAAAATGAATTGTTTTTGAACAAGCGTATCTCCACAAGTACTACAGCTTAAATTAACCCTAAGTACTGACTCTTCAGGCTCTAAGCTATAGTCAGTTTTTGAACTTTGGTATTGAAATACCTGCTGTTTATTCGCGACTAGCAATCCACTTTGTGCGACGTAATAATTGGCGGGGTTTTCGCTCAGTAATTGAAAAGGTGAAGAAGTAGCCTCGCTAGGGTGTTGTGGATATTGTAAAAGACTAGCTTTGACAATATCGCCGCCTAAGGTATCAATCAAAACATCAAGTACATCGGTTTTGACATGGATAAAACGCGACTGTTGGCTATTTGGCGTACTTAAAGCTGTAGAATTTTCGGCGCTAACTGGTGATGGTATCGCTAATTTTAATCCTTCTCGTACAGACTGTCCTTTTATAATTGAATTGGCTGAGCCTATTTCCTGGCTATTCGGTGGATATTCATTTTGCCATGCATTCCATAACATGAATGCTATTAAAAACAAAGCGCCTAGTAAAAAAACACGAGCCAGTTCCATAAGTTAACTCATTTTAGTTGGTAAATTAGAGGTAGGAAGCAATGGGACAGGATCGTAGCCACCATGATGCCAAGGATGGCAGCATAATAAACGCCGGACTGTCATATATAAACCTTTAAAACTGCCATAGCGCTGAATGGCTACTTGGGCATATTGTGAACAGCTTGGATAAAAACGACAACGATGCCCCATTAAAGGGCTAATAAGATAACGGTAAACCTGCAAAAAAAAGATCAGGCTCTTTTGTAAAAAACTGCTAACCTTGACCATTGTTTATCTAAATCACGCAACAAAACTTGGTTATTATAGGAAAACCGACTTATTATGACTATTACAATATCTAAACTAGGCAAAGCTTGTTGATTAAGCCTAAAACTCTCTCGAATTATACGTTTAAACTGATTTCTAGACGCTGCACCCGGCACTATCTTTTTTGTGAGTGCCAAACCTAACCTAGGGTAGCCTAAACCATTAAGCTTCGTGTAAGTAATTAGGCCACCTTGTTTCAGTTTCTCCCCTTGTCGGAAAGCTGACTGAAAATCTTCCGTTTGCCGAAGCCTTAATGCCTTAATAAAGCCTTGTTTAGTTTTTATCAAATGAAAAAATAACCTAAAACTAAGCTGTCAAGCGTAAGCGACCCTTAGCACGACGACGTTTCAATATTAAACGTCCCTTTTTAGTAGCCATTCTGGCCCTAAAACCATGCGTCCTTTTGCGTTTAAGGTTACTAGGTTGGTATGTTCTTTTCATAATTTTAGTGATGCCTTTTAGAGGCTACTGCCTGTGTAAAGAGGGTGGTATCTTAGGTGACCCTATATGGATTGTCAATTCATTCACTAAAACCGGATTTAAATTGACTCACAAAACGGATTTTATTTTAAGTTTATCGTGATAAGCGAGTACGTAGTCGTTGTAATTTTACCTTTCTGATCAAACCAATCTTTATTTTAGATTAAAAAATGTCTATTAAGACATAATAAAGGCTATTATGCTTAAAAGCGCTTATTCCTTATTTTTAAATAAGTTGTTCTAGCGCCTTATTATTATAATAAATAATTTTAAATAGATAGATGTGATGATAAAGGAAGGCAAACTCTGTTATTAACCTTATTTTTATCCATTTTTTCATAGTGTTAGCTCTAAAATTAGCCTAGGATAAGTTGGGAATAATTGTGCGTTACTAAAGGGCAATTTTGCTGTTAGCGGATTATCATCTTTTTATAAAATTATATACACAGCTTTCTTATCAATTATTAACAGATTCAATACCTTGGGATTTATAGATATTGTTAACCCTTAATGAATTGTTCTGGCAAAAAATTGATTGAAAAAATAAAAAATAGCGAAGTTTTTCTCACTAGACGCTCTTTTTGTTGCGATAAATTTAGTAAACTTATTACCGCTATTTTTTAAAATTGAACTTAAGCTAGATAAGCTATAGGAATTATGATATGAACTTAGGTCGGTTAAACCTTTTATTTAATGTAATAGAGGAATTATTGTGACAACTGCTTTAGCAAGCTTTGTTTGGCAAAAATGTTTAGATCGATTACAAGATCATATTTCGCTTCAAGATTTTAATACGTGGATTCGACCGTTGCAGGCGGAACAAAAAGAGGACCAACTGGTATTATGGGCGCCTAACCAGTTTGTACTGCATTGTGTGAATGAACGATTTTTAGCGCATATCAATCAAATTTTGACACAATTGGACGAAACACCCCCAGAGGTTATATTGAGAGTGGGAAGTCGTCATCATCCAACACAAACATCACCCCTATTGCGGAGTACTCAAGAGGATAAAAATAAAGCGAAAGTTGTTAAGATTTCTGCTACGCATGTAAATTCCCATTTTACGTTTATTAATTTTGTCGAAGGTAAATCAAATCAGTTGGCACGGGCGGCTTCTGTTCAAGTTGGAGAAAATCCCGGAGGCGCCTACAATCCTTTGTTGCTTTATGGCGGTGTTGGATTAGGTAAGACGCACTTAATGCATGCGATTGGCAACGCTATTTTAGCTAAGAACCCACAAGCCAAGGTACTATATCTTCATTCAGAACGTTTTGTAGCCGATATGATCAGAGCCTTGCAAACCAATACCATTAATGATTTTAAAACCTATTATCGATCATTAGATGCGCTTTTGATTGATGATATTCAATTTTTCGCCGGAAAAGATCGTTCACAAGAAGAATTTTTTCATACATTTAATACCTTATTAGAAAGTCAGCAACAAATTGTATTAACCTGTGATCGCTATCCTAAAGAAATGTCCGGGGTAGAAGAGCGATTAAAATCACGTTTAGGTTGGGGACTTACTGTGGCTATTGAACCGCCGGACCTTGAAACACGCGTGGCTATTTTAATTAGTAAAGCAGAACAAACTAAAATAAACTTACCTCAAGAAGTTGCTTTTTTTATTGCGAAAAGAATTCATTCAAATGTAAGGGAACTCGAAGGGGTATTAAAACGGATAGTCGCTTATGCCCAATTTACAGGATTACAAATTACGCTTGAGTTAGTGCGCGAAGCTATAAAAGATGTACTTGCTTTGCAGGATAAATTAGTCACCGTGGATAATATTATTAAAACGGTGGCTGAATATTATAAAATAAAAGTGTCTGATTTACTTTCTAAACGCCGTACTTCTTCTTTAGCACGCGCGCGTCAAATTGCGATGGCGCTTGCAAAGGAATTAACCAATCATAGTTTACCTGAGCTAGGACGCGCCTTTGGTGGACGAGATCATACAACAGTATTACACGCATTTCGAAAAATACAAGAATTAAAAAAAACAAATACCGGCGTTGCCGAAGATTTTATAAATTTATTGCGTACTTTATCGAGTTGAGGAATAAAAAATGCAATTTACCATTAATCGAGAAGTTTTATTAAAGCCTTTACAATTGGTAACAGCCGTTATCGAACGTCGTCAAACTTTACCTATACTTTCCAATCTTTTAATACAATTGAGTGATAAAGCCTTATCTTTATTAGGTACCGATATGGAAGTAGAATTAACAGGACGTGTTACCTTAGAAAAATCAGGTCAATCAGGTATAACAACCGCACCGGCTAGAAAGTTAATGGATATTTGTCGGAGTTTACCCGAAGCAAGCGAATTAAAGTTTCAACAAAAAGGTGAAAAATTATATCTTCAATGTGGTCGTAGTCGATTTAATTTATCGACTTTACCGGCGGCCGATTTTCCGGTTAGTGAAGCGCTGGACAATCAATCTGAGCAATTAGAGTTTGTTTTATCACAAAAGCGCTTGCGTTCTTTAATAGAATCTACCAATTTTGCGATGGCCCAACAAGATGTACGTTATTATTTAAATGGAATGTTATGGGAGTTAGGTCAGGGGAGTTTACGCGCTGTCGCGACGGATGGTCATCGTTTAGCGCTTAATGTCAAAGAAGCCAATATAACAGTTGATACTAACCAAATTATAGTGCCTCGAAAAGCTATTTATGAGCTTTCTCGTTTATTAAGCGATGAAGAAGACGATAATTTAACTATTTTCTTGACTAAGAATCAGCTAAAGGTTTGTATGCAAGACTATACATTTACTTCTAAGCTAATTGATGGAACATTCCCAGATTATAATCGCGTTATTCCTCAAAGCGGCGATAAGGTACTAGAGATTGATCGCGATTTATTCAAAGCATCACTTTCTCGGGTAGGTGTTTTATCGAATGATAAACATAAAAGTGTTTGTTTAGAGGTAAAAAATAATCTATTACGTATTTTTGCAAATAATCTTGAACAAGAAGAAGCAGAGGATCATCTTGACGTATCTTATCGTGGAGAAGATATAAATATCGCTTTTAATATTAGTTATCTGATGGATGTATTAAACAATTTACCACCCGGGCTAGTTAAAATTACCTTAACATCTACAGAATCCAGCGTAAGGCTTGAAACTAAAGAGGAAGATTCTAGCGTATACGTTATCATGCCTATGCGTTTATAATGCTTTATGCAATTAGTTCGCCTTAAGGCAAGTTGTTTTCGTAATCTTGCCGAACTGGATCTTGAATTTTCGCCTTGTTTTAATTTTATTTTTGGGCCTAATGGTAGCGGTAAATCGAGCTTACTAGAAGCCGTTTATTTTTTAAGTCTCGGTCGTTCCTTTCGAAGTAGTTTAGCAAGTCGAGCTATTCAATATGAGGCAACTGGATTCAATTTATTTTCAGTTATCTTAGGACAATTTTCAACTAGCGTGGGTTTAGAAAAAAAACGACAAGGCAAGACTAAGATAAAGATAGGTAATAATAGCGATTCTATTAGCGAATTGGCCAAAATATTACCTTTACAGCTTATAAATCCAAATAGCTATCAATTATTAAATGGAGGCCCTAGAGCGCGCCGACAGTTTATTGACTGGGGTGTGTTTCACGTGGAACCAAAGTTTTTTCCGATATGGCAGCGATTTCAGCAGGTATTAAAACAGCGTAACGCCGCTTTGCAGCAACAAGTGCCAATGAATCAAATGAAAATATGGAATTTAGAGCTAATAGACGTATCCCATGAAATAAGCGCATTAAGAGAAAAATACCTACAACAATTAACCCCTCTGATTAAAGAATTAATGGCAAGATTACTGAGCTTAGAGGGATTAAGTATCGATTTTTACCAAGGTTGGGATCATCAATTAAATTTAGATTTAATTTTGAGCAATTCTTTTGCCAGGGATAGTAAGTTAGCGTATACACAACATGGCCCACAAAGAGCCGATTTACTCATAAGACTAAATGGAAATCCTGTCCACGAAGTATTATCGCGAGGCGAACAAAAATTATTAGCCTGTGCTCTACAGCTAGCACAGGGATTGTTATTGAAAAAATTGATAAATAAATCATGTATCTATTTGTTTGATGATTTATTTGCGGAGCTTGATCCGCTTAGGCAAAGCTTTCTGATGCAATTACTACATAACCTAGATGCACAAGTATTCATTACCGCAATAGAAGAAACTTTGATAAAAGGGTTCGACAATAGCGTGCTAGGAAAAACCTTTCAAATAGAACAAGGTAAGGTTATCGAAAGATAGACAATTTAATATTCAATTAGAAACAATAGGGTGAGGAAATACAGTGAATTCTTGGTTAATCTTAATCTTGGCTGGCTTATTTGAAGTGGGATTTACCACCTGCATGAAATTATCAGTAGGGTTTACGCAGACAAAATACACGATTTGCTTTTTGTTTTTTACTATCTTGAGCTTGTTTTTTTTAAATAAAGCCATTGCTCAAATACCGCTAGGAACTGCTTATGCGGTATGGACAGGTATAGGCGCTTTTGGAACTGTTTTAATAGGCATACTTTTTTTTAAAGACCCTATAAGCTTACCCAGGGCGATTTTTTTAACCTTGTTAATCGGGTCTATTTTAGGCTTAAAATTGGTATCCAGTGAATAGCTATGTTTCACGTGAAACATATGAACTTTAGAGCAAGCTAATTTTTTACTGATTTTAATCGAAGCTTTTTAAACTAGAATCCACTTTTTCCCGTTCATCAAAAACGAAGCAAGGTCCTTTAAAGTGATTTTCGCCACATTTTTCAAAATAATTTAATATCCCACCTTCTAGTTGATAAATTTCCTCAAAGCCCGCTTTCAACAGGTAGGCAGCTGCTTTTTCACAGCGAATCCCCCCGGTACAAAAAGTAACAATAGGTAATTTTTTCAGTTTTTCAGGTAGTTTTTTTACTGCATCAGGAAAATCCCTAAACTTCTTAATTCCCAGGTCTAAAGCATTTTCGAAGCTACCTAATTCAACTTCAAACGTATTTCTGGTATCGAGCATGACTAAATCAGGGCGCTCCTTAAGCCAAACCTCCAGCTGTTCAGGAGAAACATAAGGAGCGGTATATTCTTCAGGGTTAATGCTATCAACGCCGAAAGGGATAATTTCCTTTTTAAGTTTGACCAGCATTTTCTTAAAAGGGTGGAAATTAGAAAGACTTTCTTTAAACCGAATAGCTTGAAAATAAGGGAAAGTATTTAAAAAACAGTGAAAGGAGCTGATAGCTTCCCGTTCCCCTGATAAAAACAAATTGATTCCTTCAGAGCTCAATAAAATAGTGCCTTTTAGCGCAAGTTGTTTAGTTTTCGATTTTAATTTTACTTGTAATGCAGATAAAGAATCGGCCGCTAAATGAACAAAGCGATAAGCAGAGATATTTATAATAGATAACATAATGTCTTTTTCGATAAATTAATAGGGGGGTTAATTAAGCTGATTTTACACGATCTTGCGTAAAAAAGTTAAGGGCTAAAAATATCAAATGCACAATTACAGAAGGAATAAAGAATACGCTAAAAGCTATTCAGCTAGGGTAAAATTTTTTCTTATTCTACGTGATCGTTAAAGGAAATAAAAATTTCGAGTGAGAAGAAAGCGTTTTCCGTAAAGAGGATAAAAAATCAGCGCGGAGGCCTTATTTTTCTGGTGCTGGAACCAGGATTCGAAC
>CAZSWN010000034.1:0-16190 GCA_964611135.1 uncultured Coxiellaceae bacterium | reverse complement strand
ATAGGAGTGGATGACTGTTAATCATCCACTCGTTGCTAATTGAGGCACGATACCTTGTTCTTAAACGATAGGTGTCTATTAGTTAGAGGGCGAATCCGCTTATCACGGATAAGGATCGAACGATCCTTGAATTTTTCTTCTCTACTGAGATAGCTATAGTCTATTTTTAGTACAATTTACCTATCATTTAGTGATCAAGCCTGATAGAATAGGCCACTTTTAGAGCTAAAGACGTTACTTGGCTCATATTTTATAGCCAGGAACTTTTTAGTGAACTTTACAGAATTTACGTTAAATGCCCAAATCTTATCCGGTGTTAAAGAATTAGGATACGAAACCGCCACCCCCATCCAAGAAAAAGCCATACCCTCCATTTTAGCCGGACTCGATGTAGTCGGTACCGCACAAACCGGCACGGGTAAAACCGCCGCTTTTGCCTTACCGTTACTTCAGCGCCTAATGGATGGACCTAAAGGTCAATTACGTGGACTTATCTTAGCCCCGACGCGTGAATTGGCCGAACAAATACGCCAATCTATTGATAGATTGGCCATTCGAACCGGTTTACGTTGTACGGCTATTTACGGCGGCGCTAACCTTGTTAAGCAATATCAGATCCTACGCCGTGGTGTCGATATCGTCATCGCCTGTCCTGGCCGCCTACTCGATCACATCAATCGCGGAAATATTAATTTAAAACAAGTCGAAGTACTAGTACTCGATGAAGCGGATCATATGTTTGATCTGGGATTTCGCGAACCTATTTATAAAATAATAAGACATCTACCAAAACAACGACAGAATTTGCTTTTTTCGGCCACGATGTCGAAAGAAATACGGGTATTGGCCGACGAAATATTACATAAGCCTGTGTCGATAAAAATTGGCGAAATCGCTCCTGCCAATACGGTCACGCAAACCCTTTATCCGGTCTCTGAAGCGCTTAAAACCGATTTATTAGAAGTTATTTTGCAAATAAACGCGGTAAAATCGGCACTGATTTTCACCCGAACTAAACATCGCGCTAAACGGCTGGCCGAACATCTGAGTCAATTAGGCTACAGTGCCACTTCGTTTCAGGGTAATTTGTCACAAAGTAAACGACAGATTGCATTGGGTAAATTTCGCGACGGTAAATTAAAAATCTTAGTTGCCACTGATATCGCCGCTCGCGGTATTGATATCGATCATATTACGCATGTCATTAACTTTGACATGCCCAATACCGCTGAAGACTATACCCACCGAATCGGGCGTACGGGTCGTGCCGCTAAACTAGGGGCTGCGTTTAGTTTAATTACCAATGGCGATAGACGGCAAATACGTTCGATTGAACGTCTGCTCAATAAGCGTTTAGAAGAATGTTTTGTTCCCGACTTTGATTACAAAGCCAAAACCAATGCACCTTCCGAGCTCACCACCGCCGATAGACCTCGACAATTTTCTTATTCCAATCAAACCTCAACACATAAAAAACCAAGACCTCGTGTTAATTATCAAAAAAGTTATACCGCGACTAAGCACAAAAGAAAAATCTCTGATCACTAAAAACAATGATAGCTCGCGATAAAAACGCGCATTAATTCATTGCATTCACGGGTAAATACGACGTTGCTTTGTCGGTGAATGCAACAATTACCTCCGACTAAAAATTATTGTACAATAGCGCGTATTAAATGAAATAAATCTAATTTTTTAGGGGGCGAAACACGCGATGAATTTTCTTGATGGATCCAAGCGGGTCAAAACAGGGCTCGCCGAAATGTTAAAAGGCGGGGTTATCATGGATGTCACTACTGCCGCGCAAGCCTGCATTGCCGAAGCCGCGGGTGCTTGTGCCGTGATGGCCCTAGAGCGCGTACCGGCCGACATTCGTAAAATGGGCGGCATTGCACGTATGGCTTCACCGCAAATCATCAAAGAAATTATGCAAGCGGTCTCAATTCCGGTCATGGCCAAGGTCCGTATTGGTCATTTTGTCGAAGCACAGATATTACAATCGCTTAACGTCGATTTTATCGATGAAAGTGAGGTATTAACCGTAGCAGACGATGAATGTCATATCGATAAACACGCCTTTGAGGTGCCTTTTGTGTGCGGTTGCCGCAATCTCGGCGAAGCCTTACGACGAATTTCAGAAGGAGCCGCTATGATACGCACGAAAGGCGAAGCCGGTTCGGGTAATATTTTAGAAGCCGTAAGGCACATGCGCGCTATTACCCGAGAGATTCAGGAATTAACTATTTTAAAAAAAGAAGAACGCTACGCGAAAGCAAAAAGCTTAAATGCGCCCTTAGCCTTAGTCTCCTGGGTTGCAGAACACGGAAAATTACCCGTTCCGCATTTCTCCGCCGGTGGTGTTGCAACGCCGGCCGATGCCGCACTTTTACGTCAACTAGGGGCCGAAAGTGTCTTTGTGGGTTCCGGCATTTTTAAATCCAGCGATCCTGAAAAACGTGCCAGCGCCATTGTCAAAGCAACCACCCATTTTGATAGTCCTGATATTTTGCTCGAGGTTTCAAGTGATTTAGCCGAAGGGATGAGCGGTTTTTCCAACTCAAATCT
This sequence comes from uncultured Coxiellaceae bacterium, assembly GCA_964611135.1. Taxonomy (GTDB): domain Bacteria; phylum Pseudomonadota; class Gammaproteobacteria; order Diplorickettsiales; family Diplorickettsiaceae; genus Aquirickettsiella. Next base: position 13,625 of record CAZSWN010000034.1, on the reverse strand, counting down.
AGCAAACTTAATCCCCAGTGACGTTTAATACGATGAATATCGGTGTTTTGGCACTACAAGGGGGCTATCAGGCCCATGTTAACTGTTTAAATAAGTTAAACAGCACAGCGACTCTGGTGCGGGATCCCTCCACACTGGCCAAAATCGATGCGCTGATTATTCCGGGTGGCGAAAGTTCAGTGCTCATCAAATTACTGAAAGAAAATGGACTTTGGGCCTGTTTAATCGACTATGACAAACCCATGTTAGCGACCTGCGCCGGTGCTATTTTACTCGCCCGACAGGTGTTATCGCCCGTTCAAGCGAGCCTGAATCGCATTGGGATCGCCGTCAAACGCAATGCCTACGGTCGACAACTCGCTAGCCAAATTGTGACGGGAATTAATTTAATCACCGCACAGGCGATGGAAATGGTTTTTATACGCGCCCCTGAAATAAGCGTGTTAGAAAATACGTCCGTTAAAGTCTTAGCGCGCTACCAAGATCGGGTGGTTGCCGTGCAAGAAAACAAGATCATTGCCGCCAGTTTTCACCCTGAATTAAGCCAGGATAGTTATTTGCATCGCTACTTTATCCAGCAAATAGCCGAACAAGAGCCCGCTTTACAAGCGAAGAAGGTGACCGTTTAGTGTTTTAGTTTCATCGTGGCCGCTTGTTTTATGATCGTGCTCTAGTGTTTTTAATGCCTTACAGGCGATGGCAATATCTTCACAATCACCGATTTTTCTAAAAAAAGATTGATTAAAATACGGCGTATGTGTTTTATTTTTTGCCTCGACTACTTTATCGCGCCCTAAGCCTATCCTCCATAGTGTAGTGAGAATATCGTTTTTCATTAAACTAGTGCCGTTGAAGTTTTTGTCGTTTATTGAATAATTCAGCTGTAGTTTTAGCGCCGCTGGCGCAATAAGCATTTTATCAATCGCTTTAATATTTTTATAATCTTGTTCTAAAGCATTAATGATTAGCTTAAATAATCCTATATTTTCTTGCCAGTCATTATGCAGTAGCCCTGCTCCTTCTTGTATTAAACCACTTATTTTTTGTTCTATTTTCTGCTGTTCAGAAAAAAATGATGAAAAAAAATGTGCTTGATGGCGAGTATAACGTGCTAACTGCGTTCTAAGTTGGATAATCTTCACGACGATTTCTTTCAATAGGTACACCTTGTTTTCTATTAGGTGCTCTTTCCCTTGACAAAGACGCGCTACACGACACTTTCTATAATAGTAATCCTTAAACGAATAGTCGATGAATGAATTTTTCTGACTTAAACTCGCTATCTCAGGCTCAGGCACTTTAGCACTGTGGCACGTATCATAAATAGATTTGATAATGTCGATCAATAAAAAGCCGCAAGCTAGCACAATAACCACGATAAATCCAACCGACCCCAAACCCGCGATACCCATAAAACTCAGTAAGGATAATAAAATGGTTGTCGCAAGGCCGATAAATAATATCGGTAAATGTTTCCAATAATTATCCTTATATTGCGCTCTTAACCAGGCATCCTCTAAATGATTGCCGTATTTTTTACTGATAAACTCACGTCGATAACAACTCGTCAGCAAAGTACCCAAACTAATTATAAATTTACTCCCACTATAGATGCGAAAAGAGGTCTTCATACTGCCGTAAATCGCCAAGGACATCGGCGCAATGCCATAAAGGCTGGTGGTAATCAGTAGTGCTAAGATTAAAAGTGAGATAAAAATCTTAAAACAAGACAATAAAAATTTAGTCATTTCGGCCGAATTTTTATTATTTAGCTCACTAAAATAGCTAATTAACCTTAAAAAAGCGCGCGCAAAATGCAGCACATAAAGAAACTCAAGTGCGGGAATAGGCAAGTCAATAAAAAAGTATCTAAGCGCACTCTTGACAATACTGACCAGACGTTTAAGGAGCAAAAATAGCAGGCGTAAAAACGAAATAGAAGCTATCGCGGTAAAGATACGCACTAGACTGACGATGCAGTGCCTTATTAAGCGCCGCAAGCGACTTAAATGAATCAGCGCTTTAATATGCCCTATTAAGCGATTTACTTCACAAAGAAACCATTCACCGAGCACATAGGCCGTCATAGTCTATACCTGTGTCATGTTTCTCGACTTCTCATCCCCGATGCGTATAAGAAGTGGACCATTATAGATAAGTTTCCTTTTACTATCCTTAACGGCCTATTGATTATTTTTTTTAATAAATAACCGCTCATTTTATCGATACGCCTAAGCCGTACTCATTTTTCTAAACGTTTGAAAAGCTTGTGAAAGCCCTTCGCAATCGCTGAGTTTTTTCCAGAAAGACTGGTAAAATTGCTTGGGTTTATTGATAATTTCCTTTTTAGCTAATACTTGATTTTGCGAGAGCAAAAATAAGTTAAATAAAAGATTTTTTTTCAAATTAGGATTACGATTTACCGCCAAATAATCGCGTGTATCGGTATCGAGTAACTCACCTAGATATACTTCTAAGCAAGCAATATTTTTAATATTTTCACGGGTTTTTATGGTTAAAGGCGCGGCCATAAGCGGATATGACGCTAATAGCGCTTGACGATTTTGATATAAACTAATAATACTTATGATAAAAAGATGAATCAAATCTTCTTTATTAGACGTATTTAAGGCCCAAATTAGTTCCTGCATTAAATATTTTTTTTTACTAACTAGTTTTTTTCGATCTAAAAAAAATGAACTCAGTATCCTTGCACTGGAACATTTCTTAATCTTATTTTCTAATTGTAATAGCTTCACTAAGCTGACCTTTAAAAGAAATACTTTATTGGCTTGCATATCATCTGTCTTCAAATGCAGCACTGGAAATGAGGTTTGGTAATAATGGATACGCGAACTATCCACTAAAAGATTGTTTTCGGCTAAATTAACCGGGATAGGATTTGGGACATAGGCACTATAAAAATAATAATAAATCGATAGGAAAATATCTTCTGTACTTAATAATATCAGCGCCAAACTGATCGAAAAAGTACCTAATAAAGGCGAGACGACGGTTAATATCAACCCTATAATAGCAAGCCCAAATAAGCTTAAAAATCGCTTAATCTTAGCCTTTTGCGCTGTTGTGAGTAATATTTTTCGATGAGTTTTTTTTCGATTCTGAGTGATGACATATCCGCCATAAAGCGCGCCTACTAGTAGTGCGATACCCATAAAGACGTCAGCTAGCACCAGCAGCGGGTTTGTCCAAATTAACGCGCTAGTTCCTACAAAAATGCAAGTTATCAACATAAATAATAAGCCCGTGCCTAACATTGACAAATGTTTTCTTATATTATCCTGATACTGCGCTCTGGCCCATTGCTGCTCTACACAGTCCCTCTCTATTTTAAGATAAGCGAGCGTGCTAAATAGTAAAATAACGCCGCTATTAATAAGCTTTAGGAGGTTATAGGCAAAAAAAGCCGATAATAAAATTGTAGGGATAGCAAAACCGTATCCGAGTAAAACTAAGGCTATTACCGCAATAGACACTTTGAAGATAGCAAAGAAGAGTTTTAAGGTATCGCCTAAATTTTTATTTTTAGTCTTATAAAAATAATTAACGATTCTTAGACCAGACCTAATAATATGTAAGATGTAAAGTAGGTAAGCAAAAGGCAGAGGAAGCTTGGTAATGAGTTTGGCAATAGTTAAGGCGCGTTTGCAGACAAACGACATAAGCCGCCAAAACTCAGTCGCAATGATATGTTTCTTTATGTTAGAAACAAACCTAGGCATTAAGTTTATTGTTCCCCTAACATTGAAGGGCGGGATTATACTAAATTTTTTTCAAAATTTCTTGTGAAAGTTGAATCTTTTTTTTAATCCCTTATTTTTTCTTAAAAGCTTGCTAAACTAAACAAAATCTTATTTAGAATAGTCCGTTATGTCCTTAACACCCCCCATCCCATTGTTTGATAGTTTAAAATTTATAGCCGCTAAAAAAAATACGCCGCCTGTCTTAAGTGGCGGGCAAAACAGTTCGCATAGGCACGGTGATTACTCACAAGCATTACAATTTCTCTATAGTTATCGCGGCAGTGAGGCCACGTTTAACGCGTATCGACGTGAAATTGAACGTTTATTGCAATGGAGTTGGTTTGTTGCGAACAAATCCATCAAAGACCTGCGCCGCGATGACTTTGAGGCCTTCATTGAATTTTGCCAGCATCCACCCAAACATTGGATAGGGGTTAAAACCGTGGCGCGTTATCTCACCTGTCAGGGGAAACGAAAAGCACATCCAGATTGGCGGCCCTTTGTGGCGACGGTCGATAAGGTCGCTAATCAACAAGGCATAGCGCCGGATATCAAAAAATACGCACTCTCACAAAAGGCCCTGCAAGCTATCTTTGCCGTTTGTGGTAGCTTTTACAATTATCTCATTCAAGAAGACTATACTGATTTCAACCCTGTGGCACAAATTCGACAAAAAAGTAAATTTATTCGACAACAAAAAAGTAATCACCTTATTCGTCGTTTAAGCGAACTACAGTGGTCTTATGTGATAGAAACCGCGGAAATGCTGGTCGCACAAAATCCTGAACAACATCATAGAACCTTATTTATGATGAAAGCACTGTATGGCATGTACTTAAGAATCTCCGAATTAGCCGCTTCGACACGTTGGGAACCGCAAATGGGTCATTTTCAAAAAGATAGTGATGGAAATTGGTGGTTTTTAACGGTAGGCAAAGGGAATAAAGAGCGCTTAATTAGTGTCAGTGACGATATGTTAAACGCACTAAAACGTTACCGAGAAAGTTTAGGCTTAACCCATTTACCCAGTCGTGGCGAAACCACCGCTTTAATTAGCAAAAATGCCGGCCATGGTCCGATTCGCAGCACGCGTCAAATTCGCTGCATCGTCCAAACTTGCTTCGATGCAGCCTTTGCACGCATGGTTAAAGACGGGCTCAAAGACGAAGCCTTAGAATTAAAAACAGCCACGGTACATTGGCTACGACATACGGGCATTTCAGAGGATGTAAAACACAGACCGCGCGAACATGTGCGCGACGATGCCGGTCATAGTTCGAGCGCTATCACCGATCAATACATCGATGTCGAGATGCGTGCCCGACACGCCTCAGCAAAAAAGAAAAAATTAGATCCTTTGGCGGAGTAACACGCGTTAATCTCGCTTCTTAGTGTCTACAAAAAAGATAATGTAGCGATGAATTTATAAAGATACCTTCAGATCCAGTCTGTTGGAATCAAGAATTTTTCTGTTAACTCCGCCTCTCTAGAACCGGGTTCTGCTTGCCAGTTATAATGCCAATTAGCTTGTGGCGGCATGGATAATAAAATCGATTCCACACGTCCGCCGCTTTGCAGACCAAATAAGGTGCCTCTATCATAAATAAGATTAAACTCCACATAACGACTACGTCGATACGCGTGGAACTGACGCTCACGATCACCGTAAGAATGATTTTTACGTCGCTGTAGTATCGGCAGATAAGCCATTAAAAAATGGTCGCCGACACTTTGAACAAATTGCAGACAACGGGCAAAATCCCATTGATTGAGATCATCAAAAAATATTCCGCCTATCCCGCGTGCTTCTTGCCGATGTTTTAAGTAAAAATAATCATCACAGTTTTTTTTGTATTGCGGATACAGTTCTAAACCAAAGGGATCACAGGCTAATTTAGCCGTTCGCTGCCAATGTTGGCAATCTTCTAAAAAAGGATAACAAGGGGTTAAATCAAATCCGCCACCAAACCACCACCGTGGTGCGTGGGCATCCTTTGCCTCGAGTGCGATAAAACGCAAATTCATATGCACCGTCGGAACGTAAGGATTTCGCGGATGAATAATTAAGGAAATGCCGGTGGCTTGAAACGGAACACCGGCTAAACCAGGATGTCGCTCGCTGGCACTCGGCGGTAAGCAGGCGCCCGAGATATGTGAAAAATTAACGGCGCCTCGCTCTATCACCAACGCTTCGTTCAAAACACAGGTCCTTCCTCCCCCACTTCCATTGTCATGCAACCAATCATCGACTAAAAATTTGGTCTGTTCTTCTTCGTGCTCCAAGCGTCGACAAATTTTAGTTTGTAATTGTAAGAGATAAGCTTTGATTGTTGGAACAATTAGTTCATAATTCATATTCAACGATACTTTTTAGTAAGCCAGTTACAATATCCTAAAAATTTGGAGCTCCCTTTCCCTATGATAGCCTGGATTAAAGCCTTACACCTCATCGCCATGGTCGCTTGGTTTGCGGGCCTGTTTTATCTGCCGCGCTTATTTGTTTATCATGCCGAAGCCAACGATGCCGTCGGCATCGAACGCTTTAAAGTCATGGAACACCGTCTTTATTATTTTATCATGGCGCCAGCGGCTTTATTAACCGTGATATTCGGATTTATCTTGTTGAGTTTTTCAGTCACGTACTACGCCCACGCCATTTGGATGCATGTCAAATTAATTTTAGTCGGTCTACTGATCCTTTTTCACGGTTATTGCGGAAAATTGTTAAAAGATTTTAAACAGGATAAAAATCAACACACGAGTTTATTTTATCGTTACTTCAACGAATTCCCAACCTTATTACTTATTGCTATCGTCATTATGGCGGAAGTGAAACCCTTTTAAGATTAAATCTCTACCATTTCAAAGTCTTCTTTCATAGCGCCACATTCAGGGCAACGCCACGTTAAAGGCACATCTTCCCAACGCGTTCCTGGGGCAATACCGTCTTCTTCCCAACCCTTTTCTTCATCGTAAACGTAACCACAGAGTAAACACATAAACTTTCTAAAAACTGGCTCATCTTGTCTCATTTTTTGACTCTTCATTAAGGTAGATACTAATCAGTGATATCCTATATTGCTAGCAATTAAGTCCATGCTAGGGAATATAAAGAAATTATTTCGTTTTAGCAAAGCTTTTAAGCTACTTTTTAGGTTAAGATTCCATCCAAGCAAGTCACCGCTTTTATGTCCTTAGGCTTCCCGTGCAAATAGCGCCTCTATAAATTCCTTTGCTGAAAAAACCCGTAGATCCTCAATCCCTTCGCCTATACCAATAAAGCGAATCGGTAAAGCCAGTTTTTTAGCCAATGCAAAAATCATCCCCCCTTTTGCCGTACCATCTAATTTAGTCAGCATAAGACCGGTTAATGAGACCGCGGCATGAAAAGCTTCTGCCTGTGATAAAGCATTCTGACCCGTGCCCGCATCGAGTATTAACATAATTTCATGAGGCGCTGTGGGATCAAGTTTAGTGATCACTTTTTTTACTTTTTGCAGCTCTTGCATCAAATTAGTTTTAGTCGCTAAACGACCCGCCGTATCGGCGATTAAGACATCCACATTCCTCGCTTTAGCGGCTTGAAAGGCATCATAAATCACGGAAGCACTATCGGCACCTTGGTGTTGTGCAATCATAGGGATCTTATTTCGCTCTGCCCATGTGCTCAATTGTTCCGTTGCGGCCGCACGAAAAGTGTCACCGGCCGCTAACATCACCTGCTTTCCCTGGCTTTTTAGATAATGCGCCAATTTCCCAATACTCGTCGTTTTACCCACCCCATTAACACCCACAACTAAGATAAGGTACGGTTTATGCGCAGGATTTATCAATAAGGGTTGCTCAGAATGCTTTAATAAATCACCTAAGTGTTGCCGTAAAACTTCCCATACCGCATTGCCATCGGCTAATTGCTTACGTGCTAATTTAAGTGTTAATTGCGCGATAATTTCTTCGCTGACAACCGGACCTACGTCGGATAATAAGAGTAACTCTTCAATCGCTTCAATAAGCGCCGCATCAACGGTTTTTTTACCCCTGACTAAATGAGCAAGCCCATCTGTTAATTGATAACGTGTTTTTTGTAAGCTATTTTTGACACGATTAAAAAAACTATCTTTTATAGTGGGCACATTATCCGTATCATTGCTTACCGCTTTGCGTTTTAAAAAATTAAACATAGTCTAGAAATCGCCCGAATGAAACGTTTATAATAACAGCAGTTTTGCCAATAAATGAAAAAAACTTGCGACATAAGGGTTTATTGCAAAAATCTTAGCGCGAAATGGCTAATTTGAATGGGTTTAATCAACGTCGTATTTTTTCATGAAAAAAGCTCAGTTAAGAATTATCGGTGGAGAATGGCGTGGGCGAAAACTCCATTTTCCGACCGTCCCTGGCGTGCGCCCTACCCCCAATCGGATTCGAGAAACCTTATTCAACTGGTTAGCTCCTTATGTACGTGACGCCTGTTGCTTAGATCTGTTTGCCGGGAGTGGTGCCTTAGGTTTCGAAGCGCTCTCCCGCCACGCTAAGTCCGTCACCTTTATTGAGCAATCTGTCACACTGGCACGCTATTTAAAGGGGCAAATAAAGCAGTTTGCTGTTGAAGATAAAGCGGTGGTTCATCAGGCACAATTTCCATTTGATAGCGCCCAGGTTTTTAAAAGAGAAAAACCCCTATTTAACCTGGTATTTCTTGACCCCCCTTTTCAGCAAGATCTAGTCGAAAAAGCCTGTCATTGGCTGCTAAAGGAACAACTCATTGGTCGCGAAAGTATTATTTATATTGAGACAGAATCTACGCTTAAAAGCCTTTTACTACCGCCAAATTGGCACATTCAACCCTGTAAAATAGCCGGCAAAGTGCAATATGGTTTAATTAAGGCCCACTTATAAAAAGCATGCCTTGACTTTATAGGACCTTCTTGTTTCAATGCGAGGATACGTGTAAAGAATTTTATCTAAAATAAGACATGAAAAAAATAATAGTCGCTCTTTTTGTAAGTCTCCTTTCGGGGTGTGCCACACAAAATCTACCGGATTCCGTGACTCCAGCCATCCATACACGCTCAGATGACGCCTCGGTCGCGCTTGCTGAAGCAGCGCGCTCTGTGAGTCAGTCCTTGAATGAATTAAAAGCGCTGGAAAAGGCCTCAAACCCGCCTCTCAGTAAGCCCTTGCCTTACCCCAGTTCCTCGGGTTTAGAAGCGATTATCGCCTCGGTTGACTGGTCAGGTCCGATAGAGCCCCTCATGAAGCGTATTGCTAGGCTGGCACATTATCGCTTAGAGCAAATAGGGCATCATCCAGCCATTCCTATCCTCGTGACCATTTCGTCACAAAATACCTCCTTAGGGTATATCATTCGAGATATCAATCTCCAAGCCGGTGAAAAAGCCAATATCCTGGTTTATCCCGGAATTAAGACCATTGAACTGCGTTATGCTAAAAATTAATTTTAAATATTTGCGATGAAACGAATAACCCACTACCGAAAAAATACTATTTGTCTATTGACGAGCTTAAGCCTTTGTACCGTTCTTGTCGCTTGCAGTACGACACAGTCCAACTATCAAACAGTCGGTAGTTTAAACAATTTAAATCAGTTACAGAATCTACATGCTAAAGCGACCCCCGCTAAAAAGCAAATGACCGGCCTACACGCACAAGCGCTGCAAGACATTGCCATGAGTATCGGCGCTCAAGCAGGCCTTGCTTGGCGCTCTGAGCGTATTAATCAGGTCCTTAGCCAAAACGCATCTAATTTAGATCGTATTTTTAATTTTAATTTAATTTTACTCGATCATAACGTAGTACCCCCTGTATTAGTACAAGGAAATAATTCGCTTAATCTTGCCGATGCGCAAACCTTACGTATTGACGATCGGGCTTACCAAATTATTAGTCAGGCACATTTCACCACCGCGCCACCACAGTGGCGTAATTATATTTGGATGGATTATCAACATCCCGAATTGCCCTTACCGGCCTTTTTGCCAAAAACATCCGAAGAACGCATTATATGGAAAAGATATGCAACAATAGGCTGGCAAGACGGTGTTCGCCAAGCCGACACTATTTTTAACGATAACTTAGCGCGCTTAACACGTGATTATAATGGAATGGCACTTTATCGTCGCCTATTACTCAAAGGCATGGTTAGCAAACCTTTTGTGGCACATACCGATCTGGGTATAACCGGAAATAATTCTCACCTACACATTAATGATCAATTATTACGCATTACCTCACTACCCAAATTACAAGTTAATCCAGGTCGATGGAAATCCATCGTAACGCATGACCGTGCATCTTCTAGCGAATGAGCCCGTACGTTTTACCACCTCAGCTTGTCTGGCTCAGCTGCTCATCCATTGTCAAAAATTAGCGGCTTCCGATATTACCTTACAAACCGGTGAGCCTGTCTTTGCGGAAGTGTATGGTCGCCTACTGCGTATCACGCAGCGCAAATTATCCAATACCGAAGTCGCTGAAATCTTAAATCTCATTTACGGACCTAATGGAAGTGCACAAATTTTAAGTGGCGTTGATATCGATACACACTATGAATTTCGGCCTAATCGCAATGAACGTTATCGATTTCGAGTCAATGCAACCGGCTGCTTGGTAGAAGGCCATGATGCCATTCAAATCAGCTTTCGAACGATTCCAAGTACCCCGCCTAAAATGTCGGATCTCAAGCTTGAGCCGCAATTAGTCGATGCCTTAGCGCCTACCCAAGGGATTGTTTATGTAACAGGCGCCACCGGCTCGGGTAAAACAACTTTATTAGCCTCCATTATCCGCGATCTCGCTGAAAAAACCGACAGTCATCGTAAAATTCTAAGCTATGAAGCCCCGATAGAATTTGTTTATGATACGATCACCATGCCCACTGCCATTGTAAGTCAATCAGAAATACCCCGACATCTGCCGAGTTTCGCGGCCGGTGTGCGCAATGCCTTACGCCGCAAACCACGCCTTATCTTAGTCGGTGAAGCGCGGGATCCGGAAACGATCAGTGCCTCTATCGAAGCGGCTTTAACCGGGCATCCGGTATATACCACCTTACATAGTAACGGTGTTGCCGAAACATTAAGACGACTCGTCAACTCCTTCCCGGCTGATGAAGTAAAAGCGAGGATGATCGATATCATCGAAACCATTCGCGTCGTTATATGGCAACAACTGGTTCCGAGTCTCGACGGCAAACGTATCGCCTTGCGTGAATTTCTAATTTTTGACGAACAATTACGGGATATTTTATTAGATGCTAAATTAGAAAATATCAGTGCCATAACGCGTCGCTTACTTAAAGAATACGGTCAACCGATGTCGCTGGATGCAAAACGTAAATTTGACGCGGGCCTAATTGCAGAACGCGATTACAAACGTTTAATACTCCGTACAGAACTTGTCGATCAACATGCCCGATCATAAAACGGCTTGGCGACCCACCACGTCTATTCGCTTATTAGCGTTACGGGCCCAACTTTTAACCCAAATCCGTCAATTTTTTGCTGAACGCGGTGTTTTAGAAGTAGAAACCCCGTTACTGGCACATGCGACGGTAACGGATCCCCACTTACATAGTTTTCAAACACACTATGTTTTAGATAATCCCCAGCAACAACAGACACTTTATCTACAAACCTCACCTGAATTTGCGATGAAACGATTACTAGCCGCCGGGAGCGGACCCATTTACCAAATCAGCAAAGCATTTCGTAATCACGGGGAATCAGGTCGTTATCATAATCCGGAATTTACTTTATTAGAATGGTATCGACCGGGCTTTAATCACCAGCATTTAATGGATGAGGTCGAAAGCTTATTAAAAACACTCTTAGCATGTGATAATGCACAACGCTTTAGCTATGCGGAGATATTTCAACGCTATCTTAATCTGGATCCGCATCGCGCAACGCTAGACGATCTAAAACAAGTGATCACTTATCGCCAACTGTCCACGGAAAACTTAGGCTTAAGCCGACTAAGCGATTATTTAAATTTTTTAATGGCGCATCTTATAGAACCGCAATTACCGAAGCAATTGATTTTTATTTATGATTTTCCGGTTTCTTTAGCCGCTTTAGCCAAAATAAGTAGCGGAAACCCCGCGGTAGCTGAACGCTTTGAGGTCTATATCGACGGGATAGAGCTAGCGAATGGGTTCCACGAGCTCAGCGATGCGCGAGAACAACGACAACGCTTTGTCAACGATCTCAACGAACGCGCATCGCGCGCTTACCCGACAATCCCTATCGATGAATATCTACTAGCCGCTTTAACGCACGGTCTTCCCAACTGCGCTGGCGTTGCCTTAGGCCTCGATCGACTTTTGATGCTGATTGCAAAAGCCAATAAGCTATCCGAAGTCATTAGCTTCCCTGTGCAACGCGCTTAAATAAGGCTGGCTGTTTTTATTTTCTTATTGACCTACTCGACCTCATCACTTTGAATAATCTCCACGCCCACGGTTTGCATTTCAGAAATAGCCATGTGTCCATCTTCTGGATTTACGTTCACCGCTCGACATCCATCTTCAATCAAATAGGTTTTAAACCCGAGTTTACAGGCATCCAAGACCGTGTATTTAACACAATAGTCGGTCGCCACGCCCATGATATACACTTCCGTGATCTGTAATTCTTTTAAAAAATCGGCTAACCCGGTTTCTTTCTGATGATCATTATCGAAAAATCCGCTATAGCTATCGATTTGAGGATCATTGCCTTTGCGAAACACTTTAATGATATGATCCAACTTAAGGCCTTTTACGAATTCAGCGCCCTTGGTATTTTGCACACAATGCACCGGCCAAAGCATCTGCGATAAGCCGGCCTGCTGGATGAATTCTCCCGGAAAGGAATGCTTATGGTTAGCCGCAAAACTCGCATGATCCTCGGGATGCCAATCTTGTGTTGCCACCACGTATTTAAAATGTGCTTGCACACGATTAGCAACCGGGATGACTTCATCCGCATGGTCTACCGCTAACGGCCCTCCGGGCATAAAATCATTTTGCAAATCAACTAAGATCAAGGCTTTTTTCATAAAAGTTATATTCCAGGATCAAAAAAATTATTCTTTTAATTAAGTTAGCTTCATGCGCCTATCCCTAACTATCCTCTTTATTTTAATCTTTTTTTTCAGCGCAGGAAAGAACAAAATGCGTGGCAAAATAAGTAATTAGACAAGGGACGAAGCCTGTTAATTCGGCATTGCGCAGTAAAATTTTTTCCTTAGTGGAAAAAGTTAAGCCGCGGACAAGAGGAAGCTTGTCTTAGCTACGATTGTTTTTATTTCTAAGAAAGGGTTGTTGAGCCAGCCGTCGGCCGACTTCGTCGAGTAGTAATGCGTTGAACATTTCGCAGCCTCTAACTGATAAAAAGATTTATCGGATTTAATATCCTAAAATGATGGGCGGTTCATCAATTTTTCCGCTGAATCTCTTACCAATGTCTCCTGCTCAGTGACACAACGGAGTTCTGCATCACGCTTCATTTCAAGCCTAAGCGCTATATCATCTATACGTTCCATCCATCTAGCTTCCATAAAGGCGCTTTTTGCGTCAAGGGAGGACGGATGCTGATATGAGCTACCCATCGCCTTGACCACCAATGCAAATGCAGCTGCATAAAAGGCCTTTCAGAAAGATGATGCTCCATTTTATTGAACCATTGACTCAACATGTCCTCCTATTTATCCCCTCCCCACTTCAATACGAAGGCCGGGTAAAAAAATGGGTGCTGCTTCCAGGCCTTTCTTGGCCTTGTGATGACATGGTTTCTTCTGATAAATGATGCATGGCTATCTCTTCTGTCCACAAATCGCTTAATCGGTTAATTTTTTCTT
>CAZSWN010000033.1:0-17256 GCA_964611135.1 uncultured Coxiellaceae bacterium | reverse complement strand
GGAAAGTAGGACACCGCCAGGCTACTTTTTTAAAACCCGCGAATAGCGGGTTTTTTTTAAGTTAAAAAAAATCTTATGTTAAATAATTTAAGCCTCTATAATAAGCCTACTATCACTTCTCTAGATAAGTTTTTATGTCGATTAAAGAAAACGCAAAAATTAAACTGGCTGTTCTCTATGGTGGACTTTCGGCTGAACATGAAATTTCTTTACAGTCTGCTGCAGCGGTGATATCAAATTTAGATCAAACTAAATTTGATATCATCCCTATTGGGATTAATAAGCAAGGACATTGCTTTATTAACGATATTCGTCAGATATCGACGCCACAATTAGCCAGTGCTTTGCCTTTGCAGACAAAAACCTCAACGACTTTGACGACAATAGCGCAACTTAATGCTCAGATTTGTGATGTGGTTTTTCCGGTATTACACGGTTCTTTGGGTGAAGATGGCACAATACAAGGTTTATTGGAGGTATTAGGATTAGCCTATGTCGGTGCTGATGTATTAGGTTCTGCACTTGGCATGGATAAGGATATCGCCAAACGCTTAGTCAGCGCCGAGCCTATCCCGGTCATTCCTTTTTTAACACTGGATTCCGGTTTATGGCGGACGCAACAGGTGCAATGTATTCAGGATATTTCGCAAAAAATATCGTATCCACTGTTTGTGAAGCCGGTTAACGCCGGTTCGAGTTTAGGGGTGACTAAAGTCAAAAAATCCGCTGAGCTAATAGGCGCCATTGAGCGTGCCTTCACTTATAGTACGAGGGTTTTAGTGGAAAAAGCATTTAATGTACGTGAAATTGAGATCGCGGTATTAGAAAATTTATCCTGGGGGGAAGGACCTTTGCTCAGTACCGCCGGTGAAATTATTCCACGCCATGAGTTTTATTCGTATGACGCTAAATATTTAGATGCTAAGGGCGCCGAATTAATTATTCCGGCCGTATTGTCAGCGGGCCAGTTACACCAACTAAAAGATTTAGCGGCTAGGATATTTACCCGCTTAAACTGTGCCGGTATGGCAAGAATTGATTTTTTCATTGAAAAAAAATCGCAAAAAATTTATTTTAATGAGATCAATACTATTCCGGGATTTACCCCGATCAGTATGTATCCTAAATTATGGGAAGCCTCAGGTATTGCTTACCAAGCGCTTCTAACGCATTTGATTGAATTGGCGATGGCACGCCATCGCCGTTTAGCCTTACTAAAACACGCACTTTGAATAAATTTTGAATAAATAGGGAAGCTAATCGATAAAGAAAAAAAGCAACAAAAATCAATATGTCTTTGCTGCTTTTATGCTTACTTACTGAGTAGTGACGCTGAAAAAATAAGGCTAAAGCGGCATTTAATTATGTGTTGCTAACTGAATCTGATTAAAAAAAGTAGGCACTTCTTGTTGCAGTAGTGCATCAATGGCGAGTGCTTTGGCTTGATAGACCGTCGGTCTGCGCGGATAAATTCTATCGTTAACCCAATGTACCGACCAATCGCTGGTTGTTTGAACACAACGGGCAGCAAAGTTTTTTAAATGATATTTTTCTTCAATCTCGAGACAACCTTCTAAAAAAATATCGACATAAGATTGCACAATCGGGTAACGCGCTGTAGGGGAAGCGATCAATTCAGGTTTTAATTCGTAGATCCAATATTGACCGCGCGGTAATTTTTGCTCCACGAGTAAATGGATAGTAGTACTAGGCACTAATACGCGACAATAGTATTTTTCCCGGCGGTCATAGTTTTTTAATGAGTTAACAGAGGCTAATTTAAATAACGTGCCATTAAAATGGGCGCTGGTTTTTTTAATAACGCCTAAATAAGTAGTGCTAAAACCGGTCGATAAACCTTCGGCAAACCAACCGCGCTGGTAATGGTCGATGAGCACGGGTTTGTTTTCACCGCTGCTATCGTCCGTTGCTTTTTTGGAGACTGTTTCCATCAATGAGCCATACGCAATAATATATTGAGCTAATTCTGGATTAGCGTGGGGATGACAGCCGTCAGTAGGCTTGGCAAGCACCGGAGTCGTTATCAATAAAAATATAAAAACAAGCAAATTTTTTTGCGTCATTTAAGTGCAGCCTATTTGAATGCAGCAGAGTAGTAAGCACTAAGTTTATTTTAAGCCGCCTTCCTTTGTAAAGTGTAGCGCTTGTGTGTAAAACAACGATCAAATTAAAGGATGTATTTTGGACAAGCGATGAATTACAAGGCTTCCCTTAAGCGGCCAGTGAATCTTTATAAGCTTAAATGACTTAGAGGATCAGGGACGGGTTCATCGAGGCGGCTATTTTCGTGTCTATTTACGCATTTATCAGGCTTATCTTTTTTGCTCGCAAACAGCGGACTAAATTGCTGCTTTTCAGGTATTTTCTCGCGCCTTGGATCACGCTTATGAGCGGGATTGAGTAACTTGCTTTCTTTACATCGATAGTTGGATTCCGATTCTTCACAGACTGTTTTTAATCGATTCCATGCTTGTTGTTGATGGCGATGGTGATTCGATTGAATGCGTGTCATGGCGACGTTTATGAGAAATAAGGTAACAGCCAGTAAGAGCATCAATGTAACGCTGGCAGAGGCTAAGGGTATTAAGGTGATGTTAATTAAGGCGATGAGAGAAATGGTCAGTAAGCTGAATAATAATAGATGACGAATACGTTCGGTGGCTAAGAAAGTCTTATTGCAATCTTTAAGGTAATCGATTACTACCTGCGCTATGTGCGAGGCTTTTTTTTGATCAACGGCACCGATCATTAAAAATTGTGATGCTTGAATTAAATCTATGTCGCAACTGGATGATTCGGCTGTTTTAGGTTGTTCTGGGTAAAGAAAATACCTACTTCGGTCCATTTTGTTTTCCTTGCCTAACATGGCGTTAACTTAAATTAAGTCTAGCATGTTAGCATTGCATGTTGCCTATCTCAATCATTGAAACAGCGCACGTAGAGCGCTTATTTTAAAAGAGGCACTAGCGCAGAGTTAGTCTTGGATACACGCTAATAAATCTCTGATTGTTTAAGTATGGAATTCTGACCGGTGAAGGTTGTATACTAGCGCCAAAATGGCTCAGGATATTCAAAGAACTATGTTGCAAGCTTACTTCCCCATCCTTATTTTTATTGCTTTTGGCCTATTTATAGGCGTGGCCGCTTTGTTCATTGGGCGCTTGAGTGCGCCACAACATCCGGATCCGGCTAAATTATCTCCTTATGAATGTGGTTTTCCAGGCATAGGTGATGCGCGTTTGCCTTTTGATATACGCTATTATCTGGTGGCTATTTTATTTATTATTTTTGATTTAGAAACAGCGTTTTTGTTTCCTTGGGCCGTTTCCTTGCGACGCATTGGTCTTCCTGGGTTAACGGCAATGGGGATTTTTCTGGGATTGTTATTAATAGGTTTTATTTATGAGTGGAAAAAAGGGGCATTACAATGGGAATAGAACCCTTATTACAACAACAAGGTTTTGTAACGACTTCCTTAGATAAGCTTTTAGCGTGGGCGCGCAGTGGATCTTTATGGCCTATGTCGTTTGGTTTAGCGTGTTGTGCGGTAGAAATGATGCATTCTGCCGCCGCGCGTTATGATCTCGATAGATTTGGTGTCGTTTTTAGACCAAGTCCTAGGCAATCGGACGTCATGATAGTCGCGGGAACTTTATGTAATAAAATGGCGCCCGCTTTACGTAAGGTTTATGATCAAATGGCAGAGCCACGTTGGGTTATTTCGATGGGTTCCTGTGCGAACGGAGGAGGCTATTACCATTATGCCTATTCAGTCGTGCGGGGTTGTGATCGAATCGTGCCAGTGGATGTGTATGTGCCGGGTTGCCCACCGACGGCCGAAGCCTTAGTTTATGGGGTTATACAATTACAAAATAAAATTAACAAAACTCACTTTATCGAGCGCCGTTAAGCATGTCAGCTTCTGTCCCGCTACTTCAAAAACTCAATCAGCGTTTTGCGGATGTTATCCAAGAGATGACCATTGCACTGGATGAAATCAGCTTAGAAATTTCTGCCGAACAATTACAGGCGGTTTGTTTAGCGTTGAGGGATGAGGCCGATTTTAAATTTGAGTTATTAGTGGATATCTGTGTCGTGGATTATTCCGACTATGGGATCAGCGAGTGGACTACCGAGCGTGCGAGTTTAACCGGCTTTGAGCGCGGTGTTGATAACAGTGGTCAACAGCGTCCTATTCCCTGGCATAAACCACGCTTTGCAGTGGTCTATCATTTTTTATCGCTGGTCCATAATCAGCGTTTACGCTTAAGGGTTTTTGCAACAGGTGAGCCGCCGCAAGTGCCTACTGTCATCACGCTTTGGAAGGCGGCCGATTGGTATGAACGTGAAGCATTTGATCTGTATGGTATTTTCTTTAATGGTCACCCTGATCTGAGGCGTCTATTAACCGATTATGGGTTTGTAGGCCATCCTTTCCGTAAAGATTTTCCATTAACTGGGCATGTTGAAGTGCGTTATGATGCCAATCAAGCGCGGGTTATTTATCAACCCGTGACGGTGACTCCGCGTACCTTAGTCCCGAAAACGATTCGTAAAACGACCAATGAGAATGCCTTAACCTGTTTTCATAAAAATCAGACCGAGTAACTTGCATGCCCGAAATACGTAATTACACCTTAAATTTTGGTCCGCAGCATCCGGCCGCACACGGTGTGTTGCGTTTAATCTTAGAATTAGATGGCGAGGTTATTCAATCGGCAGATGCCCACATTGGTTTATTGCATCGTGCTACTGAAAAATTAGCAGAATCTAAACCCTATAACCAAAATATTGGCTATATGGATCGTTTAGATTATGTCTCTATGATGTGTAACGAGCATGCCTATGTATTGGCTATCGAAAAATTATTAGCGGTCACACCCCCTAAACGCGCCCAATATATTCGGGTTTTATTTGATGAAATTACCCGTGTACTGAATCATTTACTTTGGTTAGGCGCGCATGCCTTAGATATTGGCGCTATGACGGTTTTTTTATATTGTTTTCGTGAACGCGAAGACTTAATCGATTGTTATGAGGCGGTATCTGGATCCCGTATGCATGCGACCTATTATAGACCCGGTGGTGTTTACCGTGATCTTCCGGATAAAATGCCACACTATAAACCTTCACAATGGCATACTGAAAAAGAAACCCGTGCATTAAATGCCAATCGAGAGGGCAGTTTACTCGATTTTATTGAAAGCTTTAGTACGCGTTTTCCTAAGCTTATCGATGAGTATGAAACCTTATTGACGGATAATCGTATTTGGAAACAGCGAACAGTAGGCATTGGGGTGTTATCACCAGAACGTGCTTTACAATTAGGATGTACCGGTCCTATTTTGCGGGCTTCCGGTGTGGCGTGGGATTTGCGAAAAAAACAACCGTATGAGGTTTATGATGAGTTAGATTTTGATATCCCGATAGGGAGTCAAGGTGACTGTTATGATCGTTATCTGGTACGCGTAGAAGAAATGCGACAGTCTAATGCACTGATTAAACAATGTGTGCGCTGGTTGCGTGCTAATCCCGGTCCTGTGGTGTTAGCAGAACATAAAATTGTGCCGCCACCGCGTCTGGAGATGAAAAGTGATATGGAGTCGCTCATTCATCACTTTAAGCTATTTAGTGAAGGTTATAGTGTGCCGCCGGGAGAAGCCTATGCGGCGATTGAGCACCCTAAAGGTGAGTTTGGAATTTACATGGTATCCGATGGCGCCAATAAACCTTATCGGGTTAAGATACGTGCGGCCGGTTTTCCGCATTTAGCGGCGTTAAATGAATTAGTTTCTGGGCACATGATAGCCGACTTGGTCGCTATATTGTCCAGTCTTGATATCGTATTTGGTGAAATCGATAGATGAAGAAAGCAAACCCTAAAAAAAACGCAGAGTTACCCGCTGATTTGAAAGTAGCCATTGATAAATGGGCTAAAAAATATCCGCCTGAACGTAGGCAATCGGCTGTGTTACCGGCTTTGACTTTAGTGCAAGCACATAATAAGGGTTATTTATCACTGGCATTGATTAATGCGGTGGCCGATTATTTAGGGATGTCGCGAGTGACGGCCTATGAGGTAGCTACTTTTTATACGCTTTATGAATTAAAACCCGTTGGCCGACATAAAATTGACGTTTGTACTAACGTTTCTTGCATGCTCAAAGATTGTGACAAACTGGTTAAGCATTTAAAAGAGCGCTTACAGATTACTTTTGGTGAAACCAGCGTGGATAAAAAATTCACTTTACGAGAAGTGGAATGTTTAGGGGCTTGTGTGAATGCGCCCGTTGTGCAAATAGGCAAGCGTTATTATGAAGATTTAACACCTGAAAAATTAGATAAAATTTTGGATAATTTAGATGGCGAATGATATTTGTTTTCGTACTTTACATCTTGATCCGCCGTGGAGCTTAGCCAGTTATCGTAGCGTCGGTGGTTACCAAGTGTGGGAAAAAATCTTAAAGGAAAAGACAGCGCCTGAACAAATTATCGCTGAATTAAAAATAGCTTGTTTACGTGGGCGTGGTGGGGCTGGCTTTCCGACCGGATTAAAATGGAGTTTTATTACCCGAGGTGCCCCTGGTCAAAAATATATACTGTGTAATTCGGATGAAGGAGAGCCAGGAACCTGTAAAGATAGAGATATATTACGTTTTAATCCTCATCAGCTTATTGAAGGGTTGGCGATTGCCGCTTACGTCATGGGAGCGAGTGTTGGCTATAACTATATACGCGGCGAATACCATGAACCTTTTGAGCGTTGTGAAGCGGCTTTAGAAGAAGCGTATGCGGCGGGTTTTTTAGGAAGCAATATCTTAGATTCAGGATTTGAGCTACAGTTGTACAACCATATGGGTGCCGGTGCTTATATTTGTGGTGAAGAAACCGCCTTAATGGAATCGTTAGAGGGAAAAAAAGGTTTTCCTCGTTTTAAACCGCCTTTTCCAGCTAATTATGGTTTATACGGTTGTCCTACTACGATTAACAATACCGAAACCTTGGCCTCTGTGCCTGTCATATTGCAAAACGGCGGCCAATGGTTTTTAAATTTAGGCAAGCCGAATAATGGCGGTTGTAAATTATTTAGTGTGACAGGCCATGTGAATAAACCGGGTAATTATGAAGTGCCTTTAGGCACCTCGTTTAAAGACTTATTAGCCTTAGCCGGAGGAGTCAATCACGGTAGGCAATTGAAGGCCGTTATTCCGGGTGGTTCTTCAATGCCGGTATTACCAGCTGACGTCATGTTAAACACCGATATGGATTATGATTCCATTTTGAAAGCCGGCTCTATGTTAGGTTCAGGGGCTGTGATCGTCATGGATGAAACAACGTGTATGGTGAAAATCTTGGCGCGTATTGCGCATTTTTACAAAGAAGAATCCTGTGGCCAATGTACACCCTGCCGTGAAGGGACGGCTTGGATGTGGCGCGTATTACATCGTATTGAGCAGGGTCAGGGCTGTTTATCCGATTTAGCGTTGCTAATGAGTGTTTCAGGAAAGATTATCGGGCATACTATTTGTGCTTTTGGTGAAGCAGCGGCCATGCCAGTACAAAGTTTTATCAAATATTTTCGCGATGATTTCATTGAGCATATCGAGCATAAACGTTGTCCGGTTGGCGACTTGCATGAAGTATTGTAAACGAAGAAGCGAGATGTATGCTTGACGAAACGCGAAGCTGAACGTGGGCGTGAAAAAATTGCGCATTGAGCAAGGGCTATTTAATTAAGTTGGGATAATAAATAGTTAAATTGAATGAAAATAAAGCAGATTAAGCAAGAAGTGAAGCTATGATAGATATTGAGATAGACGGTCGTACTTTGCATGTGGAACAAAATACAACGATTATTGAGGCGGCGGATAAGGCGGGTATTTATATTCCGCGATTTTGTTACCATAAAAAGCTTTCTATCGTGGCCAATTGCCGTATGTGTTTGGTGGATGTTGAAAAATCAGGAAAACCCTTGCCGGCTTGTGCGACACCGGTAACTGCCGGTATGAAGGTTTTCACCGCATCGCTTAAGGCAAAAGAAGCACAACGTGCGGTGATGGAATTTTTGCTGATTAATCACCCTTTAGATTGCCCTATTTGTGATCAAGGGGGCGAATGTGAATTGCAAGATCTTTCCTTAGCTTACGGCCAATCGAATGCGCGTTTTACCGAAGGTAAACGTTCGGTAAAAGATGATAATTTAGGACCTTTGATTGCCACGGAGATGACGCGTTGTATTCAGTGTACGCGTTGTGTGCGTTTTGGTCAGGAAATTGCTGGAATTAAGGAATTAGGTCTCTTAAATCGCGGTGAAGATTTACAGATCAGTACTTATATCGAGCATAGTTTGGAATCAGAATTGTCTGGAAACATCATTGATCTTTGTCCGGTGGGAGCGCTGACTTCGAAACCATTTCGTTTTAGTGCACGTGCTTGGGAGTTGGTAGAATCACCTTCTATCGCACCGCATGATTGTTTGGGTTCTCATATTTATTGGCATACCCGCCGCGGACAAGTGATGCGGACTGTTCCGCGCGAAAACGAAGCGATTAACGAAACCTGGTTATCCGATAGGGATCGTTATAGTTATCTGGGTATTCACAGTAACGAACGCTTAACAAAACCGCACATCAAAGAAAATGGACAATGGTTTATTGTCGATTGGGATACGGCGCTGGAAAAAGTAGTCCTTGAATTTAAAAAAATTTTGCAACAATACGGTCCTCAGGCGATGGGGGCTTTGGCTTCACCGAGTAGTACCACCGAAGAATTTTATTATTTGCAAAAATTATGGCGTAGTTTAGGTTCGCCACATATCGATCATCGTTTACATCAAAGTGATGTCTCTGATCAAGCGCGTGCACCGCTTTGTCCGATTGGATTAACGCTTAACGAATTAGAGAAAGCCTCTTTCCTGCTACTGGTGGGTTCTAATATTCGTTATGAGCAAGCGTTGGCAGCGCACCGTTTACGTAAAGCGAATTTAGCCGGCGCTAAAATAGCCAGTATTCATTGTTTGGATATCGTTTTTCCTTTTTCTTTAGCTGAAAAAATTATTGTCAGTCCTAATGAATTTTTAGCAAGCTTAGTCGGCGTGGCTAAAGCCTTAGCCCAGGATCAATCGGCTTCATTTTTGGCTGGAATAACACCAAGTCCATCACAAATGGCATTAGCCAAACAATTAAAATCCGCTGAAAGACCAATAATTATTTTGGGTGCATTAGCGCATAATCATCCGCAAGCCGCATTAATTAGGCAATGGACTCAATTTATTGCCCAACACAGTGGGGCAAGGTGGGTTTATTTAAGCGAAGGGGCGAACAGTGCTGGAGCCTGGTTAGCGGGTGCTGTTCCGCATCGTTTACCGGGTGGCGTAAACGTGGCTGAGCCGGGTTTATCCGCCGCCCAGATGTTTAAAGCCGATCTACGCGCTTATCTGCTGTTGAATATCGAGCCTAGCTTAGATTGTGCTAATCCGCACATTGCGAGCAAGGCTTTGCAGCAAGCTGATTTCGTCGTGGCTTTATCACCCTTTAAGGCTAAATCCTTGCTGGAACATTCGAAGGTCATGCTCCCTATTGCCAGTTCTGCCGAAATCGAAGGGAGTTTCGTGAATATGGCCGGTTCTTGGCAGCACTTTGCCGCGGCAATTCCTGCTATAGGAGAATCGCGTACAGCGTGGCAGTTATTACAAACCTTAGGCAATTTATTCGAATTAGACGATTTTAATCGTTCCTGCCATGCGTTTATTCGTGAAGAACTTGAACCTGCGCTGAGTCAATATCTGGCTAAACCCAATCAATCACTGGATTTTATGGCCGATACAGAATTTCTACGATCGAATAGTAATCCGATTCCAGAACTTAATTCCCTTGTTACTAAAAAATTAATCACGCGGATTAGTGAGTGGCCGATTTATCGCGTAGATAGTTTGGTACGTCGATCCCTAGCACTACAGGCTTCAGCGACTAACGAACCGATGGCGGTGTTTATGAACGCTGCATTGGCGAGCGAATTAAAACTCGGTGCCGATCAATTAGTGTGTCTTCGGCAAGGGGAGGGTAAGGCCGTATTACCTTTATTAATTGATGAACGCGTTCCGGATCATTGTGTTTATGTCCCTGCAGGTTATGAAGAAACAGCCAGTTTAGGTGAATCATTTGGAGTTATCGAAATCTATGCTGAATGATTTGTTATTGCTCATTTGGATCCTAATTAAGATCATCGTTATTACGATCCCCTTATTAATTACCGTGGCTTATTTGACCTTTATTGAACGTAAAGGTATCGGTTATATGCAAGTTAGAATTGGACCGAATCGAGTAGGGCCATTAGGTTTACTGCAACCGATTGCTGATGTCGTTAAATTGCTCACGAAAGAGATTATTGTACCGACCGCGGCTAATCGTTATTTATTTATCTTGGCGCCCATTATCACCATCGCTCCTGCATTAGCGGCTTGGGCGGTGATCCCTTTTAGCCAAGGTTTAGCTTTAACACAAATTAATGCCGCTGTACTTTATCTTTTTACGATAACTTCCCTAGGCGTGTATGGCATTTTAG
The DNA here is from genome assembly GCA_964611135.1 of uncultured Coxiellaceae bacterium. Lineage (GTDB taxonomy): Bacteria > Pseudomonadota > Gammaproteobacteria > Diplorickettsiales > Diplorickettsiaceae > Aquirickettsiella. Next base: position 6,672 of record CAZSWN010000033.1, on the reverse strand, counting down.
TGGCGGGTTGGGCGACTAATTCTAAATATGCATTGCTTGGATCCTTGCGCGCGGCTGCACAGACTATTTCTTATGAAATTGCGATGGGCTTTTGTTTTGTCGGTGTTTTACTGGCGGCAGGGAGTATGAATCTTCACGATATTGTAAACCGACAACAAGGTGGAATTTGGCATTGGTACTGGTTGCCGTTATTGCCTTTGTTTGTGTGTTACTGGATTTCGGGTATTGCTGAAACCAACCGTGCTCCTTTTGATTTGGCAGAAGGGGAATCTGAAATTGTAGCGGGCTTTCACGTCGAATACTCAGGTATTAGTTTTGCTTTATTTTTTCTGGCCGAATACATGAATATGATCTTGATATCGGCTATTGCAAGCTTACTTTTTTTAGGTGGCTGGTTATCTCCTTTCCAAGGAATTACCTTTTTAGCATCCGCATTTCGTTGGGTTCCTGGTATCATTTGGTTTTTTATAAAAATGGCGAGTTTTTTGGGACTTTTTATTTGGTCACGCGCTACCTTTCCACGTTATCGATACGATCAGTTGATGCGTTTGGGTTGGAAGGTGTTAATTCCAGTGACATTGTTGTGGATATCCTTGCTCGCTTTAGCCGTGCAATTTAAATGTGCGCCTTGGTTTAACACATGAACTTATTAAAAAAAATACGACAAGTTATAAAAACCTTTACACTGTGGGATCTTTTTAAAGGACTGGGTGTTACCGGCCGAGGTTTTTTTAAGAAAAAAGTGACCGTACAGTTCCCGGAGGAAGAAACACCGCGTTCAGTTAGATTTCGTGGTCTACATGCTTTGCGTCGCTACCCTAACGGCGAAGAACGCTGTATCGCGTGCAAGCTATGCGAAGCGGTTTGTCCGGCGCTGGCTATTACCATTGAAGCGGCACCACGCGATGATGGTTCGCGCCGTACTACTTTATATGAAATTGATTTATTTAAGTGTATTTATTGTGGATTTTGTGAAGAGTCTTGTCCTGTGGATGCTATCGTTGAAACGAATATACCGCATTACCATTTTGAAAATCGTGGTGAAGAGATCATGACGAAAGAGAAATTGTTAGCTATCGGCGATCGGTATGAACAACAAATTGCTAAAGAGCGGGCAGAAGATGCGCCTTATCGATAAAATCAGGGTCTTTTATTTGATTTCGTTGAAAGAATTTTTATGATCATTCCTATACAGACAAGTGCTTTTTTCATATTTGCGCTGTTGTTGATTGCCGCGGCATTGATGACAGTTATTTTGCGTAATCCAGTTCGTTGCGCCTTGTTTTTAGTGCTGGCTTTTTTTGCCGCCGCGGCATTATGGATTTTATTAGAGGCTGAATTTCTGGGCTTAATATTGATTTTAGTCTATGTCGGTGCCGTAATGACCTTATTTTTATTCGTTATTATGACATTAAATATTGAGGCCGCTGAAAAAAAATCCGGTTTTGTGCTTTATCTTCCCTATGTGGTGTTCAGTATACTGTTGCTATTGAGTTTACTTATTTACACGGTATTTCCTATTTCGGGTATAAGCCACCTGGTTCCGGTTTCGCCAGATGCCAGTAATACTCAAGCTTTAGGCGATATACTTTATACGCAGTATGCCTATCCTTTTGAAATTACGGGCGTTTTATTATTAGTCGGTATTATTGCCAGTATTGCCTTGGGTTTTCGAGAAAAGCGGGTTAATAAAGCGATTGCTCCTGAACAGCAGCTTGCTGTAAAACCTGCAGATAGATTGCGAATTATAAAAATGAAGTCAGGGAAAAAAAGATGATTCCATTGAATTATTATTTAATACTCAGCGCCATTGTATTTAGCTTAGGTTTATTGGGTTTACTCATTAACCGGAAAAACATCATTATTTTGCTGATGTGCGTCGAATTATTATTGTTAGCGGTGAATATGAATTTCATTGCGTTTTCGCATTATTTCGCTGATTTAGCCGGTCAGATCTTTGTGTTTTTCGTTTTGGCGGTGGCAGCGGTGGAAGCGGCAATCGGTTTGGCGATACTTATTGTGTTGTTTCGTACGAGGCATACGATTCAAGTTGATGCATTAACGCGCTTAAAGGGGTAGAGGGTTAATGGAACATTATCAATTAATTAGTCTGCTACTGGTGTTTTCCCCTTTAGTGGGCGCATTAATAGCGGGATTAGGTGGCAGAGCCGTTAGTTGTTGCATGGCGCATCGCGTCACTATTTTAGGTGTTTTGTTTTCCTTTGTTTTAGCGCTTTATTTTGCGTATCAATTGTTTTTTTTGCACAGCACCGCTTACGACGCCAATCTTTATCTTTGGGATTTTACTGGTAAATTCCGCTTTAACATCGGATTTTTGATTGATCCGTTGACAGTCGTGATGTTTCTTGTGGTTAGCTTTGTTTCCTTAATAGTGCATATTTATAGTATTACTTATATGGCCGGTGATCCGGGCTATAAACGTTTTTTTAGTTATATGTCGGCGTTTACCTTTGCGATGTTAATGTTAGTCAGTGCTAATAATTTTCTACAGCTGTTTTTTGCGTGGGAAGGCGTGGGTTTGGTTTCTTACTTATTGATTGGTTTCTGGTTTAAACGTGAATCCGCTAATGCGGGTAGCTTTAAGGCTTTTTTAGTCAATCGCGTCGGGGATTTTGGATTTTTTCTAGGCATCGCCTTATTGTTTAATTACGTGGGTAGTTTAGATTATTTACAAGTATTCCACCAAGCACCGCTGCTAAAAAATATGACGATCAGTATTTTTCCGCACACGTCTTATTCGGTCATCGCGTTAATCTGTTTTCTATTATTTATAGGCGCCATGGGTAAATCGGCTCAGATGCCTTTGCATGTTTGGCTCCCTGAGTCAATGGAAGGGCCTACCCCTATTTCAGCCTTGATCCATGCCGCTACGATGGTGACAGCCGGTGTTTACTTAGTCGCACGTCTTTCACCGCTCTATGAGTATGCGCCAAGCGTTATGAATCTTATATTAATTTTAGGTGGAACAACGGCTTTATTCATGGGTTTCGTGGCCATCGTGCAAAATGATATTAAACGCGTGATTGCCTATTCAACCTTATCGCAACTCGGTTATATGATGGTAGGTTTAGGTGCATCGGCGTATGCGGCGGGTATTTTTCATTTAGTGACACATGCTTTTTTCAAAGCTTTATTGTTTTTAGCGGCCGGTTCTGTGATATTAGCCTTGCATCATGAACAAGATATCCGCAAGATGGGCGGTTTAGCTAAAGTGATGCCCGTCACTTATTTTTGTTTTTTAGTCGGCGCATTGGCCTTAGCGGCTTTACCGCCTTTCTCGGGTTTTTATTCTAAAGATGCCATTATTGACGCGGTACAGGCTTCCCATTTACCGGCCGCGCCTTATGCGTATTATTGTGTCTTAATAGGTGCTTTGGTAACGGCATTTTATATTTTTCGTACTTTTTTCCTAGTTTTTCATACTAAGCCGCGTAGTAACGCCGCTCAACCTCAATATTGTCAGAAGACATCGACGCTAGTTAAGCTAAGCTTAATCGCGTTAGCAATTCCTTCGCTGGTGGCGGGTTTCTTATTGGCGCCGCGTTTCTTAAATGAATCAGGGGCTGGTGGTTTACTCAGAGCGAGTCTTTTTGTTTTACCGAGTCATCATGCGGCATTAACAGAAAATTTATTCAGCTTGGCAACACTGTTTGCGCTGGCAGGCATTTTGCTGGCTTATTTATGTTATCTGCAAATTCCTGCGCTTCCTTCTTGGATACAAGGACATTTTGCTTGGATTTACCGTATCTTAATTAACAAATATGGTTTCGATACATTTAATCAACGCGTATTTGCAAATGGCGGGCGGCGCTTAGCACAATTATTTTTTAGCCTCGATGCGAATGTATTAGATGATAGGCTCATTGATGGATCAGGAAGACGCATTAGTTGGCTCTCTAGTGTATTACGTCGTCTACAATCGGGACTGATTTACCAATATGCTTTGTTGATGGTGCTGAGCGTCATTATTTTTTTGTTGGTTTTTTCCTTATAAATTAATTGTAATCTAAGAAAATGCTGTTAACTTTACTTGATCAAGTCGCCTTGTTATTCAAAAACCATTTGTTGAGTTTGCTTATTTGGTTGCCTGTATTTGGCGGTGTGATTGCAGTGGCTATCGATGGCGATCGCTATCCACAACGGGCACGTATCACCGCCTTAGTGACATCGTTAGTCACATTGGTTTTATGTATACCGCTTTGTTTGGGTTTTAATTCCACATTAAGCAGTATGCAGTTTCAAGAGAATATTCCTTGGATTAGTGCTTATAACATTAATTATGCGTTAGGTGTTGATGGCATCTCGCTGCCGTTAATCTTGTTAACGATCTTTACCACCTTATTAGTTATTTTGGCGGCTTGGCGTAGTGTCACACTACGTGTTGCGCAGTACATGGCGGCATTTTTAATGATGCAGGGCATGATGGTCGGAACCTTTGCCGCTACCGATTCCATTTTATTTTATGTCTTTTGGGAAGCGATATTGATTCCTATGTACCTCAGCATCGGTGTGTGGGGAAGCGATAATCGCTCTTATGCTTCGATTAAATTTTTCTTATATACCTTTTTTGGTTCGGCGTTAATGTTGATTGCCTTACTTTATTTAGGTGTTCGTAACCCACAGCAAAACTTTTTGATTGCGAGTTTTTATCCGTTAAAACTCAGTATGCCAGAACAAGTGTGGATTTTTGCGGCTTTTTTAATTGCTTTTGCGGTCAAAATTCCGATGTGGCCTTTGCATACTTGGCTTCCTGATGCGCATACCGAAGCGCCGGCCGGTGGCTCGGTGGTATTAGCGGCGCTCATGTTAAAGTTGGGCGGATATGGTTTTCTACGTTTTAGCTTGCCGATTGTTCCAGATGCCAGTCGTTTACTTGATGGCTTTATGATAGCACTCGCCTTAATTGCTATCGTTTATATTGGGCTTGTGGCTTTAGCGCAAGTGGATATGAAACGCTTGATTGCTTATTCCTCCATTGCGCACATGGGCTTTGTAGTGCTGGGTTGTTTTATGTTATTTGCCATCATGGATCATAGTCACAACACCTTAATGGCCTATATGAGTTTAGAAGGTGCGATGGTACAAATGATTTCCCATGCGTTTAGTTCGGGCGCTATGTTTTTAGCCGTGGGTATGTTGACGTATCGTTTTCGGAGTCGTTTGATTAAAGATTATGGTGGCATTGCCACGCGCATGCCTTTATTAGCCTCTTTTTTTATGTTGTTTGCGATGTCGAATGTCGGATTGCCAGGCACTTCGGGTTTCGTGGGCGAATTTATGATTATTCTGAGCGCAATGCAAGCTAGTTTTTGGATTACGGCGATTGCCGCCAGTACCTTAATTCTCAGTACCGCCTACACACTTTACCTGTATAAACGCGTTTTTTTTGGCGCGATTACTAACCCCTTGGTGGAAGTAAGTAGCGATATTCATGGCTTTGAAAAGCTCGTTTTTATTTTACTAACCCTGGCGATTATTTTGATTGGTGTTTATCCAGCACCTTTATTGACGATAATGCATGCTTCTATAGACTCAATTTTACATTGGAGTTTGCAGACTAAATTATGATGATACTACAACAATTAGTTAATTTTCCGGCAGTTCCCGAAATCGCGTTACTGTTTATGACGTGCGTTATTTTGTTATTGGAACTTTTCGTTAAACAAAAAAACAGTCTACTTACTTATACAGCGAGCCAACTAAGTTTACTGATTAGTTTGGTATTGGTTTCTCATTTATATAAAATTCCTGCTCAATTACTTTTTCATCAACATTTTACTTGGGATTTGGTGGCCTATTTTATTAAGTTGAGTATTCTTTTTTTCAGTATTTTTGCTTTTGTTTATGCACGCGATGCGCTAAAACGCCTAGGTATTAATTCAGGAGAATATTATTTATTGGGCTTATTTTCGATCCTGGGGATGCTGGTTTTGACCTCGGCAAATAGTTTATTAACCCTTTATCTCGGCTTAGAGCTTTTATCCTTTCCACTCTATGCTTTAGTGGCTTTGCAGCGCCGATCCAGTGAAGCGGCTGAAGCGGCTATGAAATATTTTATTTTAGGCGCGCTGGCATCGGGTTTATTTTTATACGGCCTCTCTTTATTGTATGGTGCGACCCATTCTTTAATCATTCCAACGATTAACCAGGTTTTACGCCAAGGCGGGCAATCCCCCTTGTTGTTAACGACGAGCCTTGTTTTTATCGTGGCCGGTATCGCCTTTAAATTAGGGGCCGCGCCTTTTCAGCTCTGGGTGCCCGATGTTTATCAAGGCGCAGCAACCCCTGTTACTTTGTTTATCAGTGCTGCGCCGAAAATAGCCGCGCTCGCCTTAGCCATACGTTTGTTGGTAGATGCACTCCCTAGCCTACATAACTATTGGCAGCCCCTGATAGGGATTATTGCCGTTTTATCGTTTAGTTTAGGGAATTTAGTCGCGATTGCGCAAGAGAATCTAAAGCGTATGCTCGCTTATTCGGCGATAGCGCATATCGGCTATGGTTTATTAGGCCTAAGTGCGGGTACCGCGGTAGCGTATGCGATGAGTTTGTTTTATCTACTGGCGTATGGCCTTATGGCGCTAGCGGCCTTCGGCCTATTAGTCGTTCTCAGTAAATCAGACCAGGTGGAAGCGATTAATGATTTAAGAG
>CAZSWN010000032.1:13290-19054 GCA_964611135.1 uncultured Coxiellaceae bacterium | reverse complement strand
TCAAATAGATAAAATTTTGGTTCTCTTTTTTTAGAAACACCGCGTGTCCATAAACTATTTTTTAATTTTCTTTTAGTTGCAGTTTTTAAGAGTTTTAATTTTCTAAGCGTTAGAGGATGCATTCGTGTTGGCCTTTTTTATTTATTTTTCTACATAGTAACATTATATTTTTTGTATTAAAAATATTTTTTGTTTTTAATATTAGCTTATTAAGTACTTTACAAAATGCCTATTTTGTGAGTGGGTATAGGACTTAACTGGAATTAAGGGTAAACTATGACTTTCTTTCGCTATAATTATTTGTTTTATGAAATTGCTAAATATTGAGATCGGTATTACTAAGCCCTTATTTTTGATAGCAGGTCCCTGTGTCGTGGAGAGCGAGCAATTAGCGATGGATACCGCAGGGCAACTCAAAGAAATAACTGCCAAATTAAAGATACCTTTTATTTATAAGTCATCTTTTGATAAGGCCAATCGTTCTTCTACTAAAAGTTTTCGTGGTTTGGGTCTAGAAGAAGGCTTACGTATTTTAGCTAAAGTTAAAAAGGATTTGGGCGTTGCTGTTATTACCGATGTTCATGAGGATACTCCCTTAAATGAGGTTTCTAGTGTAGTGGATGTTTTGCAAACACCCGCATTTTTATGTCGTCAGACTAACTTTATTCAAAAGGTAGCCAAGCAAGGTTTGCCGGTTAATATTAAAAAAGGTCAATTCCTTTCACCTTGGGATATGAAGTATGTGGTAGAGAAAGCACGTGAAGTTAGCAAAGAAGTTATCATGGTATGCGAGAGAGGCGCTACTTTTGGCTACAATAATCTTATTTCCGATATGCGTGCATTGGCCGTAATGCGAGAGACAGCCTGCCCCGTTATATTTGATGCCACGCACTCGGTGCAGTTACCGGGTGCGGCGGGCGGATGCTCAGGCGGACAACGGGAATTTATCCCTGTATTGGCGCGTGCCGCTGCGGCGGCTGGAATTTCTGGGCTTTTTATGGAAACTCACCCAAATCCTGCGCAAGCATTAAGCGATGGCCCTAACGCTTGGCCCTTAGGAAAGATGGCTGAACTATTAGAAACCTTGAAAGATTTAGACAATATCGTTAAAAAAACAAGACTAATAGAAACAACACTATAGGTGAAAATATGTCAAAAATTGCTGATATTAAGGCGTATGAAATTTTAGATTCGCGTGGAAATCCTACTATAGCGGTTGAAGTGCTTTTAGACTCAGGTTTAAGCGCCTATGCCAGTGTTCCTTCGGGTGCATCGACAGGTTCAAAGGAAGCTTTGGAATTAAGAGATACGGATAGACCCGATCGTTATCAAGGTAAAGGTGTTTTAGTGGCTATCCAAAATATTAAAGGACCTATTCGAAAAAACTTAATTGGAAAAGCGATCGACGATCAGGAAGGCTTGGATGATTTAATGAGAAAGCTGGATGGAACGGACAATAAAGAGCGCTTAGGCGCTAATGCACTATTGGGCGTTTCATTAGCGTTGCTTAAAGCAGCCGCCTTAGACCACCGGCAAGCGTTATATGTTTATATTGCCGCGCTTATGGGAAAGACGTATGAAAAATATATTATGCCAGTGCCACAGATGAATATTATTAATGGCGGCATGCATGCAGATAATCAATTAGCTATTCAAGAATTTATGATTATACCGCTAGGTGCGCCTTGCTTTAGTGAAGCACTGCGTTGGGGCGTGGAAGTTTTTCATTGTTTAAAAGCTTATCTCAAAAAGAAAGGTTTAAATACAAATGTAGGTGATGAAGGTGGATTTGCACCGAACTTTCAAACACATCATGAAGCGATAGACGCTATTTTAGCCGCAATTGAACGAGCCGGATATCGAGCGGGTCAGGATATTTACTTAGGTTTGGATGCGGCAAGTAATGAATTTTATAAACAGGGCAAATACTGTTTAGAAAATAAAAAGTTGGACACAGAGGGATGGATAGCTTATTTGGAGCATTTAGCCAAACAATATCCTATTATTAGCCTAGAAGATGGTATGGCTGAATCAGATGAGCAAGGCTGGATAGAATTGACCCGGCGACTGGGTAAAAAAATACAATTAGTCGGAGATGATTTGTTTGTGACGAATTCTAAGTTATTTAAACAAGGGATAGATAAAAAATTAGCGAACGCTATTTTGATTAAATTTAATCAAATTGGGACATTTAGCGAAACCTTAGCGGCAATTACCCTCGCAAAACATGCGCATTACGCCGCTATTATTTCGCATCGATCCGGCGAGACAGAGGATACGACCATTGCTGATTTATCGGTTGGGACAGGCGTTGGTCAAATTAAAACAGGCTCGGCTTGCCGTACCGATCGCGTCGCTAAATATAACCGTTTACTGCGTATCGAAGCCGATCTCTTAGCGGAGAATAAAGTGATTTATGCGGGTGCTCAAGTTTTTTCACGTTTTTTGAGTAATTAAGTAGTGATGAAACCACTTATTATTATTTTAACCTTACTTTTTTTAGGTTTACAATATAAGTTATGGTTTGTACAAGACGGCGTATGGCGTGTGCATCAACTTAAGAAGCAGATCACTGAACAACTGAAGGACCACGCCCAGCTAAGTCGAAGAAACCAAACTATCGCAGCTGAAATAAATGATCTCAAGTTAGGTCAAGCGGCATTAGAAGCCCATGCGCGTAATGATCTCAATATGGTAAAACCCAACGAGCTTTTTTATGTGATTGTAGATAAGCCGAAAAAGAAGACTAGGATTAATCCGCATTAAAATTTAACGGGTTTCCAGATTCGTATAATCGGGGCTAAGGCGAGTACTTTTACATTGCGTAACGGAGGGAACTCTAAGCAAGCGTCTGGATTAATAACATATAAATCAAAACTATTGGCGACCGGCGCTATTTTTACGCGCCTAAGTAGCAATTTTCCTCCCTCAATCGCAACGATACAGTCGGCTCCGTGAGCAAGCTCCATGTTTTTTTCGGTTAATTTCTTGCCGGCGACTAAATCACCGGATCCGTAAAGCGGTTTCATACTTTCATTATCAACTAGAAGTATTAGATGTTCTGGATAATTTTTTTTAAAAAGTGCTAACTCCTCTCTAATTTCCATATTCTCCATCGGATAATCTGATTTTTTTTCATTAATGGTTTGTCTTGATAAGGATTCGAGTGCCTGGTAGTTTAATTTAGAAAGTTTACTAGAGTCAGTGATTTTAGGGGGTTCCCCAAACCCCGTCATCAGCCAGATTGCAGCGCACTCAATCCCTTCTTCACGCATAGCCGCACATACTTTTTTTGCTCCACGTTCCGTTACACTGCTATATCCTTGTTCCCAATAGTTAATGGTAGTTAATCCGAGATTACAATGCTGGGCAAATTCTTTCATCGATAGATGCGCCATTTTACGTAAAAATCGGAGTCGATTAGCTCTTTCTTGAGTTTCTAATGGCCGGTTAATTTTATTTTTTACTTTTAGTGCCCGCTTAGAATTTTTTTTCATTACCTTCCTTTACTAAATTTGACATAAAATATCCGTTCAGATAATATTTAATCTCTATAAAAGATATGTTAGTGAGAATATTAACTTTTTTAACTTAAGGTACTTCATCTATATAAATTTTTTGATTGAATTTTATTACTTTTTTAAAAACAGGCTTCGTTAAATAACGAGATTAAAAATTTTTCATTGTCTCTAGGCGTTAGCTATTTATATTTGTGTATGGATAGTTTCATTTTCTCTAGACGAATTCTATTTTTTTAAGGAGCAACATTTGCCTTTAAAGTAGCCTTGATACGATTAAGGTACAAAAATTAGTTGTTATCAGTTATATCCCTTTTATATTGTGGAAAATTGACAACACTAACCCTTACTTTATAGACACAACTTGAACATTTATAAAGGCCCGCACCTACGAGCTTGTCTATTATAACGAATATCCTCTCTAGAGTGGATACTTGGAACAGTTTTTTTTAAGGTAGATTGTTAGTTTGTTTATGAGTAGAAGCTATTTGGTCGTATTTCAGGCTATTTGGATCGGTATTAAAGGAGATTTTTAGGGCGATGGTCGCTATTAACTCGATAGCAGCGGAGGCACAAAGCCGGATGAAAAAATTTTATTGCGTTTAAATCCATGATAGCTAAGGAGATAGGAATACAAAAGAGGTTCATGCAGGCAACGATTTACTTGTGTTAAAGCTTAAAAGTTAAAATTTATAAAAGGAAAAAAAGACGCTAATGACAGAAAATAAAACTATAACTAATAAAATAATCGTACAATTATTAGAGAAATTAGGAAACAACAATCCTTCTAAAATTCAAATTGAATTAGTAGAGGCCTTGTTACTAAGAACATCTATTGAGCAAAGTGTTTTATTTGATCAAAAACTCACGGCTAGAGAAAGATATTGTTTATTATTAGCGGCTAAAGGAAAAACAGTTCAAGATACAGCAGAGCTAATGGGTGTAAAAATTTCAACGGTTAGGACTTGGCGCCATAAAATTTTAAGTAAACTTAGCTGTCGTTCTATGGCACAGGCTATATTTAAAGGGATTCATTATGGTTATTTACATCCAGCTAATACACAATAAAATTTTATTTATACCCTAGGAGGTAATAAGTTTTTTATTTGATATGTGCAGTTGGAGCCTATTTCACATTACATATCATGAGTAAATTAGAAATAATTATTTTTTTAAGAGGAGTGACTATGTCAATTTTTAAGCTACGAGCCAATTTGGTAGAAAAAATTAGAGGCTTTGGAAATAATTTTCATCCAACTTTAAAAAAACCTTTAGAACAACTCAATTTAGCAACGAAAAATGCGAGGTACTCTTTATCGAAAGTGTTATCGATAGATGACAATAAAGTGTGTCAAAAAATCAATTTGACACATCTTGAAAAATTAGGCTGCTTGGTCGAATTAGTCGATACAGCGCGTGCCGCTTTAGAAAAATTAGTTTCACCGTATAAAATTATTTTTTTAGATGTCAATTTGCCAGATTGTAGTAGCGATGTATTAATTAATTTAATTCGTAATGATGAAAGTAATATAAATAAAGATACACCTATTATTGTGACGAGTAGTTGGCTTAATGAATCGCTGAAAAAAAATTACCTAAATATAGGCGTTAATGAAGTGTGTATAAAGCCTATTATCGAGTTAGATTTTAAAAAAATTCTACAAACCTATAGTGTGATTGCGTAAAGTTTATAGGGTTTAGACACATAACAATGTTCATGTTTTATTAATTCTTTATTTAGGCGGGGACTAATTTTCCGTCTTCCATTTTTAAAATACGATCGAGTCGGCTGGCAAGTTTACGATCGTGTGTTACGATAACTAGACTGGTATTAAATACTTCATTTAGTTCAAGTAAAGTTTGATAGACTTGTTCTGCGGTGTGGCTATCAAGATTACCTGTCGGTTCATCGGCTAATATACAAAGAGGCTCGTTCACTAAGGCTCTTACGATGGCGGCGCGTTGACGCTCTCCACCTGAAATTTCACCGAGTTTATGTTGCTGTCGATGTAAAAGATTTACTTTTTTAAGGAGGCTGCGTGCTTTTTCTTTAGCTGTTGCAGGTTTAATTCCCCGTAGTAATAAGGGAATACAGGTATTTTCTAATACCGTAAACTCCGGTAATAGATGATGAAATTGATAGATAAACCCAAGATAACAATTGCGTAGACGGCTACGCTGTACTTCGTTTAAGGTGGCTAGATTGTGTCCTGCCACGAAAACCTCACCACTACTGGCCTTGTCTA
>CAZSWN010000032.1:0-13280 GCA_964611135.1 uncultured Coxiellaceae bacterium | reverse complement strand
ACCTAATAAATGCAGTAAGGTACTTTTCCCTGCGCCAGAAGGTCCTACAATCGCCACGCGTTCACGCGCTTGTACTGAAAAATTAATAGGTTTGAGTACTTCGACATACAAAGATCCATCATGAAAAGTCTTGGTAAGACGATGGCAGGCAAGCACAGGCTCTTTTAAAGGAGTACCGGGGACAGAATTTTTATTACTAGTCGCCAAACCTCTATTCATAACGCAAAGCCTCAGCGGGTAAAGTACGTGCTGCTTTTAATGCGGGATAAACGGTGGCTAATAGGCTCATGACCAAGGCCGCCACGCAAATATGAATTATATCGACTTTTTCAATTTTAGAAGGTAGTTTCTCAACGAAAAAATAGACGTTTGAAGCCAGGATTTGTATATGAAAGGTATGTTCTATGAAAGTCAGGATGTTTCCGACATAAGAGGCTAAGGCAATCCCAGCTATTAATCCAAGCAAAGTCCCCGTAAAACCGATCACACAACCCTGAACCATAAAAATACTTAAAATAGTACGCGGAGTAGCGCCTAATGTTCGTAAAATAGCGATATCAGATTGTTTATCCGTGACCACCATCATCAAAGAAGAAACCAGATTAAATGCTGAGATAGCAATTAACAAAAGTAAGATAAAAAACATCATTCTTTTTTCTAAGCCAATAGCATATATCAAGCTACCATAAGTACTCGGCCAATCCGTTACTTCATAATAAGGAGGTAATTGTTTTATAAGTCGATTAGCAACGCGGGGCGCGGCATATAAATCGTTGAGTTTTAGTCGTAACCCGGTTACACCTTGACCCAGTTGAAAGAGTGTTTGAGCATCTTTGAGTGCGATATAGGCCATACTGCTTTCAAACCCAAAACTGCGCCCTACACGAAAGATACCGGTGACTGTAAAGGTTTTAAAACGCGGGATAATTCCAGCAGGTGTTAAGGCAACGGTAGGCGTGATAACATTAACTTTGTCGCCAATATCAAGGCCTAATTCTACAGCCAACTCCTCGCCAAGCACTATGCCATAATGACCGGGTTCCAAGTTAAAACTACCCTCGACAATTTTATGAGGGATTTCAGATACTTTTTTTTCGAGCTCGGGCAAAACGCCAGTGATCATAATAGGGTGCGGCTGACCTAGATTGACCAACATCCCTTGTCCTGTTACAAAAGGCGCACTGGTGATAACCTCAGCTTGTTGGCTTGCTTGTTGTGTTAAGGGCGTAATTTGAGTCAATGGATGACCTCTCGTAGAGGTAATCGCAACTTGTGTTGCCATGCTAAAAATGCGGTTTCGAATTTCATTGTCAAATCCATTCATAACCGATAAAACAGTGATTAAGACCATGACGCCGAGCGCAATGCCTATCATCGAGGTTAAAGAAATAAAGGAAATAAAATGATTGCGCTTTTTCGCACGGGTATAACGCAAACCAATATAGAAGGCGATAGGACGAAACACACGAGAACCTATAGATGTTATTTAAGCTAATATATACCACTCGTCGCTAAGAAGGCGAGTTTTTAGTCGATAAAAAGGACCTTAAGCTAGCTAATTTGCACCGTGGCAAAGGAGAAAAAAGCTTAAGATGATTTTTCCACCGCTGTATTCTCACCCATGGCGACAATAGCGTGGAACCCACCATCGACATGGATAATCTCTCCTGTAATTCCAGAAGCCAAATCAGAGCAGAGAAAAGCCGCTGTATTTCCTACTTGCTCGATGCTGGTGTTTTGCCGTAAGGGAGTAACTGCTTCATTATAGGCAAGAATTTTTCTAAAACCTGAAATACCCGAGGCGGCTAAGGTACGAATGGGTCCTGCGGATATGGCATTTACTCGAATATGTTTAGGGCCTAAGCTATTAGCAAGATAACGGACGTTGGCTTCTAAGCTCGCTTTCGCTAAGCCCATTACATTATAATTTTGTAAGGCTTTTTCTGATCCCAGATAACTGAGTGTGAGGACAGCACCGCCTTTAGGTCTGTCTTTCATCATAGGATAAGCGGCTTTGGCTAAAGCTGCTAGACTATAGCTGCTAATATCATGCGCTATTCTAAAACCTTCACGATTAATGTTTTCTAGATAATCCCCTTGCAATTGATCAGCCGGAGCGTAAGCAACTGAGTGGACTAAGATATCTAATCCATCCCAATGCGTAGTGAGTTGTTTAAAAAGATGAGTAATTTCCCCATCTTGGCTTACATCGCAAGCAAACACACGTTTAGAATTAAAATCTCTAGCCGCCATTTTACTGACACGTTCTTTTAGCTTTTCCCCTTGATAAGCAAAAGCGAGATCCGCCCCTTCGCGATGCATCGCTTCGGCAATCCCATAAGCAATCGAACGATCACTGGCTAATCCCACAATAAGTGCACGTTTATTATCAAGTAGGCCCATGATTTTCCTCTTCGTTTTTTTTGCTAAAATTGGTTAATAATTCCCGTATTTTTGCCTTGATAAGCTCAATAGCAATCCGGTTTTCGCCACCACGCGGTACAATGATATCAGCATAATGTTTAGAAGGCTCTATGAATTGTGAATACATAGGGCGAACAGTTTGTTGATATTGAGTTAATACCGCTTCAATGTCTCTCCCTCGTTCAACCACATCACGCTTTATGCGACGGCTTAAACAAACATCTAATGGTGTATCCATATAAATGCGGATATCCATGAGTTCTCTTAAAACAATTTCAGCAAAAAGCAAAATTCCTTCTAGGACGATAATAGAGTGTGGGCCAAGGCAGCGGGTTTCTTGCTCACGAATGTGTAAGGTGTGGTTATAGATAGGAATCTCTACCGACTTCCCAGCTTGTAATTGCTTTAGATGATGGATTAACAGGTCGTGATCAAAGGCATCAGGATGGTCATAGTTGTTTTGTAAACGTTTTTCAAAAGCAATGGTGCTGTTGTCTTTGTAATAAGAGTCTTCGGTAATAACAGCAACTTGTTCGGAACCCAATTCTTTTACTATGGTATTGGCCAACAAACTCTTCCCCGAAGCAGAAGCCCCGGCAATACCAATGATGATACAGCGCTGAGTCATACGAGCCCTAATATTTAATAAATGTCGGGTAAGTTAGCAGTTTTTTCTAAAAAGGTAAATCATTTATTGTTAAATAGCGTATTAGCTAAACCCTATTGTAGTTCGGGGACATTGAAGCAATCCTAACTAATATTTATTGTGCAGTAAATCTTACCAAATACACGCTTGCAAATATTATTGATGGTTGGTTTTATATTTATTTAATAATTTCATTTTATTTAATAATTTTAATATGCAAGAATGTAAAAGTGCAGGAGTAGTTATAAAATAAAAAGGATTAAAAAAATGGATACAGAGAACAATAGTGCCGATATACCAGAAAGGGAAGAAGAAGCACAAATTCCTGTTACTGCTCTTGCCCCGATTTTTTCAGATCCACCCGCTATTTTTTCGATCGTAGCCTTTAAAAAAATATTAGGTATGTCTGCGCCTTTGATGCTGTCGCACTTAACCAATATGTTAGGGGGTTTTGGTAATGTTTATCTTTTTTCTAGGTTAGGGGCTAAATCACTTGCGGCGGCGGGGCTTATTACCGCCACACAAAATCTCTTTGTCGCTTCTGTCGGGGGTAGTCTATTCGGTTGTAGTGTCTTAATGGCAGAAGAATTAAGTCAACGTAACCAAGAGCCTAAAAATATAGGCCTATTATGGCGTCAGATACAGTTATTAACATTAGCCTACGATGTGCTGGTGATTCCTATTTACTTAACTACCGCTCCTATTTTATCCAATTTAGGGCAGGACGATACGCTACTTCCTCACGTACAAAGTTATTTTAATTATTATGGTATTGGATTTGCAGCCAATTTGTTAAGTTTGGGTAATCAACAAGTTTTGTTAGGTCATGAGAATACCTTCCCTATTTTATGCATTAACACAGCTAATAATCTTAGCAACTTTGGTTTGGGGTATTGCTTAATTATTGAAAAAAATACTTGGCAAGAGGGCGCTGTTAGTATTGCTTATGGAGTTTCCTCGTGGGCTAGCTTGTTACTGGGTAGTATTTATATTCATTTGAAATATCGGCAAAATGCCTTGTTATCATTTAAATTAAGTCCTTTTTTAACTAACCTACATAAATTACTACGAAAAGGTTTGCCCATAGGATTACAAAATGGCGCTGAGGTGATTGCCTTATGGATTTCTATGTTGATGGCCGGTAAATTTGGCGATGCAAGTTTGACAGCTGCCGAAATAGCAGGGCAATACGTTTATATTTTAACAGTGCCCGGTTTTGCATTAGGACAAGTGACGATGGTCTTAAGTGCACAACAATATACTCGAAATAATTATGCTGAATTGAGACGAGTGGGGGTAAGAGCCATGCTTTTATCGCAAGTACTACCCGCTTGCGGCATGTTATTGTTTTTAACAATTCCTAGACAATTAATCCAATTTTTTTTAGATAATAACACCGAAGCCGATGACATTTTACAAGCAACGCAGCGTTTATTGATGATTAATGGGATAGGGCAATTCTTTGATGGGGTACGCCAAACCTTAACAGGTGCTTTAATTGGTCAAGGCGATAATATTTACCCCATGATGACCAATGTGACGTCTATGTGTTTGATTGGTATTTTATCGTCTTATTTAATGGGGTTTTTAGGCAATGAAGGCGTTGATGGAATATTTGCAGGGCGCAGTATCTCTATGTTTTTAGCCGCTATTTTATTAGCTATCCGCTGGTTTAGGGCTACAGGCCACTTAATAGCGACACCTTTGCAAAACGTATTGACAGGCAGTAGAGAAGCGCTTTTAGAAGATAGCAATGAAGATACAGAGCCCGAGGAATTGATTTCTGAAATAAATTCAGTACTTGCTTCTTCAAATGCCAATTTTTTTCAACGAGCTCCTTTAGCACGATCACATAGCCTTTCAGAATGTTGTGCTGATAGCATCGAAGTGGACGACAATCTTTCTTTACTTTGTCAGTCTATTTGAAACGTTAAAAAGGAATATAATTAAACATAAAGCTGAATAAAAAGGGAATATAAACCATCATGGATCGCTTGTCTGTTAAGGAACAATTTAATCTCAGCGATGATTATATACACTTATCCTTGTGTCTATTAGCATCTCATCCAAATTGTGTACAGCGCACCATTGATTATTATCAATATCAACTTAATCAAAATCCTGCCCTATTTTATCGTTACAAAGATGCGTTAAATGAAAAAGTTTTGCAAGCAGCGGCTGATTATTTAGCGAGCCATCCGGATAATATTGTATTGACAAATAGTACAACAGAAGGCTTATCTTTAGTTTATATAGGTTTTAAATTAGATCCTGGTGATGAGATTTTAACCAGTATCCATGATCATTATGCGTCAGATAAAATTTTATTTTTTAAAGCAAAACATTCACAAGCTATTGTCAAGAAAATAGAATTATATAAAAACCCAGCCGAGGTGACTGAGCAAGAAATTATTGAAAATATTAAAAAAAATATCAATGATAAGACAAGATTATTAGCGCTTACTTGGGTACATTCTTGTACCGGCGTAAAACTACCTTTAACAAAAATACGTAAGCTAATAGATGCTATTAACGCCTTTAGAATAAAGCAAGAAAGGATTATGTTAAGCGTTGATGCCGTTCATGGCTTGGGCGTAGAAGATTTCAATCGCGTTGCAGATTTAGCCTGTGATTTTTTAATCAGTGGTTGCCATAAGTGGTTGCATGGGCCCAGAGGTACCGGTTTAGTATGGGGAAACGAAGAAGCCTGGTTGCGTTTAATACCTATTAGCGCTTCATTTGATTTGCCTGCGTTTTTACCCTGGCGAAAAAAAGAATACGAAAATACCTTTTGTCCCCCTGCGCGTAGTTGTAACCCCGGCGGATTTCCAAACTTTGAATATCGTTGGGCACTAACGGAAGCATTTCGCTTTAATAGTAGTCTAGGAAAAACGGTAATAAAGCAAAAAATTTATGCGTTAGCAGATATTTGTAAACAAGGCTTGAAAACGATACCAGGTATTAAGTTATATACCCCATTAGATGAAAATTTTTCTTCAGGATTAGTTTGTTTTGATGTACTAGGATGTAATCCTGCCAAGATCGTTGAGGCCATGTTAGAAGAAAAAATTATGATAGGCCAAACTCCTTACAGAAATTCTTGCTTGCGCATAGCCCCTAGTATTGTTAACGAAGAGCAAGATATTTTTATAGCGCTTAAGACTTTAAAAAACGTCATGGAAAATTTAATAATAGGGATAAATCATGAAGAATATATTATGCATAACCGATACCTTGAATGATTTTAAAGAAATAAGTAAAGGTCACGCAGTTTATTTTTTTCCGATTACGCAATTAGAACCGTCGCGACATAGTTTTTCGTTATTTGAATCTGGTTTTGAATATCTATCCAAGCAGATCGACCTCCAGCAAATTGATCTGATTATTGCAGAATACGTGGAGGCCTTACCTTTAGTCTATTTTATTCGTCGCGCTGGTTTTTATTGCCCGGCCATATTGATCCCCCATACCAACGCTTATCCATTAAATATTTTAAGTTATTTTATTCTGCTGAAATGCTATGCCCATGTAGAAGATATTATTTTATGTGGTTCAGAAAATGCCGCAGTCGCTTATAAGAAAATGTTGGGAATTAATGCAAAAAATATAGCCACATTCGGAATTAAAAAAGATTTTGTGCCTCTAGACCGAGATTATTGCCGAAATGAATTACAACTTAAAAAAAATAAAAAAATATTGCTTTTTACCGGTCGATTTATGAATGATAAAGGCTTAGAGACTTTATTATCTATTTATTCATCCTTATCAAAGTGTAGCGATCACGCTATACAATTAATTATTAGCACCAGTCATATCGATCCTGTTTATTACAATGCACTAGCTCATCATACCCAAAATGTAATTGTTTTTTATCGATTAAGCCTAGAAGCGCTCATAAAACTCTATAATTCCGCTGATATTTACGTTTCTTGCGCGTTAAGTATTTTTGAAACCTATGGAAAGTCACCTTTAGAGTCCATTGCTTGTGGTACCCCTGTCATTGTTCCCGAGTGGGATGGTTTTCCCTATTACATGACACCTGATCGTGGATCTTTGATAAAGGTGAATTTTAATCAAGAGCCTTTTGCCTCCCCTTATCAATTTGCCACCCTAAATAGAGCTGATTGCCTGGAAAAAATAATCACTGGTTTAGAAAGAGAGTCTCGTGTTGAATCAGTTTTGCCTAATTGGGCTTACTATGATGATTCAATACGAAAGATTAAAGATCTAGTTAACGTGTTATTAAGTAAATCCAGCGCCAAAAAATTCTTTGAACCATTTAAAAAAAGTAAACAAGCGATTAATTCTTCTTTATTTAGTTTGGGCGTTAATGCATTTTTTAAATTTTATGAAGTTAATCAGATAGAGGATTTGATTTTGAAAAATAATGAGCGTGCTTTTAGCGATGAGTTTGCTCAGGGCACAAAAAACATTTTAAGAATGTTGCACCATGAAATTTTTAATTCGATGGATTCATGTCAGAAAAAAGTGGAGGAAGCAAAAGAAAATGGCGTGTTACTTTAATTTTAGATAAATAAAAAATAATAATTGACATTTTTATATCAAAAATTTATCGTTAACCTTATCAATTATTTAAGGAGTATTTATGTTGGGAGCTAAGCTATTAGTCACCGGAGCGGCTGGTTTTATAGGAAGAACCTTAGTTAAACAATTAGCTGAATCAGGTTATCACCTTGATGCATTAGATAGTTTTCGATTTTCTAATCGTAGCCAAATTTACCTGCATAAAAATATTAATTGGGTAGAAGGGGATACGCGCGATTGGGAGTTAGTTTCTAAACTAACACAAGGGAAAAAAGCTATTATTCACCTTGCCGCACCCTCTTCTTTTTTGATGCATGAAGAAAATGATTTAGAAGCTTGTGAATTTACTTTAATGGGATTTAAAACCGTCATGGAGGCTGCTAAAAAGCATGCGGTTAAAAAAGTGGTATGGGCGAGTACGAGTGCAGTTTATGAAAGAAATTCAGTTCCTTATCACGAAGCGATGCTGCTTAATCCACCCGATAGTAAAGCAGGTTGTAAATTATTTTGTGAGCAGGAGGCAAGGCGTTATAGCGAGCGTTATGGAATAAACTGTATTGGTTTAAGGCCTTTTTCCGTTTACGGAGTGGGTGAGCATACTAAAGGAGGATATGCCAACATTGTTTCTTTATTTACTTGGGCCATTATGCATGGGGAACAGCCCGTTGTGTGGGGCGATGGCAGTCAAACACGAGACTTTATTTTTGTCGAAGATGCCGCTACTTTGTTTCAAAAAGCTTTAGAGTTAGAGATTCCCACACAGGAATTAAACGTTGGTTTTGGTCAAGAACATAGTTTTAATGAAGTGATTCAATGTATAGCCCAATTATTCAATAAAGAAGTCAAACCGCGCTATGTGCCCATCCCTATTAAAATATATGCCCACAGATTATGGGCGGATATGCGTAAAACGGAGTCCCTGTTAGGTTTTAAGCCAAGTATTGATCTTCGGCAAGGAATAGAAAAAATTATTCGAGCGACTAAGGCGTTAAATAATAATCAACTTTACGAAAAACAACATTATTATTTAAGTTTAAGCGAGATTATTTAACAGGGATTTAACAATGACAGCAGAAACGACGAGTGCATTGCCTATCACTAAAAAAGTTCTATGGTTATTTCCTTTATGCCTAATCTTTTATGAATTACCTTTATATTTTGCAACCAATATGTACTTACCAGCTTTACCCGCTATGAGCCAAACCTTTGCAATCAAGGCGAGTTTGGCCCAATTGACCATAGCAATTTGGTTTTTAGGGGCGTCTTGTTTCCAAGTTTTCTTAGGTCCATTGGCAGACCATCTGGGGCGCCGACAAGTTTTATTAAGCGGGGGGTTATTTTTTGTTCTAGCGAGCCTATTTTGCGCGACAACAAGTCATATTGGTATTTTTATTGTGGCGCGATTTGTTCAGGGTTGCGTCGTGAGTAGTATTTTAGTAAGCGGTTACGCGGCTATCCATGAATTACTTGACAGCGAGCAAGCCATAAAAACCTTATCTTGGATGGGAGGTATTACTGTATTAGCACCGGCAGTAGGCCCTCTTTTCGGTAGTTTTTTAATAAATTTCATGGGTTGGCGGAATATTTTTTTTCTGCTGGCTAGTTTAGCCGCTATCGCACTCTATTTACTTTATCTTTACATGCCAGATACGCAACAAAAAAACGCCTATGTATCCTTCAAAGATGTTTTGAAAAATTATAGGCGAGTGATTTTTAATAGAAAATTTATCTATTTTACTTTTCCATTTTGTCTTTTATTTGCAGGTATGATGTGTTGGGATACTTTTAGTCCTTTTTATGTCATTAAATTTTTAGGATTTGGTATATTTTATTTTGGGTTGATACAAACGATTGTTTACGGGGGGTTTATTACAGGAACGCATTTGATTCGCCTCTTTATAACCAAGCTTAATCTGGTAATGCGTTATGGTTTAATGAGCGCACTGTTTTTTTCAATTTGCGTGGGTTTTACTTTGGCGTTAATTCCGCACCGAGGAAGTATTGTTTTATTTTTTCTGATCGCATTTACCTTGAGTACAGGTTTAGTTTTTTATACTTTACATAGAAAGGCGATTGAATCAGTTGATGCGCCGATGGGAATAAAAATGGCGGTATTTTCAAGTGCAATGAATTTATTTGGATTTTTAGGCAGCTTAATAGCCAGTACAGTGCACTTTTGATTGGGTGAATAAGGAGAAAAATATGCCGAATGAAATAGATAGATGGGATCCTATGGATTATGAAAAAAATAGTGATTTTCAATATGAAAGTGCGATGGCTGAGTTTGAACGTCTTATCATTAAATCAAATCAAAAAATAGTAGATATAGGTTGTGGTTCTGGGAAAATTACGGCGGCACTTGCTAAACGTGTTCAGGCTGGCAAAGTAACGGGGATCGATTTGTCACAAAAAATGATTCAGTACGCTAAACAACAATATAAGTCACTCGAAAATTTAATATTTTTAGCGATGGATGCCCAAGCACTGCAATTTGACGATCATGGTTTGAAGCAATTTGACTATGATTGGGTTGTTTCTTTCTGGACACTCTCATGGATAAAGCAGCATGAAAAAGTAATTTCAGGTATTGCCAAATGCTTAAAAGAAGGAGGGTCTATTTTTTTACTCGTTCCGCTTAATAATGTAGCGATAGAGAACACATTCTTAGAGTTGCGTGAGAAAACTGCCTGGAAGCCTTATTTTACAGATTATCAAGCACCGGAAAATACTATTTATCCCAGTTTGTATGAAGGTTTAATGGAAAAATATGGATTTACTGAGGTCAATTATACCTATAAAACAATTACTAAAGAATTTGCTGACAAGGAATCATTAATAAAGTTTGTTCGTCCATGGTTAGCTTATTTAGATCCTATTCCTACTCTAGCGCAAAAC
This sequence comes from uncultured Coxiellaceae bacterium, assembly GCA_964611135.1. Classification (GTDB taxonomy): domain Bacteria; phylum Pseudomonadota; class Gammaproteobacteria; order Diplorickettsiales; family Diplorickettsiaceae; genus Aquirickettsiella. The sequence goes on along the minus strand of CAZSWN010000032.1, from coordinate 2,770 downwards.
ATATTTCTTAAGGAGTTTGTCGAATCTTACTTAAGTAAATCGTATCAGGATAAATACATAATTGGGTTTGAAGTTTTTACGGTAACGGCCCGTCTTTTAGTTAGAAAAAATTTAGCTCATAACGACACACTCAATTTAGATAAAAATTCAGAAAAAATAAGTATTTCGTCGCCAAACAAATACACGCTATAAATATTGCAAGAAATTTGCTGAGCTGACCATTTTTTATAAACAGGGGAGTAATCCCCTGTTTAATGGTTTAGCTAATTGGCAGGATAAAATATAAGCTCGCTATAAAAATTACGGCGAGTATTAATTGGCTCTGCTTGAAGCCAAGTAGATTCTTGGCTAGCAAGCCAAGCTGTATCTTGCACTCGAACCCAATGAGTTTCTTGATTTTTCTGCCAGCAAGGTGCATTATTTTGACACCACATGGTTTCTGCTGTATTTATCATATTTTATTTCTCCGTTTCATTAAGGTCAGTTCCATATTAGCGATTAAATGGCGCTTAATCAATAAGAAATACTCTATTATTATAATAAGATTTTTACTGAGTGATGTCGAAAGTTAATTAGCTAGAGTACATTGTTACTTCTATTTAATTTCTCTAAAATGCTTATTTTTTTATCGCTGCAAAAAGTAAATACAGCTAGGTATAAAAAGATAATTTTTAAAAATAAATTTAGAAACAACAAGACAGGGAAGTTTTCGTGAAATTTTCTGATTATCTGTTATTGGGCGCTTTTTGTTTAGCGTTACTTCAGTGTTTTATGCCTATAATAGGTTTTTATCGCCAATCTATTTCTTTTAAATGGGTTAAACCCATCGCTTATAGTCAATTTTTATTAGTGACCATTGCATTTTTAAGTTTAGTCTTTGCTTTTTTAGTCAATGATTTTTCTTTATCGTATGTCGCACAAAACTCTAATACACATTTACCTTGGTTTTATCGTATTGCAGCGGTATGGGGAGGGCATGAAGGTTCCATCTTATTTTGGGTTTTTATTTTAAACATTTGGATAATAACACTTGTTTTAGGGCATCAAAATTTAGAATTAAGCGTATTAGCCCGGGTATTAGCGGTCCTTGGTTTTATTAATGCCGGATTTTTAGCCTTTTTACTGACTTTATCCAATCCATTTGTTTTGGCAGCAGAAATCTCGTCAGATGGGCGCGACCTCAATCCTTTATTACAAGATCCGGGTTTAATTTTTCATCCTCCTTTGTTATATATGGGATACGTTGGTTTTTCCGTTAGTTTTGCCTTTGCCGTAGCGGCTTTATTAAGCGGGCGTTTTGATAAAAAATGGGCGGCATGGATGCGACCATGGACCTTAGCCGCATGGTGTTTTTTAACCGCTGGAATCGTATCAGGTAGCTGGTGGGCTTACCATGTATTAGGTTGGGGTGGTTGGTGGTTTTGGGATCCGGTTGAAAATGCTTCATTATTGCCATGGTTAGCTGGGACTGCGTTAATTCATTCATTACTCATTGTTGAAAAACAAGGATTATTAAAAACTTGGGTTATATTACTTTCCATACTCACATTTGCTTTAAGCTTAATTGGTACGTTTATTGTTCGATCAGGTATTTTGGTTTCGGTGCATGCTTTTGCCGTGGATCCTTGGCGAGGGGTTTTTATGTTAGGTCTATTGGTATTACTAATAGGTACTTCTTTGTGTATTTACGCACTGAAAATTCATCAGATTAAACAAGCCCCTTATCCTATCGCTTTGTTATCGCGTACAGCCCTTTTATTATCGAACAATATTTTATTAAGTGTAGCCGTGTTTACTATTTTATTAGGCACACTTTATCCTTTAATCATTGAGGTATTAGGTTTGGGAAAACTTTCGGTAGGAGCGCCTTATTTTAATACGGTTTTTACCCCATTTGCTATTTTATTATTATTTTTTATGGGTATTTCCTACCTTGTTCCTTGGAATCAAACAGCACGCGCTTATTTAGTTAAAAAAATAATTGTTTTTTTGCTCATATCCTTCACATTAAGCATTCTATTAATTGTTTTGTTTAGCCAAGGATTACAATGGAAAGTAGTTTTTGGTTTAGCCTTAGCATTATGGATTATTTTAAATACATTGCAGTTGCTGGGCGAATCATGTAAAAAAAAATTTGGATTTAAAAAAATAATTAAAACCCAAGGAGCTATGTTACTGGCGCATCTAGGCGTCGCTATTTTATCGATAGGGATTATTTTAACCAGTCATTATAGTCTGGAGCGCGATGTGCTTATGACAGTAGGCGATAGACTTCAGATTGGTCCTTATCAAGTTAAATTAAAAACTATTTTTGCGTTGCAGGGACCTAATTATACCGGGGTAAAGGCAGATTTACAGCTGATCAATAACATGAATACGCATTTAAACCCGGAATTACGTTATTATCCGGTGGCCGATATGGTTTTAAGTAAACCCGCTATTGAGGCAGGATTGTGGCGTGATTTATATATTGCTTTAGCAGAACCAGTAGGCGATAAGACCTGGGCTTTACGCTTTTATTACAAACCCTTTATTCGCTGGGTTTGGATGGGTGGTTTGTGTATGATATTAGGCGGGATATGGGCTATTTTATCCAAACGATATAAAAAAATGAATCCCAGATTATGACGCGTTATATTATTCCACTGGCTACGCTGATAATACTGATATTTTTTTTCTGTAAGGGTTTAGAGCAAGACCCTTATCGGATACCTTCGCCATTAATTAATAAACCGATGCCCGATTTTGTCGCGCTGGATTTAATCACAAA
>CAZSWN010000031.1:12422-19266 GCA_964611135.1 uncultured Coxiellaceae bacterium | reverse complement strand
ATTATTCTGGTGGCCGAAGGTGGAATCGAAGCACCGACACAAAGATTTTCAGTCTTCTGCTCTACCGACTGAGCTATTCGGCCCAAAAAGTTACACTCAAAACTACACGTAAAGTGTAGGCTGTGTATTAAAGCGGTTAGTTAAAGTTGAGTCAAGTAATAATCGTGAAATTTATGATTCAATCGTAAGCTTAAATATTTTTAATGAAGTGGATGTTTTCTGACAGCCCGGTTGGCTTTCGTAGGGGGGTAGTATCGGACTCTCCTTCGCTTTAAATTTGGTGTCAGTTGCTGTATGATTCCTGCCATTAATGGTAGAATATTAACCAAATAAAGTCCACAGGACTAAAATTATGGCACAGGTTCCTATTGAGGCACATTGGCGTGATTCGGCGCGTATCCCGCGTTTTTTCCTAATCGATGCGCGTGCCGCTTTCCCTTTATTATTGTTTTTATTACATATCCGTGTTTGGAGCTTTTTGTTGGCGCTGGCGGCGATGGCTTTTTTTGCTTTATTAGAACGCTACGGTTTTTCGGTAACGGTATTTTTGCGCTGGTTGCGGACTGTTTTGGCCGGACCACGTAAAATCGCAGTTCCTTGGTGGAAGGAGTAGAAGGTGGAGTTAAAGAAGGCTTTACATGCGATTGCAAAGAGCTTACGTGCCAACTTCACCTTAAATGGCCGAGCTATCACCTATGATGAGGTTTTCTCCGAAGTGGGCTTATTGCCCGCTATTGCGCGTCGTGCGGACCAGCTTTGTTCACTGTGTTTAGGCTACGGGATAGGTGTTAGCTTCGATGAAATAGAGCAGTCTTTATTAGGTGTCAAGGCGAGCTTTGATGAAGTAACCCCTAATGTTTTACGTTACCTTTGTATTACCGATGTACTCTGTGAGTTGATCCAAAATGGAGGCGCCGTTTCACCAACCCCGCTTGATGAGCTCATGTACGACTAGTACTTTTTTGCAAGAAATACGACAAGATTAGTTATTTTTCTTTGAATAATGCTAGCGAGTGCGTGTGGATAATAAAAAATAATTTTTCTATTGAGAGAGGTCCGAATGCCGTTTCCCTGGGTAGCCGTTAAGGAAAGTTTCCAACGAGAGACGATAGCCAAAGCCTATTATGCCGATGAGGCCACTTGTGTTAAGCGTTTATTAATGCTGGCGGCGCTCCCTGATGAAGTCACGGCTAACATTGCTCAGCGTGCTAGTCAGTTAATTGAGAAAATTCGTGCTCAGCGTTTGTCGAAAGGAGGTTTGGATGCCTTTTTATATGAATATGATCTATCTAGCGAAGAAGGGATTGCACTGATGTGTTTAGCCGAGGCATTGCTGCGTATTCCCGATAGCGATACCGTTGATGCCTTATTAAAGGATAAAATTAGTAATGCGGATTGGGCCTCCCATCTTGGACAAAGCCATTCCTTTTTTGTCAATGCCAGTACGTGGGGCTTAGTCTTAACCGGGAAACTATTGAAGTCCTATCAGGCCAGTGGTTTAGATAATGTATTACGTCGTTTCGTTGGGCGAACCAGTACCCCTCTTATTCGTCAAGTCGTTAAACACGCCATGCAGTTATTAGGTCGCCAATTTGTGATGGGGCAACAAATTGATGAAGCACTCAAACGTGCTAAAAGCTACCAAGCACGCGGTTATCGATTCTCTTACGATATGTTAGGTGAGGCGGCGCGCACTCAGCGCGATGCAGAACGTTATTTTCAAGCCTATCAAGCGGCTATTGTTGCGATTGGCAAAACAGTTCAGGGGCAATCGCTAAAAGAGGCCCCAGGGATTTCGGTTAAGTTGTCGGCATTACACCCGCGTTATGAATTGGCTAAGCGGGATCTCGTGGTTCCTTTTTTAATTAAGCAGTTAAAAACATTGGCTTTAGCGGCCAAAGCGCAGCATATTAGTTTAACCGTGGATGCCGAAGAAGCAGATCGTTTAGATATTTCCTTAGATATTATCGAAGCTGTGTTTTGTGACCCAGATTTATCCGATTGGGAAGGATTGGGTTTGGCGGTGCAATCTTACCAAAAACGAGCCCCATTTGTGATTGATTGGTTAATTGAACTCGGCAAAAATCAACAAAAACGTTGGATGGTGCGTTTGATTAAAGGGGCGTATTGGGATACAGAGATCAAAAATGCGCAATTGAAAGGATTAAATAGCTACCCTGTCTTTACTCGAAAAACAGCCACCGATGTTTCCTTTGTCGCCTGTGCAAAAAAAATATTAGCGCATCCTGATGAAATATATCCACAGTTTGCGACACACAATGCCTACACCTTAGCAACTATTCTCGAATTAGCCGGAGAGAATCGCGATTTTGAGATGCAATGTTTACACGGCATGGGTTACACCTTATACGATCATATCGTAGGCCCGGAACATTTTAATATTCCTTGTCGTGTTTATGCACCGGTGGGCGGGCATGAAGATTTATTGGCGTATTTAGTCAGACGTTTGTTAGAAAATGGAGCTAATAGCTCTTTTGTGAATCGTATTATTGATCCATCGATTCCTATCGAAGCGATGCTCGAAGATCCAGTACGAAAGATGCGTCAGTTGTCCGTTCTTGCGCATCCTAAAATTCCTTTGCCCGCTGATATCTATGGGATAGGCCGAAAAAATTCCAGGGGTATCGATTTTGCCGATAGCCAATCTTGGCATCGCTTGTCGGGGCAAATCGATGCGGCGAGTAAAAAGTCTTATAGTGCCGGACCGCTCCTAAATGGCGCGCTAGAAGCCGGTGAAAAAACCCAATTTATCTACAATCCGGCCTATCCCCAACAAGTGGTAGGTGAGTTTAGTTTAGCCAGTGCAGAACAACTAGAACGCGCCATTACGGAGGCACACCGGATGAGTTTTACTTGGGCTAATACCGAAACCGTAACACGTAGCGCCTGTTTAGAGCGCGCCGCTGATCTTTTTGAGCAACGTTTAAGCGAATTTATGGCTTTGGCAATTAAAGAAGGCGGTAAAACGCTCAGTGATGCATTGGCCGAGGTCAGAGAGTCAATAGATTTTTGCCGTTATTACGCAATGCGCGCCAATTTAGATCTAATACCGCAATTATTGCCGGGTCCGACGGGTGAAGAAAATTGGCTCAGTTTTCGAGGTCGAGGGGTGATTGCCTGTATTAGTCCGTGGAATTTTCCCTTAGCAATTTTTATAGGTCAGGTTACGGCGGCTTTAGTGACGGGAAACACCGTGATTGCCAAGCCGGCTAGCCACACGCCGTTGATTGCCGCTGCGGCCGTACGCCTACTACATGAGGCCGGAATTCCGGGCGCCGCCTTACAATTAGTGCCGGCCAGTGGTGCTGTGATAGGGCCTAAGTTAAGCTCGGACCCACGTATCAAAGGTATCGTATTTACCGGTTCCACTGAAACAGCACGTGTACTCAATCAAGGTTTGGCAAATCGTGAGGGAGGAATTGTGCCTTTTATTGCTGAAACAGGCGGCCAAAACGCCATGATAGTTGATACTTCCGCATTGCTTGAACAAGTTGTTGTCGATGTATTGAATTCCGCTTTTGGCAGTGCTGGGCAGCGTTGTTCGGCGTTACGGGTTTTATTTGTTCAAGATGAAATGGCCGAACGATTAATTGAAATGTTATGCGGGGCTATGGCAGAGCTGACACTCGGTGACCCGGCCGATTTATCGACGGATGTTGGCCCGGTGATTGACAAGATGGCAAAGAAAACTTTACAAGAACATTTTGACAGAATGCGTCAAGAAGCCAAGTTGCTTTATCAGCTTAAAATTCCCTCGACACTGGATCCGACCAATTTCTTTGCGCCTTGTTTGTTTGAGTTAGATAGTTTAGATCGGTTAACGCGCGAAGTGTTTGGTCCTATACTGCATCTTATTCGTTATGCCGCCAAGGATCGCGAAGAGGTGATTAAATCGATTAATCATACCGGCTATGGTTTGACTTTAGGCATCCAAAGTCGGATTCAACACACGGTCGATACGATCACACAGCAAGTTCATGTGGGTAATCAATACGTCAATCGTTCGATGATAGGGGCTGTCGTAGGGGTGCAACCTTTCGGTGGTGAAGGTCTTTCTGGAACAGGTCCCAAGGCAGGTGGTCCACATTATTTACCACGTCTTTGTCTGGAACGTTCATTATCCATCAATACGACGGCCGCAGGAGGGAATGCCTCCTTGCTCTGCTTGGAGGAATAATGGATCATAGTTTTGTTTTTTCTATCTTTGTCATTTTTACCGGCGCGGCTGTCTTAGCCACGATTGCGCTTTATACCCAGCAATCTTTGTTAGTGGCTTATATCCTATTAGGTTTAATTTTAGGTCCTAGTGGTTTGAAGTTAGTACCGAATCTCGCGTTGGCACGCGGTATTGGTGATGTGGGCATTATATTTTTGTTGTTTTTAGTCGGTTTAGATTTAACCCCACAAGAGTTTTTTCGAAGTCTACGTAAAACGGCGTTGATTACCTTTGTGTTTAGTGCGTTATTTACAACGATAGGTTTTGCAGTCGGTTATTTATTTAGTTTTACCTTGTTAGAAAGTTTATTAATTGGGGCCAGTTTAATCTTCTCCAGTACTATCATTGGTCTTAAATTATTACCCACTTTAGCGTTGCACCATAAACCGATTGGTGAAACGATGATCAGTGTTTTGTTATTGCAAGATTTATTGGCAATTGGCATGTTGCTCTTTGTGCATGGTGCGCACCTGACCGGTTCAAAATTAGCGGATTTGGGCTTAACCTTAATTACTTTTCCCGCATTACTTGGTTTTGCTTTTCTTGTACAACGTTACTTCATTAGTAAATTATTTGTACGTTTTGATCGCGTGCAAGAATATTTATTTTTAGTGGCCTTAGGTTGGTGTTTAGGTCTAGCTGAATTATCACGCGCTTTGGGGTTGTCCGCCGAAATAGGTGCTTTTTTAGCCGGTGTTTCGATAGCAGAAGGGCCGATCGCCGTATTCATTGCCGATAACCTAAAACCATTACGTGATTTTTGCTTAATCATGTTTTTCTTTGCCATAGGCGCTAGTTTTAATTTGCAGTATTTTCCGGAGGTGTTTATTCCGGCGGTATTATTAGCCGGTTTAGTTTTATTAATTAAACCTTGGTTGTTTCAAGTTTTGTTGCAATGGTCCGGCGAAAGAAAATATATTGCCCGAGAAGTCGGTGTACGTTTAGGGCAGGCGAGTGAGTTTTCTTTGTTGATTGCCTATTTAGCGGCCGAAACAACACCGGCTTTAATCGGTGATAAAGCCAACTACTTGATCCAAGCGGCGACTATCCTCACCTTTGTCGGCTCGTCTTATTGGGTGGTTTTACGCTATCCTACACCCTTGGCCTTGAACGAAAAGATGCGAGTAGATTAAACTGAGTCTCTTTATTAATGATAAGCTTAACAAAAATTCCTAAAACATGAGGGCGGGATGCCCGGAGGACAATGATGACATTTATTACCTTATTGCTATGTTTAGCGCTTGAACGATTTTTACACCGAGGTAATTTTCTTAGGCGTTTTAATGGGTTTGATCAATATGTGGCTAAGATAAACGATCTAACTAAAGATAAGGGCTGGGCGCAGCAGCATTTTATTCCACTCTTGTTCGTTCTCTTCCCTATCGTGCTACCGGTTGCCGCAGTTTATTTTTTAAGTGCCACCTTTGTTCACGGCTTATTAGCTTTTCTAATCGGGGTATTCGTACTTTTTTACTGTTTAGGGCCGCGCAATATTTTTGATCACAACGAAGTACATCAGTCGATATTTTGGGAAGCCAATGAGTCTTTATTTGCGGTTATTTTTTGGATGTCTTTATTAGGTCCTATGGCGGCATTGATTTACCGTTTAGTGGAACGTTCTGCACATATTCATGCCACTTACCCCGCCTTAGGTAAGGCGGCGCATCAGATTCGCGCCTTATTGGATTGGTTGCCCGTGCGTTTATTTTCAATATTGAGTGCTTTGGCGGGTAATTTTGTTCAGACTAGCCAGTTTTGTTTAGATTATTTATTAAGAGATGTTTCATTTAACCGTGAATTAATTGAAAAAAGTGGTCGTATTGCGTTAGGCTTGGAGGATAGCGCACAGTTGACAACCGACAATTATGCATCGGCTTTGAAACTGATCGACCGAGATTTAATTCTTTTTTTGATTATCGTATTCGCTGTTACACTGGGTGTGCTGTTATAATTGGGTCAAATGAAACAGTTTCGTATAAAAATTTACCATATTATATGGTAATCGTATAAGAATATTTTACTAAAGGTAACCCTGTTTTATGGCACAGCAAACGCCTTATTCGGATAAGGATCCGATAGAAACTAAAGAGTGGATAGATGCGCTTTTATCTGTCTTAAAGACAGAAGGCCCTGGGAGGGTGCAGTTTCTTATCCAACAGCTTCTCAATAAAGCACGTGAGCGGGGTTTAGCGATAACAGCGGGTCTGAATACCCCCTATGTGAATACGATTCCTGTCGCGCAAGAACCGCCGTTTCCGGGCGATGAACAGTTAGAGAAGCGTATTGCGGCGCTCATTCGTTGGAACGCTGTGATGATGGTCTTACAAGCGGGTAAAATCTCTTCCGAATTAGGCGGTCATATCGCCACCTATGCCTCGGCGGCCACGCTCTATGAGGTTGGGTTCAATCATTTTTTTCATGCGGGCGATGATCAGCATGGCGGCGATTTATTGTATATTCAAGGCCACTCTTCACCCGGCATTTATGCCCGAGCCTTTTTAGAAGGACGCTTAACTGACAAACAATTAGCTCATTTTCGTCAAGAAATAGGCGGGAAAGGTCTCTCTTCTTATCCTCACCCTTGGTTAATGCCAGAATTTTGGCAGT
>CAZSWN010000031.1:0-12412 GCA_964611135.1 uncultured Coxiellaceae bacterium | reverse complement strand
TTGGCAGTTTCCTACGGTTTCTATGGGTTTGGGTCCTATGCAGGCCATTTATCAAGCACGCTTTTTAAAATATTTACAAAATCGTGGTTTATTAGATTCTAAAGACAGAAAAGTATGGATGTTCTGCGGCGATGGTGAAATGGATGAACCTGAGTCCTTAGGTGCATTGGCTATTGCCGCACGTGAAGGATTAGATAATCTAATTTTTGTCATTAATTGTAACTTGCAGCGACTCGATGGGCCGGTACGCGGTAATGGCAAAATAATACAAGAATTAGAAGGGGTATTTCGAGGTTCAGGTTGGAATGTCAGTAAAGTACTGTGGGGTAGTGCATGGGATCCTTTATTTAAAAAAGATCAACAAGGCTTATTACCACATTTAATGCTAGAAACTATCGATGGTGAATACCAAAACTATCGCGCTAAAGATGGCGCTTATATTCGCGAATATTTCTTTGGTAAATATCCTGAATTAAAGGCGATGGTAGCGGATATGACCGATGCGCAATTGTGGCATTTAAAGCGAGGTGGTCATGATATTAAGAAAGTGTATGCTGCTTATAAAGCGGCGGTAGAACACAAAGGTCAACCTACCGTTATTTTAGCGAAAACCGTTAAAGGTTATGGAATGGGTACGGCCGGCGAAGGACAAAACATTACGCATCAACAAAAAAAAATGACACAAGAGCAATTGCGCGCTTTTCGTGATCGCTTTAAGCTTTCTATGACTGATGCCGATATTGAGCAATTAAGTTTTTATCGCCCCGATGAAAAAAGTCCAGAGATTAACTATTTAAAACAACAACGTAAAAAGCTAGGGGGTTATTTACCGGCGCGTCGTATCCGTAGCGATGAAAACCTACCCGTGCCGCCTTTGGCAAGCTTTACTAATGTATTAGAAGGTTCTAAAGGACGTGATATTTCTACCACCATGGCCTTTGTAGAAATTTTACGCCATCTCTTAAAAGATAAGACAATAGGCCCACGTATTGTGCCTATTGTGCCCGATGAATCCCGTACCTTTGGTATGGAAGGTTTGTTTCGTCAGGTAGGTATTTATTCTCCGGTAGGACAACTCTATAACCCGGTTGATGCGGATCAATTAATGTATTACCGCGAAGATAAAAAAGGGCAGTTATTAGAAGAGGGTATTAATGAAGGCGGTGCATTTTGTTCGTGGATGGCGGCCGCAACCTCTTACAGTAGCAATAATTTAACCATGATCCCTTTTTATATCTACTACTCGATGTTTGGTTATCAGCGAGTGGGCGATTTTGTTTGGGCGGCCGGTGACATGCAAGCGCGAGGTTTCATATTAGGTGCAACTGCCGGTAAAACCACATTGGCTGGGGAAGGTTTACAGCATCAAGATGGACATAATTTGTTATTTTTCTCGGTAGTTCCTAATTGTATGGCGTATGATCCTTGTTTTGCTTATGAATTAGCTGTCATTATCCAAGATGGCTTGCGTCGCATGATAGAGAATCAAGAAAATGTATTTTACTACCTCACTTTAATGAATGAAAATTATCAACATCCTGCTTTACCTGAAGCCAGCCAAGAAGGAATCATCAAAGGCATGTATTTATTGGCTGAAAATAAACCCGGGAAACGGCATGTGCAACTATTAGGTTCAGGTACTATCTTGAATGAGGTGATTGCGGCGGCTGAATTATTAAAGACCGATTTTGCCGTAACTTCTGATATTTGGAGTGTCACCAGTTTTTCGGAACTGCGCAGAGAAGCGCTGAGTGTGGAGCGTTATAATGTGCTACATCCGAATGATCCAGCGCGGCAAAGTTATGTGAATCAGTGTTTGCACGATAGATTAGGACCCGTGATTGCAGCGACGGATTATATACGTTTAAATGCGGATCAAATTCGAGGATTTTTTTCTCAGCCTTATGTGGTATTAGGGACTGATGGTTATGGACGAAGTGATACACGTGAACAATTACGTGATTTTTTTGAGGTTAATCGTTTTTATATTGTAATAGCCAGTTTACACGCCTTATTCATTGAAGGTTTAGTCACTGGCATTGAGATTGAAAAAGCGTTTAAGAAGTATGCCATTGATCCTAAAAAACCGAATCCTTTTACACTGTAAAGCGTGCCATTAAGCCACTATGAAAAACCGAGGAGAAGTCGTTTGTCTCGTTTAAAAGAAATACGTGTTCCAGATTTAGGTAACGTGGTAGCGGCCGCTATTATCGAGATTCCTGTTAAAGAAGGTCAAACTATTGCGGTCGAAGATGCATTAGTTACTTTAGAAAGCGACAAGGCCTCGATGGATATTCCATCGCCATTAGCGGGAAAAATTAAGGAATTAAAGGTCAAGCTGGGGGATAAGCTGAGTAAAGGCGATTTAATTGCACTCTTAGAAACAGCCGATGACGCAATGGCTCCCGACGTGCCAGCCGCCGCAGAGCCGCTGACTTCAAGCCGCAGCAAACCCGATGCGAGTACAGCGCCTGAGCAAAAAGTCGTAGACGTGATAAGCGAGACAACGGTAAGCAGCGAATTAAATAATGAACAAGATGAGTCGGAACAAGAAGACCGTCACGCGGGACCAGGTGTTCGCCGTTTAGCGCGAGAATTCGGACTTGATCTGGCTAAGATAACAGGGACAGGGCAAAAAGGGCGCATTCTTAAAGAAGATTTGCAGAAATTTGTCAAAGCACGTTTAAATCAAGTCGCTGCTAGTAGTTCGCAGGCTTTACCGACAGCACCCGAAATTGATTTTAATCCGTTTGGTGAAACGGAGAAACGCGCTTTATCGCGTATTAAAAAATTAACCGGACAAAATTTACATCGTAATTGGTTGTTGGTTCCTCATGTCACCCAATTTAATGAAGCGGATATCACCGAACTTGAGGCTTTTCGCAAAGCACAAGGAGGCTTTGCCGCAAAACAGTCGGTTAAATTAACCCCCTTAGCGTTTGTGATGAAAGCGGTCGTGACGAGTTTAAAAGCTTTTCCTACTTTTAATGCGTCTTTATCGGCTGATGGCGAAGCACTGATACTTAAAAAATATTATCATATCGGTATTGCGGTGGATACAGAAGAAGGTTTAGTGGTGCCCGTCATACGCGATGTCGACAAAAAAAGTCTTTTAGCCTTAGCACAAGAATTAGCCATCGTGAGTCAAAAGGCGCGATCCAAACAATTGACCAGCGCCGATATGCAAGGCAGCTCGTTTACCATTTCAAGTTTAGGTGGGATAGGTGGTAGTGCTTTTACCCCGATAGTAAATGTCCCGGATGTCGCTATTTTGGGTGTATCCAAAGCGCACATTAAACCTTGTTATCAAGCGGGTGAGTTTGTACCACGCTTAATGCTTCCCTTATCCTTGTCTTATGATCACCGGGTTATTGATGGGGCCGAAGGAGCACGATTTATTGTGCATCTGGCCGAATGCTTATCCGATATTCGCCGTTGGTTACTATAAGCGGTTTTTTAAGGTGTTGATGTGCGCTGTTATCTAGGTATTGACATTTATTACAGAGGAAAATATGGCTGAATTAGAAATTAAAAAAACCGAAGTACTCGTGTTAGGTAGTGGGCCAGGTGGATACAGTGCTGCTTTTCGTGCGGCTGATTTAGGGAAGAAGGTTATCTTAGTCGAAAAAGAAGCCACTTTAGGCGGTGTTTGTTTGAATGTAGGTTGTATTCCCTCGAAAGCGTTGTTACATGCGGCTAAGGTGATTGAAGATGCGCAAGCTATGGCCGACTATGGTTTGGAATTTGCTAAACCTAAAATTGATATCAATAAATTACGAACTTGGAAAGAGAGTATCATTAAGAAATTAACAGGCGGCTTATCGTTGTTGGCGAAACAACGTAAGGTAGAGTGTTTGCAGGGCGAAGGAAAATTTACGGGAAAAAATGAGCTGACTGTCGGCCAACAAAAAATTGAATTTCAGCAAGCCATTATTGCGGTGGGTTCACAAGTGGTACGTTTACCTTTTTTACCCGATGACCCACGTATTATTGATTCAACCGGTGCGCTGGAATTAAAAGCAGTGAAGGGCGAGCTCTTGGTTTTAGGGGGTGGTATCATTGGGATGGAAATGGCGACGGTTTACCATGCCCTTGGCGCTAAAATTACCGTTGTTGAGGCCGGCGATAGGATTATTAATACCGCCGATCCCGATATCGTCATGCCTTTATATAAACGTTTAATGAAAAATTATACGTTTTTATTAAAAACTAAAGTCACTCAAGTAGACGCTAAACCAGATGGCTTATGGGTTACGTTTGCAGCAGGCGAAGGCGTAGCGGATAAACCGCAACGCTATGATCAAATTTTATCCGCAGTGGGGCGTAAACCTAATGGAAAATTAATTGGTGCTGAAGCCTTAGGCGTGGAAGTCACTGAACAAGGTTTTATTCCAGTCGATAAACAACTTAGAACTAACATTCCGCATATTTTTGCCATTGGTGATGTGGTTGGTAATCCTATGTTGGCGCATAAAGCCGTTGCAGAAGGGCGCGTTGCGGCTGAAGTAATCGCCGGTAAAAAACATTTTTTTGAGCCACGTTGTATTCCTTCTGTGGCGTATACGGATCCCGAAATCGCTTGGGTAGGGCTCACTGAAACGCTGGCCAAAGAAAAAAATATTCCTTATGAAAAAGCTGTTTTTCCCTGGTTAGCCAGCGGACGTTCTTTAGGACAAGCGCGTGATGAAGGTTTTACCAAACTATTATTTGAGCCGAAAACGCAACGCATCTTAGGTGCTGGAATAGTAGGCCCTAATGCGGGTGAACTCATTGGCGAAATAGCCCTCGCTATCGAAATGGGTTGTGAAGCCGAGGATATTGCCTTGACGATACATCCTCATCCTACGCTTTCAGAGACGATTATGTTGGCAAGTGAAATTTTTGAAGGCACTATTACCGATTTGTACATACCTAAGAAAAAATAAAATCAGCGTAAAATGCCTATCCTTTTCTAAGGATAGGCGCAAGATTTGAATTTTAGGCCTATTTGTGCGTAATCAGCGGTGCCATTGTACGCAATAAATTAAATAAATAAGGAAAAAAATGCCAAGTTATCATGGAAATAGTTATCGAATACGATCAGAATTTGCCGCGTTTTTAAAAGAGTTGTCTGGGTTTCGAATCACAGCCGCTGAATCTGAAGCGTATGCCCACATAGAAGTTATCCAAGTCAATATGTCATTGCGCTATCTTTCCGGTTCTTATTCTCGCGTGCCTTATTATAGCGATCGTCGTTTGATACATGAGCTATTTAATGAGTTAGCAAAAGATCAAGTAACTACCCAAGAGTTGCTTAAGATAGGTTTAATTTTTAAAAAATATATGCGCTTGGCCAAAGAAATGGATCTTGAGCATCGTTATTACACAGTAATGCCGCTTATAATCACCAGCTTTTTTTTATTGTTACTGTTTGTATTATTATTATCGCCGCATAATGGATTTATTTATACCGGTCTGGCGGCGGGTCTTTATAGCATAGGCTTTTGGATTTTTTCAATTTGGTCGTTTAATAAAAATGAGCAGAGTTTATCTAAATTAAGCCATCAACTGATCGAAAAAATTAATGCGCTTCGATCCTCGGCGGTGACACTTTCCGCTACGCCGCCACCGGCTTATACGGATTGCCAGTCCGCCTTTATACCGGGGTGTCTTCCGTCTTATGAAGAAGCGGTTTGCAATAACAGCATCGCCTCAGTCTCTACAGCCTCAACGACTTCTTTTGTTTCTTTAGCACCCACTCACTCCCCATTTTTTTGTAATATTTCCAGTAATAGCCGTGATATGGATGATAGCCTTAGTTCTACGGATACCTTGTTTCCGCAAAGAGGCTGTTCTATCTAGTCGATAAGGATATTTAACTAGCGTTAGTGCCTGGCCAATAAAAAATAAATTATCTTATTTGATATTCGGCTAAACCTTAGTACAAGCACGGTCATTAGGTTGCGCCCAACGTTGGATAATAGGCTCAATCAGATAAGGGTATTGGGTGCTAATGATTTCACTGAGTGTTAGGACATGCGGAATTAAATGATGATCGCGTTTAAGATCGGCAATGCGTAATTGCTGCCAGCCTGTTTGACGTAATCCCCAAATCTCACCTGGGCCACGTAATTCTAGATCGCGTTGCGCAATCATAAAACCATCGTTACTGACACGCATAATTCCTAAACGTTGTTTAGCGAGCGGCGATAAGGTTTTATAGAGTAGGATGCAAAAACTTTTTACATCGCTTCGGCCAACCCGTCCTCGTAGTTGATGGAGTTGCGCCAAGCCTAATCGTTCGGCATTTTCTATGACGATTAAATTAGCACTGCCTACATCAACGCCTACTTCAATGACCGAAGTGGCCACTAATAAATCGATATCGCCGTTTTTGAAAGCACGCATGATGCGTTCTTTTTCAGTGGCGGCAAGACGTCCGTGAATAAGGCCTAAACGTAATTCAGTTAAATCGGCTTGTAAGGTCTTGAAGGTTGTTTCAGCCGCTTGATAGTGGTGTACATCCGATTCTTCAATCAGTGGACATACCCAATATACTTGTTGATGTTGTGTGCACGTTGCGCGCACCCGTTCTATGACCGCTGAACGGCGCTTATCTGAGAGTACGAGGGTCTGTACAGGAAGTCGGCCGGGTGGTAGTTCATCCAGAAAAGAAATATCTAAGTCGGTGAAACTCGTCATGGCTAAAGTGCGAGGAATAGGGGTTGCGGTCATGAACAGCTGGTGTGCTTGTAAATTATCTTGCTGACTTTTTTTCCAAAGTGCTAAACGTTGTTGTACTCCAAAGCGATGTTGTTCATCGACGATGATTAAGCCTAGATGCGCAAAGCTGACACCTTCTTGAAAAAGCGCATGGGTACCGATTGCAATTTGCGCTTTACCGGTTTTTATTTCGTTAAGAATTTGTTTTTTAGCTTTGCCTTGCAGTGCCGAATTTAAACAAATCACATGAAAGCCCAAGGGTGCTAACCAACGGTGAAAATGCTGATAATGTTGCTCGCTTAAGAGTTCCGTCGGCGCCATTAACGCGACTTGATATTTATTGGCCATACTGAGTATGGCGGCAAAAGCGGCAACGACTGTTTTACCTGAACCGACATCCCCTTGTAATAAACGCTGCATAGGGATAGTCCTTTGCATATCGCGATTAATTTCTTTTATGACACGTTTTTGTGCCGTGGTTAATTGAAACGGTAAGGCGGCAAGAAAGCGTTTGTATAAAGCAGGCTTAGGTTTTAAATCAGGAGCGGCTTCTTGGGCACGATTTTTTTTGATTTGTTGCACGCTGAGCGAATGGGCGAGTAATTCCTCTAAGGCTAAGCGCTGCTGTGTGATGTGTTTTCCAGACGCTAATTCGTCAATGGGCGCATCCGCGGGCGGTTTATGAATATAGTGTAAGGCCTCGAGTAGATGCGGAAATTTTATTTGTTCGAGTAAGCAAGCCGGTAAATATTCGGGAAAATAATGCGTCGTTGGTTCTTTTGATAACTGGGTTTGATAGCGAGGAAATAATAATTGAAATACTTGCTTAATGAGTTTATCCCATAAGCGTTGTGATAAGCCTTGTGTACTCGGATAAATACCCGTCAGATTACGTGGTAAAATTAATTGGGCTTGTGGGCGTAAAAATTCATAATCGGGATGAATGAGTTCTAATTCAAAAAATTTATTTTTTTTAGCACGCACTTCCCCGAAGCAAAGCAGGGCTAAGCCTTCTTTAAATTGCTGACGTTGTCGCTTGGTAAAGTGAAAAAATCGTAAACTGAGGCTGCCCGTTTTATCCACTAATTGACAAGAAAAAACCTTGCTGTTTTTCGCGCTGGTTTTATTATGATGAATAATGCCGCTAACTAGGATGCGTGTTCCACAGCGCGCTTCTTTTATTGCGGTGAGCTTTGTTCTATCCTCATAACGAAGCGGTAAATGTAACAGTAAGTCTTGTAGGTTATGCAAGCCACATTTGGCTAAATAATTGGCAATTTTTGGACCAACGCCTTGGAGTTGTGAGCAGCTTATTTCAGCCAGGGTGGGCTTATGAGGTGGGGATTTTTTTAGTCTTAAGTTTTGCATAATGCAACTCATCAAGGAATTTTAGCGATTTTATCGAATAAATGATACATACATCCGTGTTACCTAAAGCCTTTTCATTAATGACAACGGTTTTGATTATTTAAAGGAACGATCGCATTGAATGGACCCTAAAAGTTAAGATTAACATAAGTTTAGTCGCTAAAGACTAGCAAAGTAAGCGAGGATATGCTCCAATAAGCCGCATATTCTCGTTTGAAAAAGAGGCCGTTTTTTATGGATTCGGAAAAAATTAATCAGCTTATTAAACTCCTGAATGAGCATGGTTTGACTGAAATTGAATTTTCTGAAGGTGATCAATCGATACGAATCAAGCGACAGTTACCGACATCTTCTCGTACAACCCTATTACAGCCTAGTCCTTCTATGGGGATAATGCCACCTGAACCACCCTCGTTAAAAGAATCTGAACAAACAGGCCATAAGGTGCGCTCACCGATGGTCGGAACTGTTTATTTAGCACCTAATCCAGAAGCAGATCCTTTTGTCAATTTAGGCCAGACGGTTAAGGTAGGCGATGTATTATGTATTGTCGAAGCAATGAAAATGATGAATCAGATTGAGGCGGATAAATCAGGTGTCATCAAAGCCAGGTTGGTGGAAAACGGTACCCCGGTTGAATATAATCAAGCTTTATTTGTGATTGAGTAAAAAACTGCTAGGTAAAAATAATGCTAAATAAGGTCGTTATTGCAAATCGTGGCGAAATTGCGTTACGTATTTTGCGTGCTTGTAAAGAGCTGGGCATACAGACAGTGGCATTACACTCAACAGCGGATGCGAATTTAAAGCATGTGAAATTAGCCGATGAAACCGTCTGCATTGGCCCGCCACCTTCGAGTGCGAGCTATTTAAATATACCAGCGATCATTAGTGCTGCTGAAATCACCGATGCGGTGGGGATACACCCAGGCTATGGTTTTCTCTCTGAAAATGCTGACTTTGCTGAGCGGGTGCAACAAAGTGGCTTTGTTTTTATCGGCCCTGAGCCTGAGACCATACGTAGGATGGGTGATAAAGTATCCGCTATTGAGGCGATGCACAAAGCTAAAATACCTTGTGTGCCCGGTTCTGAAGGAGAACTTGGTAATGATGATAAACGTAATCTAAAAATTGCTCAAAAAATCGGTTATCCGGTACTCATTAAAGCGGCAGGCGGTGGAGGCGGACGCGGGATACGGGTCGTACACAGCGAAGCCGCTTTATTAAATGCGATTGCCATCACCCAATCAGAAGCACAAGCCAACTTTAAAAATCCAAGTGTTTATTTGGAAAAATATCTTACGAACCCTAGACACATTGAAATTCAGGTATTAGGTGATGGGCAAGGTCAGGCGATACACTTAGGTGAGCGTGATTGTTCCATGCAACGACGACACCAAAAAGTGATAGAAGAAGCGCCGGCTGTGGGTATTACTGAAAAACAACGTAATTATATGGGTGAACTGTGTGTCAAGGCCTGCCGTGATATGAAGTATCGAGGCGCAGGGACGTTTGAATTTCTTTATGAAAATGGTAATTTTTATTTCATCGAAATGAATACGCGTATACAAGTAGAGCATCCTATTACCGAGATGGTAACCGGTGTTGACTTGGTGGTAGAACAGTTGCGCATTGCATCGGGTGAAAAATTAGCCTATAAACAAAAGCAAATCGCGATTCGTGGTCATGCGATTGAATGCCGTATTAACGCCGAAGATCCTAAAACCTTTATGCCATCACCGGGGACGATCACGCTTTACCATCCACCCGGGGGTCCTGGCATACGGGTGGATACACCGATTTACACAGGTTATTGCGTTCCCCCTTATTACGATTCATTAATTGGCAAATTAATTGCCTATGGCCCAAGCCGTGAAATTGCTTTAGCACGATTACGCACCGCATTAGATGAAATTGTTATCGAAGGGATTAGTACCAATATCCCACTGCATCAAGCCTTGGTGCGTGATGCTAATTTCATCCAAGGAGGAACGAATATCCACTATCTTGAACAGCGTTTAGTCTTATAACAACATGGCTTGGTTACAATTACATTTTGATACGATACAAGCGCATGTCGAGAGGCTTAGCGATTTCTTAGAAAGTGCTAATGCGATATCCGTTACTTGGCAGCCACTCGATGATCAAGATTTATTCGAGCCGCCTTTAGATAGCACTCCGCTTTGGCAAAACGTTAAAATTAGCGCCTTATTTAACGGCGATACACCGCTGCGTCCATTGATAGAGGCACTGCAAGCGGAGTTTGATGAAAAAGTAATTTTTGCTTGTCGTTGTGAATCATTAGCAGAACAGGTTTGGGAGCGTATTTGGTTAAATGAGTTTAAACCGATGCGTTTTGGAAAAAGATTGTGGGTCTGTCCGAGCGCCTACCAAGCTCCGGATCAAACGGCGGTCAATATTATTTTAGATCCAGGTTTGGCATTTGGTACTGGAACCCATCCGAGTACCGCCTTATGTTTAGAATGGCTAGAGGCCAACCCGATTCAGGAGAAAACCGTAATCGATTATGGTTGTGGTTCTGGTATTTTATCGATTGCAAGCGTGAAATTAGGCGCCAAAAAAGTGCTGGCCGTGGATCATGATCCCCAAGCTTTAGAAGCCAGCAGGAAGAATGCCGAACGAAATCAGCTGCTAGGTGAGCAATTTGATTGTGTTTTAGCAAAAGAATTTCGCCTCGATAAGCCGGTCGATATTTTGCTGGCTAATATTTTGGCGCAGCCTTTAATGGATTTAGCACCCTATTTTAAGTGCTTAATTAAACCAGCCGGTCAATGTGTGTTAGCGGGCATTTTAAAGGATCAAGTAGATCGCGTGCAACGCGTTTATAGCCAAGCGGGGTTTAGGATCAGTGCTATAAGCTATCAACAAGATTGGGCCTGCCTTGTGGGAAATTCAGCGTAAAATTTTATGAAGCTTCTTGCCTGTGGAATCAATCATGCAACAGCAGACTTATCCATACGTGAACAAGTCTGTTTTTCCAATGATTATTTAGCGACCTCTTTGCGAGAGATGTTGCGCGATACGTGTACAGAAGAAGCCATTATATTATCGACTTGTAATCGTACGGAATTTTATTGTATTAATGGCGAGGCGCAAAATATCATTAATTGGTTATATCGGTATAAACAATTACCTCAAGATAGTTTGCAATCGCATTGGTATGTTTATCAGCAAGAACAGGCGTTGCGTCACCTATTACGCCTAGCCAGTGGCTTAGACTCAAGGATTTTAGGGGAGCCACAAATCCTAGGTCAAATCAAATTCTTTTGGCACAGTCGGTTCCCAATTTCATCGCTTATTTCAATATATATTTTCCGTTAGCAAACAAGTGCGTTACGAAACGGAAATAACAGCTCACCCGGTTTCCTTGGCTTTTGCCGTGGTGACCTCGGCAAAACATATCTTTGCTCGTTTAGCCGATGCGCAGGTTTTATTAGTCGGTGCAGGAGAGACTATTTGCTTAGTGGCAAAACATTTATATGCGCAAGGTGTTCGTAATTTTTGGATTGCTAACCGTACGCCTCAGCATGCGGAAAAACTGGCCTTGCAAATAGGCGGACAAGCGATTTGTTTAAATGCGATTCCTTATTTTTTAGCCAAGACGGATATGCTTATTACCGCAACAGCGAGCGCTTATCCACTTATCGGCAAAGAAATGCTCGAAGAGGCTTTAAAACAAGGGAAACGTCGCCCCTTATTTGTGGCGGACTTAGGCTTGCCTAGGGACATAGAAGCGAGTGTAAATCAGCTTCAAGATGTCTACCTTTACACGCTAGATGATTTGCAAACCTTAATTCAAAAAAATCAATGTTCCCGAAAAGCAGCGGCACTCAAAGCGGAGGTTTTGATTGAAGACAAAGTGCAACATTATCTCGATTTACTGAAGGTAAAAGCAGTAGCGCCAATTATTTGTTCCTATCGTCGACAAGCGGAAGATTGGCGTGACCAAGAGATAAAGAAAGCCTTAAGCTTACTCAAGCAAGGGATGGAACAAGAAGAAGTGATTAAACGCCTCGCGTATCGCTTAACCAATACGGCACACAGGTTTTGATTCAAGTGAGCGGTCGCAGTATCCAGCGTGTTAATGTCATCGCCGTTGGCTTTTTGTCGCTGTGTCTTCTCGTGCGTGAAATGGAAAAAAAGGGTTGGAGTCTTCAACTTATTCTTGAATACGGAACTTTTAGGCGTGTGTTTACGCGACGCTTTTTTCCTATCCGATCTCGATGAAACCCTAATCCCCCTATTTTCTGTTTCGCTGAGTGTGAGGGTGCTCTTAACTTTCTGAGCTAACGCAGTACTTTGTTTGCATTGCCCAGTATTT
>CAZSWN010000030.1:9539-19290 GCA_964611135.1 uncultured Coxiellaceae bacterium | reverse complement strand
AAGCCAAAAACTCAAGAGCTCGCGAATTCTACCTCATACATCTTTTCTGTCAAGAGGAAATACTTTATAAAAATAATTTGCTGCTGGAACACACGCAGATCTCGGCGCTTTACCCAGCGCTATCGCATCAATCAATTACCTAACCTTGCTACTTAGATATAATCACTTTATTTCAGTTATTTATCTAAGTAAATTGAAAATAAGGAATTAACTCTAATAAAACGATCAGTGCTACAATTGAATTACTCTTATATTGCCACGCCTTTATAGCTAATAACTTTAAAGGACTTCTAATCTAACTTTGTTGCAGTTTAAAAAAGCAAACCTATGGGACCTATTTTACTTGATTTAACCGGCATAGAATTAACGTCCGAAGAGCGCGAAATTTTAAAACATCCTCAAATAGGTGGCGTTATCTTTTTTAAACGTAACTATGAATCGCCTACACAACTTAAACGTTTAATTGCGCAAATTCATAAACATAGTAAACAACGACTTTTGTTAACAGTTGATCAAGAAGGAGGATACGTACAGCGTTTTCAATCGGGACTTACACTACTTCCTGCATTAGGAATAATTGGCGAACGCTATGCAAAAAATCCTACTCAAGCAATCCATCTTGCTAAAACACATGGTTGGCTAATGGCAAGCGAATTATTAGCCCTAGGCATTGATCTAAGCTTTGCCCCTGTTTTGGACTTAAATAACAACTTAAATCAGGTCATCGGCCTGCGCGCTTTGCACAGCGATCCCCGCATTGTGACTAAATTAGGTCGGGCTGTCATTGACGGGATGAGTTGTGCCGGGATGTGTACAGTAGGGAAGCATTTCCCAGGGCATGGCTCTGTAACGACAGATACACATATACACTTTACCGTGGATGATAGAGATTATAAAACAATTGAAGCCAGTGACTTAATTCCATTCACTCAATTAAGCGCTTATCTAGATGGCATGATGGCATCTCACATTGTCTATAAGCAAATTGACCCACTACCGTGTGGCTTCTCCTCCTACTGGCTACAGTCCATTTTACGCCAACAGCTCAATTTCTCAGGCGCTATCTTCACCGATGATTTATCCATGAAAGCCGTACAAACCATGGGAACAATTTCAGAACGTATACACCTTGCTTTGCAAGCTGGCTGCGACGGACTACTCGTTTGTAACTGTCGCCAGGATGCTATTTCAGCGCTAGAAAACTTAGAGCGCTCTCCCCAGTTAACTAAACTTTATACCGCTCGGCGCTTGCAAAAATTATTTCCTCGTCGCACACTAACGCTTTCTGCCCTACAACAAACTGATACCTGGCGTAGCGCAGTCAACCTATTAAACCCGCTACTTGATAATTAGGACACCTTCATGTTAATCCCTGCGCATATACAAGAGGTCGAAAGAAAAGCGACCCGCCTCTTTACTAAAGAGGAAATTGAACACGGTTTAGATACCATTGCCAAAGCGATTAGTAATAAACTAAGTGAAAGCAATCCTATTGTCTTGTGTGTCATGATAGGAGGCCTAATTCCAGCGGGTAATTTATTACCACGTCTTGATTTTCCTTTAGAGCTTGATTATATACACGCTACCCGCTATTCAAATGAGACGGTGGGGCAGTCTGAAATACAATGGGTAGCGAAGCCGCGCGTATCACTCAAAGGTCGTAACGTATTAATTATAGAAGACATCTTAGATGGAGGCTTGACATTAGCCGCTATCGTTGATTATTGTCAGGAACAAGGCGCAAGCGCCGTTTATACAGCAGTCTTACTTAATAAACAAAAAGCTGAACGTTTACCAGGAGGGACCCGCTCTGTAGATTTTACCGCTATTACCATGGATGACGGTTTTGTTTTTGGATACGGGATGGACTATAACGGCTATTTACGTAATGCCCCGGGTATTTATGTGGTAGCACCCGAGCATGCCTAACAACGTGTCAAATTTTTTTTGAGGTCAAAACAGTGACTACCATGAATAATTCCTTGATCGTTACGCTTAAAGATGCTTCCTTCGAAGAGGAAGTACTAAAAGCCAACTTGCCAGTACTCGTTGATTTTTGGGCTACCTGGTGCGGGCCTTGTAAAATGATTGCTCCTCTCTTAGATGAACTTGCCGCAAAATATGCAGGAAAAATAAAAATAGGTAAATTAGATGTTGACGAGAACCCTATTACACCGGCAAAATACAGCGTACGTGGCATCCCTACTTTAGTCCTCTTCAAAGATGGGAAAGCCGAAGCAACTAAAGTCGGCATCTTGTCCAAATCACAGTTAGAAACATTTTTAGATAGCCATCTTGCTTAAAAAACAACTGCGCTCTATTTAATGCAAGTAACTCTTTTAGGTAGACTAAACACAATACAGGGTGGGCACTACTTTTTACTGGCACTACGTTTGGGGTTTCAGAATTTTTTTGCATTATCTGTATTTAACCAATACGTAGGAGCACTATTTTTATCTCTATTCGGATATAAAATTATAAAATGAATTTATTTACTAAATATCTCTAGATTCTTGACGCTCGTTCTTTATATTAAATATTCCAACTAAATACTTAACACTACCCAATTAATTTTTTACAATTCCTTTTATGAAAGAAACAACACTATGAATTTAACTGAACTCAAAAAAAACTCCCCGGCCGAATTAGTTGCGATTGCTGAAGAATTAAAAATAGATGGTCTAGGCCGTCTGCACAAAAAGGATATGATTTTTTCTATCCTTAAAGCACTCGCAAAACGAGGGGAAGATATTTACGGGGATGGGGTATTAGAGATATTACCGGATGGTTTTGGATTTTTGCGTTCTGCCGAGGGTTCCTACCTCGCAGGCCCTGATGATATTTATGTTTCCCCTAGCCAAATTCGACGCTTTAATCTTCATACAGGGGACACTGTTTCCGGAAAGATACGCCCTCCTAAAGAATCAGAACGTTATTTTGCCTTACTTAAAGTCAGTGAAATTAATTTTGATGCGCCAGAAAATGCGAAAAATCGAGTTTTATTTGAAAACTTAACCCCGCTATTTCCTGATGAGCGTGTCACTCTAGAACGTGGAAATGGGAGCACTGAAGATATCACTGCCCGAATAATTGATTTAGTAGCCCCTACCGGGAAAGGACAGCGCGGCTTAATTGTATCGCCTCCTAAGGCGGGAAAAACGATGATGATGCAAAACATTGCTCAATCTATATCACATAATTGTCCTGACTGTTATTTAATCGTTTTATTAATTGATGAACGACCTGAAGAAGTCACTGATATGCGACGCTCTGTCCGAGGCGAGGTTATTGCCAGTACGTTCGATGAGCCTGCAACCCGACACGTACAAGTTGCAGAAATTGTGATTGAAAAAGCCAAACGACTCATTGAGCACAAAAAAGATGTGGTTATTTTATTAGATTCTATAACGCGTTTAGCCCGCGCTTATAATACTGTTATTCCTTCTTCGGGCAAGGTATTAACCGGTGGGGTAGATGCCAATGCATTACAACGACCCAAACGTTTTTTTGGTGCGGCACGTAATATCGAAGAAGGTGGTAGTTTAACCATCATTGCAACCGCACTCGTTGATACCGGCTCCAAAATGGATGATGTTATCTATGAGGAGTTTAAAGGAACCGGAAATATGGAAATTCATCTTGATCGCAGAATAGCTGAGAAACGAATTTATCCGGCTATCCATTTAAATCGATCCGGCACAAGGCGTGAAGAATTACTTGCCAAACCAGATATATTACAAAAGATGTGGATTTTACGTAAAATATTACAATCCATGGATGAAGTAAGCGCGATGGAATTCTTAATTGAGCGATTAAAAAATACGAAGACTAATGATGAATTTTTTGATTCTATGAAGAAATAATCTTTAATTTGTTGAGCTGGTTTAAATTTTTTTCTAAATCAGCTAATTTTTCAAAATACACAGCGAGCCTCTTTATTCTACAAAGTTTGCCAATATTTTTTATTAAGTGTGGATAGCATGAGATTCAACCAATTGAATCTCGTATTTAACCGGGTTTTCGGGGCACGCTCTTATTCCGCATTCTAGATAAGTAGAAATTCCATTGAAAATAGCTAAAAGAAATACCGCGGCAAACGCAAGATGTGTTAATAACTTCATTCCTCGACTTTTTGAGGGTTTATCATATTGATATTGTGGCAAGATGCTAAAAATAATAGCAATATACGCAATAACGGCTACACATAAAAGAAACAGCCAGGTATATAGATGTAAACCCAATAAAGGAAGACCATAACCTGGATCACCCGGCACTACGTGAAGAAATATTTGGCGTATTGATATTGCAGCGGTCAGCATCGCCGACAACAGGGCTAGTGTATAATGCGCAGGGCGTATCTTAAATTGAACATTGAGTAAAAATCCAAATGCAATGCCTAAAACACCAATCCGTTGTAGCAAACATAAGGGGCAAGGTAATTCATGGAAACCTATCTGCAACACAAAGGCAATCAACAATAAAAAGGCCAAGCCTAAAACATCTATCGCATTAAGGACCTTGACAATCTTTGCTACTTTGGATGGTTGCATAATAATTATCGCTAAAATTGCAGAGACAACTGACTTGTTAGATGGTGGAGAAATACGAAGGTAGTTAACACTAAGAAAACCATATATAAACTTATGGCAAGCCTTCTTTGCTTGCACCAGGCTAATAACACACAAAGACTATATATAAAAAATAGCGCTAACATAGTTGTCTACTCTATCGAGTGTTATTAATCTAGACTACTTTATTAAAAATAGCTATGTTCTTGCGATATCAGCCCAAAGAAAGCTATTTTTTTACCTTATTTAAGCGAACCCTCGAACAAAATGATGCCGTTTCCCGACAATAACGGAAAAATAGCATTTTAGTTAAGGCAGTTTTTTAGCATTGTACAGACTTTCTATCTAATAGAAATTGTACCCCCTGCCAAGCCTCGTGTTTAGGGACAGATTCCACCAATATTTTATCGCTAGCGCGCTGTTTGGCGTCATGCAAATATTGATACAAAACCCGTCCATATTTAAGTGCATTATTAGGCATAGTAATCCATATTAGATTTCGATGGCTAATGTTAGCGGGATGCAGCCCCAATACGGTCACTGTTTTTCCCTGATTTAAATATTCATTGATAATAGGCGCTAACTGTCCAATTGAAATCTGTTGCAATGCGGGTTTCCTAGCTAATTGCGTAACGCTAGGCACAGATTGAATCCGTTCATAAGGGGTAAATTGACTGATTTGTTCTAATGAAATAGCGCCTATTCGAAGTACTTGTGGAATCTTGGTCGTTACATCAAGGATCGTAGATTCAATTCCAATAGCACAAGGCCCACCCTCTATAATAAGGGCAATTTCATCACCAAATTCTTGTCGTACATGTTCTGCTTGAGTAGGACTAAGATATCCTGAACGATTAGCCGAAGGTGCGGCCAAACCACCTGAAAACGCTTTCAATAATGCGAGCGCTATGGGATGATCCGGGACACGTAAACCAATTTTAGCGTGTCCTGCGGTTAATTCGGATAAAACCGATTCATTTTTATTTAAAATTAAGGTTAAAGGCCCTGGCCAAAAGTGCCGAGCCAATTTTCGCGCTAAAGGGGATATATGACAGGCCCATGCATCCAGTGAATGATAATCAGCAAGTAAAACACTTAAAGCTTGCGTCAAAGGACGACGCTTAAGCTTAAATATTTGTTTAAGCGCCGATAAATTTCTCGCATCACCTGCCAACGCGTACACGGTTTCAGTCGGAAAAACAACCAGCTCCCCTTGCTTTAAAAGCTTAACCGCTAAATCTATTTCGTCTCGATTCATCATTATCGTAAAACCCAATGATATCATCATAAAATCTACTATTTTTATAATCCCTATAAAAATAATTACCACCACCCATTCAATATATTATATTATCTTAACAAGATAGTTAGCCTTATTTAAATCTATCACCTTTAAATTAAGAAATAGATACTTTAATATACCTATCTCATAAGGGATGACGCTAGACATGGCCTATTTATGTCATTAGTTGCCGTGTGAAAAGACAAAGTTGTCTACATGGATTCGTTAAAGGACTATGATCACTATAATCTTAAAAATTACATTTAAACTTCTTAAAACACTCGGTTGTCTGTTTTTTTTTCTATTCACTAGTTTGGCAGTTGCCCAGTCGAATAGCGCTGCGCCGAAAATGAATCCTGAACTTAATATTCCTTACCCTTCGATCCACTATCCAACAGAGGCTAAAACTCGCGCGCTTATTAAACGCGGCGAATATTTAAGTAAAGCCGGGGATTGTATTGCCTGTCATACCGACACCCAACATAATGGAAAGGCTTTTGCAGGCGGCCTGGGTATTTATACCCCTTTTGGAACTATTTATTCACCTAATATTACGCCGGATAAAAGCACCGGGATCGGATTATGGAGCAATCAAGACTTTATCCGCGCGATGCATCAAGGAATAGCGCCTAATGGCAGTTATTATTTCCCGGTATTCCCTTTTGCTAGCTTCGCACAAATCAATAAAAATGATCTCCTGGCGATAAAGGCCTATCTTTTTAGTTTACCGCCTATCCAAAAAGCAAACCAAGCTAACGAGATGATGTGGCCATTTAACTGGCGATTTTTGCAATTAGGCTGGCGAACTTTATTTTTTCATCCCAATGCATATCAATTCGATAATCAACAAACCACTTCTTGGAATCGTGGCGCTTATTTAGTCCAAGGTTTAGGCCATTGCGGTATGTGTCATACCCCACTGAATTTATTAGGCGCCGAAAAAAAGAAATACTACTTAACCGGTGGATTTATTCAAGGTTATTATGCGCCTAACATTAGCGCCAGTGGATTAAAAAATGTTTCTATTACGGAGATACAAGCGGTTTTTAGCCAAGGCAAAAAGCCAAGAAATGCCGGAAAAATAGCTGGACCGATGGCGGAGGTCAATAGTAATAGCTTAAAGTATTTATCGGCTAATGATTTAATCGCCATCGCTACTTACCTAAAAAGTGTAAAAAGCCCCGTACCTTATTCCGCATTCACAGGGCCTATCAGCGCAAAAACGGGTTACAAAGTATATGAATCTTATTGTGCCGCATGCCATACTACAGGAGCGGCGGGTGCTCCCAAGATAGGCGATACCGATGAATGGCGAAAACGCCTTCAACAAGGCAAAAACATTGTTTATGAACATGCCATTCGCGGCTTTAATTCCATGCCCTCGAAAGGAACTTGCGCAGCTTGCTCAGACAATGCAGTCAAAGCAGCCGTCGATTATCTCATCCTAAATGATCACGCCGCCACCATGACAACTATCCCTCTACAAGAAGTATCGCTTGGTTTAAAAGTTGGAAAAAAAATCTACCAACAACATTGTGCGCTCTGTCATGACAACGGGAAATTAGGCGCGCCTATAATAGGTGATAAAGCGAGCTGGAAACCCTTAATCGCAAAAAATATCGAAGTTTTGTTTGCGCATACCATTCATGGTTATAAAAAAATGCCCGCCAAAGGTGCTTGTAAAACCTGTAGTAATGCAAAACTAGAAGCCAGTGTGAAATACATAGTCGAAGAAAGTAAAACTCAAGGCAATTATTCATTATGGTAAAAGAATTAGTTTGTAGTTGGCATGGTTTTACTTTTTATACGTGGCTTTAACCTCCTCGTTTAATGGATAGACTGTAAAAAAATTATTGTGCCATCACAATAAAAAAGGATAGCTAGAACATGAATCACATTAAAAACTCTTTTTTAGTTTTTTTTATTAGCCTGAGTTGGTTTTTCACCCCTTGCTCTGCTTTAGCCGCCTGGGAAACCAACATGCCACGTGGCGTAACCCCTATCAGCCATGCAATTTATGATTTACATATGTTGGTGTTTTGGATCTGCGTAGGCATTGCTGTTGTCGTATTTAGTGTCATGATTTATTCATTAATCCGACATAGAAAATCGCGTGGCGTCAATGCGATAGCATTTCATGAACATTTTGCATTAGAAATCGCTTGGGCCATTGTCCCCTTCCTTATTTTAATTGTTATTGCGATCCCTGCTACAAAAACCCTAATTCAAATGAACGATAACAGCAATCCTGATCTCACTATAAAAGTAACCGGATATCAATGGCGATGGCGCTATGCCTATTTAGATCAAGGAATTGATTTTTTTAGTAATCTTTCTACTCCAGTAGAAGAATTGCAAAATCAAGCGAAAAAGAATCCATGGTATTTATTAGAAGTCGATCATCCCTTGGTCGTTCCCATCCATAAAAAAATTCGCTTTTTATTTACCTCGAATGATGTCATCCATTCTTGGTGGGTACCTACATTAGGGATTAAACGGGACACGATTCCTGGATTTATTAATGAGGCATGGGCAAAAATAGATAGTAAAGGAATCTATCGTGGTCAATGTGCTGAATTATGTGGGACTAATCACGCCTTTATGCCTATCGTGGTATACGCCGTTAGTGAGACAGAATTTAATCAATGGATTAAACAACAATCAGGAGAAATGCAGCATGGAACAAACACTTGATCAAGCACAGGCTGCTCCTAAAGGTTTCTTCGTATTTATTAAACGTTGGCTCTTCACCACCAACCATAAAGAAATTGGCACACTCTATCTACTACTTAGTTTAATCATGTTTTTTGTAGGCGGAGTGCTGGCTTTACTGATACGCGCTGAATTATTTCAGCCTGGCGCACGTTTAATGAGCCCTGAATTTTTTAATCAGATGACCACCTTGCACGGATTAATCATGCTGTTCCTTGCTATCATGCCGGCTTTTGCTGGCTTTGCAAACTGGATGATTCCGTTAATGATAGGTGCGCCCGATATGGCGATGCCGCGTATGAACAACTGGGCATTTTGGCTTTTATCGGTTGGCGCTATTATCGTATTTAGTACCTTATTTATGGAAGGTTCAGCCCCCAATTTTGGCTGGACCATGTATGCCCCCTTATCAACCAGCTATGGTCCGGCCAGCACCGACTATTTGATTCTCGCTATCCACTTAATGGGCCTTTCTTCCTTAATGGGTGCGATTAATATTATTGTAACCTTGCTTAATTTAAGAACACCTGGCATGAAGATGATGAAAATGCCGATTTTTTGTTGGAGTTGGTTCGTTACCGCTTTTTTATTAATCGGCATCATGCCTGTCTTAGCCGCAGCTGTCACCATGATGTTAATGGACAGACACTTAGCCACCAGTTTTTTTAGCGCCGCCGGCGGTGGAGACCCCTTACTCTATCAACATCTTTTTTGGTTTTTTGGTCACCCCGAAGTTTATGTCATTATTCTGCCCGCTTTTGGCATTATCTCGCAGATTATCCCGACATTCAGTCGCAAAAAACTATTTGGCTATCGGTTTATGGTCTATGCCATGTTAGTGATTGCGTTTTTATCCTTTATTGTCTGGGTTCACCATATGTTTGTCACCGGTGTGCCTTTAGCCGCCGAATTATTTTTTATGTATACCACGATGCTGATTGCGGTTCCTACCGGGGTAAAAGTATTTAATTGGGTCACCACCATGTATCGCGGAGCATTGACATTTGAAACTCCGATGTTATTTGCACTCGCCTTTGTTATTTTATTTACCATAGGGGGTTTTTCTGGCGTGATGCTATCCCTGGTCCCGGGTGATTTTCAATATCAAGATACTTATTTTGTGGTGGCACATTTTCACTATGTTTTAGTTCCTGGGGCCTTATTTGCCGCTATTGCGGGCGCTTATTAT
>CAZSWN010000030.1:0-9529 GCA_964611135.1 uncultured Coxiellaceae bacterium | reverse complement strand
ATTATTGGCTCCCTAAAATGACCGGTGTTATGTACAGCGAGCGACTAGGTCAGTGCCATTTCTGGTTGTCGGTGATCGGGGTAAATCTCACCTTTTTTCCGATGCATTTCTTAGGCTTAGCCGGTATGCCTCGCCGTATTGCCGATTACTCCTTACAATTTGCTAATTTTAATGCGATTGCCAGTTTAGGAGCCTTTCTTTTTGGATTTGCTCAACTATTTTTTCTCTACATTATTATTCAAGCCATGCGTAAAAAAGGTAAAAAAGCCAGTAGTCAGGTTTGGGAAGGCGCTGAAGGTTTAGAGTGGACTTTAAGCTCGCCACCACCCTTGCACAGTTTTACGACACCCCCGAAATTCGAATAAGTTCATTAACATGTCATTTCCTCAACCCAAAATAGCCTCTAAAAAAATTTTACTCCTCCTATGTTTCACAACCGTCGCTATGTTTGGTTTTGGTTTTGCCATGATTCCACTTTATAACGTACTGTGCAAAAACCTAGGGATTAATGGGAAAACCGATCAAAATGCCTATCTCGTTTCCAATGATATCGATCTTTCCCGTCGTGTGCGCGTGGAATTTATCACCCACAATAATAACTATCTGGCTTGGGATTTTCACCCCCGAATACAACGCGTACAACTCCATCCGGGTGAAAACATACTGGTATATTTTGCGGCAAAAAATAATTCCAGACGCCGCATGACCGTGCAAGCGATTCCGAGCGTTTCCCCTGGATTAGCGGCAAAATACCTAAAAAAAACCGAATGTTTTTGTTTTACTCAGCAAACATTTGATGCCGGCCAACAACGGGATATGCCGGTGTTATTTCATATCGATACGCATTTACCCCCCCAAATTACTACGCTTACCTTGGCTTATACTTTATTTGATGCAACGGGTTTAAAAAAAATTCCTACGCGCTCGCAAGCCATAGGACATTTATAATAGGAAAACGCACATGGAAGACAGACCATCTCGCTACTATGTCCCAAAACAAAGTGCTTGGCCGATAATAGGTGCCCTTGCTTTATTAATATTAGCCTTCGGTTCACTTAATTTAAATGAAAAATGGGGTCCAATTGCCACTCTAATCGGATTAGGTGGATTAATCTTTATGATAAGTGGCTGGTTATGGTCTGTTACAAAAGAAAGTAATGCGGGTTTATATAATCGGCAAATGGATAAAACCTTTCGTTGGGGAATGGCTTGGTTTTTGTTCTCCGAATTATTTTTATTTGGTTTACTAATAGGCGCTATCATTTACACAAGATTTTCAATTACGCCCTGGATAGCCGGGCAAAGTGGTGATGCATCCCAGCTAACCCATTATTTACTCTGGCCCGATTTCGTTAAACACTGGCCTTTATTTATTCCGCCCAGTGCTGCTCCGGCTTCGTCTTCTTTTAGCTTGGAATCGATACGGCGCATCCCCTTAATTAACTTAATTATTCTACTTTGTAGTGCCGTGCTGTTAAGTGATTCGCTGTACCACCTGAAAAATAAGCGTTATAAACTATGTCGCATCACGCTCAATGTGGCTATTTTATCCGGTTGTGTTTTTCTAGGGATTCAAAGCTATTATTTTTTCCATGTCATGAAGGCAAATATCATAACTAAAAGCGGTATTTATGGAAGCTTTTTAATTGCCTTCTTAGGTTTACATTTACTCAACGTCATCGCCGCACTGCTCTTTTTATTCATCTTATGTTTTCGTATTTACCACAATAAATCATTAAAAAAGAATCAATTTCCTTTTGACGCTGCTGTTTGGTGGTGGGATTTTTTAACTGTTATTTGGGCCTTTGGTTTTTTTTGGATTTTTTAATTGATGCCAAAAAACCACGTTTATTTAAGAACAAAAAATTATTGTTTTTCGCCGCGTTTATTACCCACATTGCTTGTTTTAAGCTTACTTCCTTTGCTAGTGAGTCTAGGATTCTGGCAAATCCATCGCTGTAGCGAAAAAAATCAAATTCAACAACTGTTTAATTTACGATCAAGATCTATAGCGATTGATTTAAATCATACCCACGCGATAGATTTAACAAAAAATTACGCCTCTGCGCAAATGCAAGGTCATTTTGATAATCAACAGATTTATTTATTAGATAATAGGATTTATCAACATAAAATAGGCTACGAAGTACTGACCCCTTTTATCTTAAAAAATAGCCCCAAAGTCATCTTAGTGAATCGAGGATGGATCCCACAAGGCTTAAATCGAAAAAAAATACCTCCAATACCCTTGGTTAAAGGTGAAATAAGCATTCAAGGATTAATTGTTTTTCCAGGTAAAAATTTTAGTTTCAAACAAGCGGCTGAAAAAAATTGGCCGCAACGAATACAAACCGTAAATCCACATTTTTTGCATCAACATCATTTAAGCCCTTTTCTGTTCGTCATCAATACAAAACAAAACTATAGTTTTATCCCACTATGGAAACCGCTTTCTTTTCTAGCCAGTCGACATTATGCTTATGCATTCCAATGGTTTGGATTAAGTTTAACCCTATTTATCGCTTTTTTTAGTACACAAATTCGTCGCTTATGAAACTTAAAAAACAACAAAAGCCTTCGTTCGTTTTACTAGGCCTATTATGTTTATTTTTATCTCCTTTGATATTAGCGATTATCCTTTATCTTAAGAAACCGATTTATTTACACCATAAAACAACCAATAAAGGCCAACTCATTGATTCATTAGCAAATTTTAACTCACTTGATAAAACTACGCTTTATGAGCCAGCGGATACTTTTGCAAAACAAAAAAAATATTGGTTGTTATTTTATTTGGCCCACTCTCCTTGTAACGGTTTATGCCAAAAAAATTTGCATCTCATGCACCAGATTCACATCGCCTTAGGAAAAAATAGCTCACAGGAAAAATATGCGTTAATACAAGTGGCGCACTCCAAAGACCTTATTCAAGCTGGACACCTTCAGCAAGACCCCTATTTATTAAATTATTTTATATCAGATAAAGAATTTCATAAATTTTTCTCGGCATTTGTACTTAAAAAAAATGCTGAGGCCTATTATCTAGTCGATCCTTTGGGAAGAATTATTTTATATTATCCTCCACATGCCGCCGGAGAAGACATCTATCAAGACTTAACGCATTTACTCGCCCATTTAACAACAGGATAAAAAAAAATATGTTATCGGAAAACAAATCGGCTTTATACTTTTTAGCTATCGCTTGCCTACTTGCATTGCTGGTTATATTACTCGGCGCGATGACCCGTCTTAAGGATGCCGGTTTAGGTTGTCCGGATTGGCCCGGTTGTTATGGACAGCTAACTATTCCCCATCAAGTCATAAAGCTGGTTAATGCACCTTTTGCAGGGCTCACCATCAATCCAGCTAAAGCATGGCCGGAGATGATTCACCGCTATGCCGCCGCCACACTGGTTTTGTTAAGCTTTGCGGCAGTTGTATTAATTATGCATAAACGCAAATTACCCCATCAACCGACGTTGATCGCCACACTCTTATTAATTTTATTATTTTTGCAAGGATTATTAGGTAAGTGGACCGTCACACTGCATTTACATCCTCTCGTCGTGACCTTGCATTTATTAGGAGGTTTAACACTACTCAGTCTACTCTGGGTTTTAGTATTACGCTTAAAACCATTTACTATACCTCCATGTACAGAACAAGAAAAAAAACTACGACCCTGGGCTATCTTAGCTTTACTGTTAATTATCCTACAAATCAGTCTTGGCGCCTGGACAAGTGCTAATTACGCCGCTTTTGTGTGTCCTGATTTTCCGCTATGTCAAGGTCAATGGTGGCCACCGATGGATTTTTCGGCCGGTTTTCATTTAAGCGTTAATTCTCGGCAAAACTATGAAGGCGGTGTATTATCCACTGCGGCACGTACGGCCATTCAAATAAGTCATCGCCTAGGCGCTTTAATCAGCACAAGCTATCTGAGTTGGTTCCTATATAAACTTTTTTGTCTTAGCCAAGGATCGCTATTACGCCGAATTGGATTAATTCTTTTATTGTTATTACTAACACAAATCAGCCTAGGCATATTAAACGTACTATGGACATTACCGCTATTGATTGCCATGGCACATAATGCAGTTGCGACACTACTGCTATTAAGTTTAATTACTTTAATTGTCTACGTAACGGAGTAAGAAGAAAATTTAATTTCCTCCTTACTCCGTTAAGTCTTAACCATATAATTTATTTAAGCAAACCTAGCCTTTAGCAAGCTTGATATTAGTACTTCTACGCAATGGAAAGTTTTCAACTTTGGCAGCCTCTTCAGAATTTCTAAAGATACTTAAAAATCGTTTAAGCTTATTTTTGCAGGATTCAAGTAACGCTACCTTAGACGTGAAATCTTGAGATGGCTCTAATTCTTTTTCTGGCGAATAGTGCTGCACTTTAATATAGGTATTAAAGTGCATCGATGGCTTAAGGGCCTCTATACAGAATGGGGCGATGGAGTCCTTAATCTTATCGATACGGTCATCATTTTTAATTTTTTTTTTGTTAATAGTTTGAGTAGAAGTATCCGCTTCCTCCTCCCATATCGTAGGCAAAGATTCAACACTTTTACCGGATTGATTAGACTTATAATTGTTAAATTGATCGACTGACCAAGGGTTTTCTTTAACGATTAGCGCCGTTGAGCCTGAGTAGATAGATGATAACTTCCGATAGGAAATCAACTCATGAGAGGGAGTATTAACATTAAAATCGTATTTTTTTTCATGATAACTCTATTTTTATTTTAGTTGAAACCACACTATGTTGCTTGTAGCGATTAAAAAAGGGGCACTTCTATGCCCCTTTTTTGAGTCAAATAATTTTTAAGGTCTTGGTAGTGCGACAGCAGTAAGCTCCGAGCTAGGCTCTTGAAGTAAAAACATATTATTCAGTATTAATTTTAAAGACTCCACTAAATTTCCCGATGTCCCCGTAGTTGCAAAGAAACCTCTAGCAGTCGCGAGATTAAGATAGTTTTCATCAATATATGACACGATACTTTTAACTTTAGCTTGAATAGCTTCATCGATGGATCCCTCTATTTCATTGTAAAGCTGTTTAGTGTCTTTTACAATTTTTTCCAATATCCCTTTTTTATGCACACTTGTGATTTCTTTGTGCTTTTCAATATCTGATAGTACTAGCTTTATTTCTTTAGAGTAAACATTAAACATTGCTGATTTCACTTGACGATCTTTTTCATCGACTATATTTTGTGTATTTTTTTCTATTGGCCTTACTAACTCCTGAATTTCTTCTTTTAAAGAGTCGACTTGCCCTACAAAAGATTCATATTTTATTTGCAAGCCGTTTATTTCTTGTTCAGTAGGGACAGGGCTCTCTAACCCCTTAAGCATTTGTGATAATAATTTTATCTCTTTACTAATCTCACTCTTTTTGTTAAGAAGCTCTTCGGTGCACAGTGTATCCTTAGGTATAGCATTAATACATTCGACGTAAAGATTATCTACCTCGTTTTTAAGCGCGCTACATTTACTTTTTAGTAAGGTATTAACATCTTCCTGTTCTAAACGATCCATTTCTTTATTAAATTGTGATACATACAAATCAAACGCTGCCACTACTGGAGAGACCGTATTAGAATCTAAATGTCGGTATTTATCTCTATTTTGTTCATATTCTTTTTTCATTGCAATTAATATTTCTTCTAATTTTATCGCACGATCACCATAAATCAACTTATTTTTATTGCATTTCGCCTCAATCTCCAAATAAATTTTTGCTAAATCAGTTACTACGTTATTAATAGGTTGGCCTGTCTTTTCATCGTAAGCGTTACTTAAATCTAAGTAATTTTCATAGGTATCATTATAGTTTTTCCAATGATCCTTAAAATGTTTCTTAACTGTATCAATTGCATTTAATTTATGTTGCTCTATACTCTTAGATGAAATATCTAAATCAACTAATTTCTCTAACATTTTATTAACTTCTTTATAGCAATCACTCTGTTCGCTCGCTTTAACATAAAAGGCCAAATAAATTTTTCTTTTAGCTTTTATAGCGTTTAAAAACTCATGATTATCATATTTTTTTGTAACTAAAATATTTTCTCTCAAATTAAGTTCAATACAGACAAATTTACGTTTGTTTTTTTCTAATTTAACTTGTTCTTTTTTTTCATAATCAACAACAATCAATGCGGTTTTTTCTAAAGGAGAAGAGGTGTTTTTTTCTTTATCTTCACTAGAATTTTTTATACCTTCTTTTAGATGGGTTACTTTCGGCATATCGACCTCTTTATTTATTATTTTTAGTAAAATTAAAAATGGTTATTTTTAATAACGAACAATTTAGCATTATCAAAATAATCTTGTCTAGTTATTTTTGATACTTCCCTTAAAAATTAACACCCTAAAATTAAAATAAATTTATGAGCCAAATCACATCAATTTATTTTATTCATATCCCAAAATAAACGACTTATTCTCTGATAAAAATAGTCTACCTTTAACGCGTCGCATCCCGTATAATTTTTGATATCTTTTAGACGGATTCACAAAACAACAGGGAAAAATATGCTAACAACCTCATGGCTCTGCCAATGCGTGATACAGCAGGTGCGGGTTTATTTAGAGCTTAGTAAATGGCGTGTGACTTGCCTAATGTTGATCACTGTATGGATTGGCATGACACTGGCTTCATCGAGGCCGGTTGCTTGGCAATTAAGTTTCTTAACCTTGTTAGGGATAGGCTTAATGGCAAGTGCAGCAGGTGCACTCAATCATTTGTTAGAGCGTCATCTCGATAGCACGATGGCACGCACCGAGCGACGACCTTTACCACAAGGAAAAATTTCCTCCATTCATGTTTTACTATTTTCTGTAACGGCTGGCTTGATAGGTTTATGCCTATTGAGTCTTTTGATTAATCTATTAACCGGTTTTTTAAGCTTGATGAGTTTACTCGCTTATGCTTTTTTTTATACCTTATATTTAAAACCACACACTCCGCAAAATATTGTCATTGGCGGTTTAGCCGGCGCTATGCCACCCTTATTAGGCTGGACAGCAGTAACCGGGAACATCGACCCGGGAGGTTTACTATTAGTACTCATTATTTTTATCTGGACACCGCCACATTTCTGGTCATTGGCGATTGCAAGGCATGCCGAGTATGTTAAAAGCAATCTACCGATGCTCACCGTAACCCATGGCATCGCGTTTACTAAACAACAAATTCTTCTTTACACCTTGTTGTTAAGCGGGATTAGCTTGTTACCTTTTAGTATTGGCCTAAGCGGATTATTTTATTTGTTGTCCGCTTTAGTGTTAAACACAGGATTTATAATCATTGTCGCTGATTTATTAAAGCAAACGAAGCCCTCCGCCGCGATAAAAACCTTTCATTACTCAAATTTTTATTTACTGATGTTGTTTGCCTGTTTGCTCATGGACCATTCTTTAATGAGGACACTTTAATGACTTGCCTTACTCCTAATAAAAAATTGTTATTGTTTGTCCTTCTTCTCGCCAGCATGCTCGCGTTAGCCTTAGGAATAGGTTTCAATGTCTGGCGCGCAGAAAAAATCCAGATAACCCCCGTCGTTTCGAGCACTAACCTTGAACAAGCGCCTTTACTGCCTGAATTCCATCTGAAGGATGGACGTGGGAGGCCTTTTAGCAACACGGATTTAAAGGGGCATTTCAGTTTATTATTCTTTGGCTATACGCACTGCCAAGGAATTTGCCCCTTGACCATGACCCTGTTAGCCCAGCTTTACGCCCAGCTAAAGACCGAAAAACTTCCTTTACCCCAGATTATATTCATTACACTTGATCCAAAACGAGACACACAGGAGATTGTCGCCCGGTATGTCAAGGCCTTTAATCGCACTTTTATTGGCGTAACCGGTCCTTTATCACGAATAAAACAACTGAGCAAACAAATGGGTGTCGTTTATATACAAACACAGCAAAATAAATCGAATGCGGATAACTACCAAATAGACCATAGCGGCGCCTTATACCTCATTAACCCAGAGGGAAAACTGATTGCTCTTTATTCACCTCCGCTCGATCAAGCAAGTATTAAGAAGGATTATGCGGCGTTAGTTCGCTAATAAATCTTTATTAGTATAAAATTTCGCTTTTCTATTAATCGCTTAATCGATCGAGAAAAGACGAAGCCACTTGCCAAATAAAGGGAGAATTTGCTAGCTTTTATAAACAACGGGAAGATGAGGGTTTACCCAGGTAAATTAGAGTGGCCTGCAGGGGCTTCACTTTGAAAGTGCAAATTATCTAATTTAGTTAAGAGAACTGATGAAAAAACAGCGGGTTATGGTGGGCTTATCGGGCGGTGTCGACTCCTCAGTCACAGCCCTATTGCTAAAACAGCAAGGGTATGAAGTAGAAGGCCTCTTCATGAAAAATTGGGAGGAAGATGATACCGAGGATTATTGCTCAGCCAGCGCAGACATCGCTGACGCACAAGCGGTCTGCGATGTCTTAGCTATTCCACTGCACACAATTAATTTTGCCGCTGAATATTGGGATCGTGTATTTGCTAATTTTTTACAAGAATATCAAGCCGGCCGTACGCCAAACCCAGATATCTTGTGTAATAAGGAAATTAAATTTAAGACCTTTCTACACTATGCACTACAGTGTGGCGCTGATTTTATAGCGACAGGACACTATGCCGGAAAGGCCTGTGTCAATAACACCTATCAACTGCTCAAAAGCGCCGATCAACAGAAGGACCAAACCTATTTTCTTTATACTTTAGGTCAAGAGCCACTTGCCAAAACCTTATTTCCAATCGCTGCTCTCACTAAGCCTGAAGTACGTCAAATGGCGGAACAAGCGAGCCTAGTTAATGCACAGAAGAAAGACAGCACCGGAATTTGCTTTATCGGCGAACGAAAATTTAAACACTTTTTGCAAACCTACCTCCCCGCTCAACCTGGAGACATTGAAACCTTGGCAGGAGATGTCGTTGGCAAGCATGATGGCCTTATGTTTTACACCCTAGGTCAGCGTCAAGGACTGCGGATCGGTGGGCGTAAAGAAACGGCGGCAACACCTTGGTACGTGGTCGATAAGGACCTTAAGCGTAATGCATTAATAGTTGTACAAGGACATGATCATCCGTCACTTTATGCGCCGGCACTGATTTGCACGCAATTACATTGGATAAGTAATACGCGACCTAATACCCCTTTCTATTGCACGGCCAAAACGCGTTTCCGTCAAACGGAAACACCTTGCCTCGTAAAAGCGGCCGCTCATGATAAATATCAGGTTGAATTTGAGGTCCCGCAACGGGCAA
This sequence comes from uncultured Coxiellaceae bacterium, assembly GCA_964611135.1. Classification (GTDB taxonomy): domain Bacteria; phylum Pseudomonadota; class Gammaproteobacteria; order Diplorickettsiales; family Diplorickettsiaceae; genus Aquirickettsiella. Next base: position 223 of record CAZSWN010000030.1, on the reverse strand, counting down.
TTACACCGGGTCAATCGGTGGTTTTTTATCAAGAAGAAATCTGTTTAGGCGGAGGAATTATCGATGCCCGCCTCTAATCTTTCCAAGCAGCGAATCATCATTGGCTTAGGTGAAACAGGACTTTCCTGTGCGCGTTACTTTCGTCGACTGAAGCTACCTTTTACCATCGTAGACAGCCGTTTAAATCCTCCTCAATTAGCCACATTTCGAAAAGAATTTCCAA
>CAZSWN010000029.1:7581-19426 GCA_964611135.1 uncultured Coxiellaceae bacterium | reverse complement strand
AGGCAATAATAATAATTCTTGATCGAGCAAGGCATCAATACTGTGAGTATGTTGTTCAATATTAATTGTGTACCGTTGATATTTAAGTAAGGCTTGTGCATTAGAAAATGCAGCGATTAGTTTTTGCAGTTCTTCAAAATGGGGACGCAAATGGCGTGAAGAAAAATTATTTTGATAGTGCTGTAAAGAATGGAGTATTACAGCTAAGGTAAATTCTAAAAAAAAACCTTCGTAGTCAATTTCGATAAAACGACCCGCCGCGTCTACAATATCGACTTGGCCAGCTAATTCATAACGATGTCCTAACAATTTTACCTGAATAAAATCTTGTGCAAAATTAAGTTTCGCGCCATACCGATACAGTAATTTTTTTAATGCTATTTGTTGTCTGAGTAATGGGTAAACTAAAGCAGCTTGACCCGCTGTGGTGCAAGCATTGGCATCTGCTTTATTAGCCAGTAATAATTCACATAAAGGCAAATTGTGATTGTCAACAGCCCAATGTAATGGGGTACGACCTGTGGTATCGGTTTGGTTAATATCGGCGCCATATTCTAGCAATAGTGCAACCACATCGATTTTATTAGCAATTGAAGCTTCCGTTAACGGTGAAAATCCATATTCATCGATCGCTTCTAGATCAGCACCTAACTGGATAAAACGCTCTACGCCTTGTAGGGTTCCAAATAAAATCTCGTTGGCAAAAGTAGATTTCACAACGGCTTACCTAGCGAGGATTGTACTTTTTCTTCTAGCAAGATCCATCTTTTGTTGCAATTGTTTAGCCAAGCGTAATTCAGGAAAACTTTCTCTGGCTTTAGGATTATCGCCAGGGATAGCGCTTATCTTCGGATCATCGCCACTAAATTGTTGACTCTGTGCTAATAGGGGATGTGCCTGCGGTGATTCCTCAAAACCACCATGCGATGCTTTTTTTCCGAGCAGCTTATTGGGATCCTCTGAGATAGGACAAATTCCAAATTTCCTCTGTCCATCGACACGTTGCCGAAGATCTTGTATTAAAAGAGCGCGTAAATAAGCGCCTAGTTGTTCGACACTCAGCACCATACTTCCGCTTCCATCCTCCCCGGTTTCACCCGAAACATCGTCTGATGCGAGCGTATTGGGCTCAACCGAAAAGAACGCGTCAAGCTTTAAATGAGTAAACGAGGATTCCTCTTCATCTGCTAAAAAGATATTTTTTTTAATCGGTGTTTTAAGCATATTTTTATAAATCTAAAATGCTTAGCTTCATTTTAACCTAAATTGAGCTAAACAACCTTATAAACGCTCTGTCATCAGCTCAGCAATCTGCACGGCATTTAATGCAGCGCCTTTACGTATATTATCAGCCACTATCCACATATCCAACCCTAAGGGATGAGAAATATCCTCACGCAAGCGACCCACCATGACTTTATCTTGTGCTTCATGCAAAATCGGTGTGGGGTAAGCATTTTTACCAATTTTGTCGATAACGACAACTCCAGGAGCTTTTTTTAAGCGTTGTTTTGCGTAAGAGACACTAATTTTTTCCTTAGTCTCTATATGCACAGCTTCCGAATGGCTATGTAACACCGGTACTCGCACTGCGGTAGGATTCACCTGAATTTCCTTATCAGCAAAAATCTTTTGTGTCTCCCAAACCATTTTCATTTCTTCGCGGGTATAGCCATTTTCCTGAAAATCATCAATATGTGGGATAACATTAAATGCCATTTGTTGCGTAAAAGCCTTGGGTTTCTTTATTGGCAAACCATTGAGTAATTGCCCTGTTTGATGGATAAGCTCATTAAAAGCGGCTCTCCCGGCCCCGGACACGGATTGAAAGGTAACCACATTGATGCGTGTTATACCCACCGCATCATAAATTGGCTTCAAAGCAACGAGCATTTGTATGGTTGAGCAATTAGGGTTGGCAATAATATAGCGTTTTTTATAGCCGGCTAATGCTTCGGGATTTACCTCTGGGATCACTAAAGGCACATCCTCGTCGTAACGAAATTGGGGGGTATTATCAATCACTAAACAACCGCTTTTGCTAGCGATAGGAACGTATTGGGCCGAAATAGCAGAACCTGCTGTAAAAAAAGCGATATCGGCCTGCTTGAAATCAAATTCAAGTAGATCGGAGACGATTAAGGATTGTTTATTAAAACACATCGTCTCACCCGCAGAGCGCTCGCTTGCCAAAAGGTAAAGATTCTTAACCGGAAATTGCCGTTTCTCTAAAATACTTAGCGCGGCCTGACCGACGAAACCTGTGGCACCCACTATTGCGATATTAAATTTCTTGCTCATAACGGGTTAATTGCTCTTGGGTTAATAAAAATATTTCGGCATCTCCGCACTCAAGTTCCAACCAGAGAAAAGGAATTTGCGGATAACGATGAATTAAGGCGTCTTTACTATTACCCACCTCTACAATCAAAATACCGTTGCTTTTCAGGTATTTTACCGCTTGTTTAAGCAGCTGAACTATAAAATCTAAACCATCACGGCCAGCGGCAAGCGCAACAGCCGGCTCGTGCCGATATTCTAGCGGTAAATTGGCGAAGTCTTCTTCATCAACATAAGGTGGATTACTAATAATAATATCGTAAAGCCGGCGGCTTAGGTTTTGAAAAAGATCGGATTGAATTAAGTTGACTTGCCCTTGCAGTTTGTGTGCCGCTACGTTAATAGAAGCCACCGCTAATGCCTCTTTAGAATTATCGACCGCATCAACACGCGCTTTGGGAAGGGCATAAGCACACGCAATGGCAATACATCCGCTACCTGTTCCAATATCTAATATCGTATTGATACGCTCCTCTCGAATCCAAGGACTAAATTGTTGTTCAATTAATTCAGCCATAGGTGAGCGTGGAATTAATACCCGTGTATCTATAAAAAATGACAAGCCGGCAAAGCGCGCTTCATTGACTAAATAAGCGCTAGGAATACGTTCATTAACACGCTGCCGGATTCTTTCGACGAGCAAGCGGCGCTCTGTAAGGGTCAAACGTGCGGCTAAAAAGGCGGGATTTAAAGTAGGCCCTAACTTCAAGCTAGCTAGGATTAAATAAATTATTTCATCCCAGGCATTGTCGGTGCCATGACCATAGAAAAGATCAGCCTTGTTAAACTGGGTAAAACCCCAGCGTAACAAGTCGCGTAAATTAACAAGTTCTAGCGGGGCTGCATTAAGCTCGCCCTCGGATATCAGATAAGAATGTTTAGCCACAACGTTTTAACTAATCGATAATTAGCCTTTATTTAAACATAGCGCTACCAGAGAAACAATCAACAATATTCAGTCTTTACATGCCGCTATTGAAAATCGAGATGTGGCTTCAGCAAAGCAAATTCAGTAAACTTGAGATGAATTTAGCGTGTTATTTAAAGGCAAAATTATTATGCAAAAAAAACCATCTCATTTACCCATTATTGATGAGAATTTAGGAAAATTATTCAGTAAAAACTCTAAGCAATTATTACGTGAGTTACTCGAAGTATTTATAGAAGAAACACCCAAAATACAAGCCAAAATTAACCACGCTTACCAAAAGCGAGAACAAAAAGCGCTCTACGATTTATTACATAAGCTATATGGCTCTTGTGTTTATTGCGGTCTATTAAGACTTAAAGAAAGCTTAATCGCGCTTGATTACGGTATAAAGAATCACCAGTATTCAGATGAATTGCTAAACGCATTCAATAAGGAAATTAACGCGGCTTTAAATAAGGCGAAAGAATTAATTACACCCTAAAACTTAAACAAGACAAAAAAATATTTTAGCCTGTCATTACGCAACGATATAATAGATGTCTGTTTTCACACCGTAATTTAGACCTATAGGACTTCTTTAAGCGCTATTTTCTGAACGCTCGACAAGCTCCACCATTGCCATAGGCGCACAATCACCTGCACGAAATCCACACTTCATAATGCGTAAATATCCGCCAGATCTTGCTTTAAAACGAGGCCCGAGTGTATTGAAAAGGGTTGCAACAGCTTCCTTGTTACGTAAACGATCAAATGCAAGACGTCTATGCGCAACACCGTCTATTTTGGCTAAGGTAATTAATGGTTCTGCCACTCGACGCAGCTCTTTCGCTTTAGCTAAGGTGGTACATATAATTTCTTTTGTTAGCAAAGAAGCGACCATATTACGAAACATCGCAATTCGATGGCTGGATGTTCGGCCTAATCGTCGACCAGAATTAAGATGACGCATAATACATAACCCTTTAAATTAATCTTTATTAATATCTTCTGTTTTTTCCAACTCTTCCGTATTACCTTCCAAAGATTTTCTAAGTGAAGTAAGTTGTTGAATAGGAACATCCATTCCTAAGGATAAACCGCGCTTTTGTAAAGCCGTTTTAATTTCCCATAAGGAAACTTTACCTAAATTAGGCGTTGATAAAAGCTCAGATTCTGTTTTTGTGACCAAATCAGCAATACGATAAATATGTTCTGCTTTCAAACAATTGGCAGCGCGGACCGTTAATTCTAATTCATCGACAGGAAGCAATAACATGGGATTAATATCCACTAAGTCTTCTACAATTTCGTCCTCTGTTTCATGCTGCAATTCAACAAAGGTGTGTAGCTGTTCTTGTATAATCGTAGCCGCTCGACGTATCGCTTCTTCAGGTTCAATAGTACCGTTAGTTTCTAGATCGATCACTAACTTGTCAAGGTCAGTACGTTGCTCTACTCGCGCATTTTCAACCGCATAAGTAGCCCGTAAAATAGGATTAAAACGCGCATCAAGTTGTAAACTACCTACTTCACTCACATATTCTTCACTGGTCTTACGTAGTGAAGCGGGTTGATAGCCGCGTCCTCTTACTACTTTAAGCGTCATTTTAAATTCTTTAGGTTTTGTCAAATGGGCAATCACATAATCAGGATTTTTAACCTCTACATCATGAGGCAAAGTAATATCACCGGCACAAACGGGCCCTACGGTATTTTTTGCCAGTTCAAGCGTTACTTCCTCTTTATCATGCAAGATGAACGCAATACCTTTTAGGTTTAGTAAAATATCGATAATATCTTCTTGTACTCCTTCTAAACTACTGTATTCATGGAGCACACCTTCAATTTTTGCTTCAACAACCGCACAACCTGGCATAGAAGATAGCAATATACGACGTAGCGCATTTCCCAAGGTATGGCCAAATCCAGCTTCAAAAGGCTGTAATGTGATCATAGCCCTATTTGGCGAGATAGTTTGAACTTCGATGGTTTGTGGGGTTAAAAACTTCTTAACATTCGTCGACATGGGCTACCTTCTTACTTAGAGTAATACTCAACGACTAGATTCTCATTAAATTCTAAAGGCAATTCGCTACGCTCAGGAATTAACTTTACAAGTCCTTGTAATTTAGTGGAATCCACATCTATCCAGCTAGGCTGAGGTTTTTGCTTCGCGAGTTCTAGTGCCGCTTGAATGCGAGTTTGCGCCTTACTTTTTTCTTTAATCTCAATAACATCCCCTACCTTAACCTGATAAGAAGGGATATTCACAATGTGTCCATTCACTTTGATTGAACGGTGTGAAACTAACTGTCTTGCCTCTGCGCGTGTCGCAGAAAAGCCCATACGAAAAATAACGTTGTCTAAACGGCATTCCAATAATTTTAATAAATTCTCGCCGGTAATCCCTTTGCGCTTAGATGCTTTCGCATAATAAAGCCGAAACTGTCTTTCAAGCACACCGTAAGTACGTCGAATTAATTGCTTTTGACGAAATAAAACACCAAATTCAGATAGTCTTCCACGTTTAACGCCATGCATACCAGGAGGCGTAGCTAACTTACATTTGCTATCGAGTGCACGTATGCCGCTTTTTAACTGTAAATCAGTTCCCAGTCGGCGTGCTAACTTACAAGTAGGACCTCGGTATCTAGCCATTAAATCTATTACTCCCCATGATTAATTTATTCTATACGCGACGACGCTTAGGAGGTCGGCAACCATTATGTGGGACACCCGTCACATTGAGAATCTGGGTGACCTCTATATCTTTATTCTTGAGTGCCATAATGGCCTGTTCGGACCCTTGGCCAGGTCCTTTTATTCTAACTTCAACACGGCCTAAATTATGTTTATATTTAGCTCTGTATTTATCACACGCTTTTTCTATTGCTTTTTCGAAAGCAACCCGCGCCGCAAAAGCAGTCCCTTTTTTAGTGCCTTTAAAGTCACACGCCCCAGCAGAAGAGATACCTAAGGTATCCCCACCCTTACGAATGCAAATAATCGTATTGTTAAATGAGGTACTCAGATGCACTATCGCATCAGGGATAATTTCCTTACGCTTACGATGTGCCCCCGCTAAGGCTTTATCGGCCATAGTCAATGGTTGAGAAGCATGCGAGTTATAATCTGTCATATTAGTCAATACCTACCCTTTATACATTTATATTAATAACATGCGCCTCTTAATCCTTACGAATCATCTTACGAGGGCCCTTACGTGTACGCGCATTAGTACGAGTACGTTGGCCACGCACCGGTAAACCACGCCGATGCCTTATTCCTCTATAGCAACCTAAATCCATTAAACGCTTAATACTAATAGAAACTTCTCGTCGTAAATCACCTTCTACTTTATAGCTAAGTATCTGTTGACGTATCGCATCAAGCTGCGCGTCTAAAAGATCCTTCACTTTAGTCTCAGGTAAAATATCCAAATTTTGGCATATTTTACGAGCACGAGAACGGCCGACACCATAGATAGCCGTTAAGCCTATGACGACATGTTTATTTATTGGTATATTAACACCGGCTATTCTAGCCATTTTTCACTCCAAACCCTTAAATTTAAGATATCTCAGAAGGCGCAGTAGGGTAGCTCACTCCTGACCAAAAATCAATAACACTCACGCTAAAATCTACTAATTCAGCTAAATTCTAACTCGATAACCAGCAAAGAAACACATAAGTCTCGTTTGCCCAGATATCCAGAATAAAATCAAGCCAACTAACCTTGACGCTGCTTGTGGCGAGCCTCAGCTGAACAGATGACTCGCAATTTACCTTTGCGCTTAATAAGCTTACAATTTCGACATATTTTTTTAATGGACGCTCTAACTTTCATAACAACCTCTATAATTCAAGCACTTTATACTACGTTAAGCCTGGCTCTTTCATCGGCGCCCTTAGCTACAAGGCTAAAATACAGCCTAATAATAATTAAATGGGGCGTTTACGAATCAAGCAACTAATAGGCGTTTACCCGGGCCCACCTGACAAACCTTTCAAATTGGCCTTTTTAAGTAAAGATTCATACTGATGCGACATCAATAAGGACTGCACCTGGACCATAAAATCCATGATGACCACAACAATAATTAACAAGGAAGTGCCCCCAAAATAAAAAGGGACATGCCAAGTAAATATCATAAATTCAGGTAATAAAGCAACCAACACCAGGTAGATACAGCCTATTAAAGTGAGCCTGGTCATGGTGGCATCAATATAACGTGCACTTTGCTCCCCTGGCCTAATACCTGGAATAAAGGCACCTGATTTCTTTAAATTATCCGCCGTTTCCCTAGGATTAAAAACAAGGGCGGTATAAAAAAAGGAAAAGAATACTATAGCGGCAGCAAATAGCAAGATATAAAGCGGCTGCCCGGGTGATAAGAAAAAGCTAAGCTTACTAAGCCAGCCCATACCTTTTACATTAGCAAACCAATTAGCAAAAGTACCTGGCAACATCATGATACTAGAAGCAAATATAGGAGGGATAACGCCCGCCATATTAATTTTTAAGGGCAAATGGCTAGTTTGTGCACTGTAAATTTTTCTACCCTGCTGACGTTGCGGATAATTAACCGTAATACGTCGCTGGCCGCGCTCCATAAATACCACAAATGCGGTAACAAATACGACAAGCGCTAAAATACAGAATAATGTTAAAAATTCAATTTGCCCTTGTCTAAATTGCTCTAATGATTTAGCAATAGCAACGGGAAGTCCTGAAACTATTCCAGAAAAGATAATTAATGAAATCCCATTACCTATCCCATGCTCGGTAATTTGCTCACCTAACCACATTAAAAATAAGGTTCCTGTTACTAAGGTTAATGCAGCAACAAAATAAAAAAAGAACCCTGGATTTAAAACAACGTTATTCCCCACTAACCATTTAGCCATACCCACCGCTTGAACTAAAGCTAACAGCGCTGTGCCGTAACGGGTATATTGGTTAAGCTTACGACGGCCTGCTTCACCTTCCTTTTTAAGCTCTTCCAGCGCGGGTGTCACGGCCGTTAAGAGCTGCACAATGATGGAAACTGAAATATACGGTAAAAGGCCTAGAGCAAAAACGGTAAAGCGGGAAAGCGCCCCACCCGAAAACATATTAAAAAGCCCTAATAGGCTATTGCTTTGGTGACTAAATAAATCCGCTAATCGATGTGGATCTAAACCTGGAACAGGGATATGTGCCCCAATGCGGTAAATAACCAGCGCCAATAACACAAACAATAAACGCTGTTTAAGCTCGCTAAAACCACTACCTTGCGTACGTCCTTTTAGCAAAGCGGCAGGAGGATTCACTTTGTCCATTTTAATTAGGCCTCAACGCGGCCACCGGCGGCTTTAATTAAAGCCTCAGCCCCCTTGCTTAACATTAATCCTCTTACGGAGACGGGTTTTTCCAGCTTGCCTGTTGCGATCAATTTAACTTCTTTAGTCAAAGATGGAATCAGACGATTATCCTTTAAAACTTGTATATCGATGATATCGACATCGAGCTTATTTAAAACATCAATGCGCAATACTTGCCGTGAAACAGATTTAAGTGCAGTAAACCCAAATTTAGGTAATCGACGTTGTAAAGGTGTTTGTCCCCCTTCAAAACCTAATTTATGGAAACCACCCGCACGCGCTCGTTGGCCTTTATGACCACGCCCACAGGTTTTTCCTAAACCAGAGCCTATCCCTCTTCCTACGCGCTTTTTAGGTGATTTCGAATCCGGAGCGGGTTTTAATGTATTAAGATACATCGTTAAATTTCCTCTACTTTTAATAAGTAAGATACTTGATCAATCATTCCACGCATCGGTAGATTGTCCTTCACTTCAACGACCTGATTTAAACGCTTTAGCCCTAATGAAAGTACCGTCGCCGTATGATGGGGTAAACGACCCGAAATACTACGTAGAAGGGTTAATCTCAATTTTTTGTCTGACATATCACACTACCTAATTTATTCGTAAATTTCTTTAATTGATTTCCCGCGCTTATCGGCAATCATTTCGGGTGTTGACATGCTCGACAATGCCTTTAAGGTAGCACGAACCACATTAATTCGATTGGATGAACCGATAATCTTGGCAATCACATTTTTAATGCCCACCACTTCAAAAATAGCCCGCATAGGACCTCCGGCAATAATACCGGTACCCTCTACCGCAGGAAGTATAATTACTTTAGTCGCACCATGACGGCCTTCTAACCTGTGAAAGACTGTGTGATTATTCAGCTCAATATAAAGCATATCACGACGTGCCTTTTCTAAGGCCTTTTGCATCGCGACAGAAACTTCCCTTGCCGGGCGTTTACTAAATCCAATTCGGCCTTTGCCATCGCCTACAACAACACCTGCTGCAAAGCTAAAAATACGACCGCCTTTGACGACTTTAGCGTGACGATTCACTGCAATTAACTTTTCTTGCAAGCCATCACTTTTTGTTGATTGATCAAAACTCATCGATGAATAACCTTTTAATTAAAAGGGCAAGCCGGCTTCCCGGGCTGCCTCTGCCAATGCCTTAATACAACCATGATACTTAAACCCTGAACGATCAAAAGCAACTTGCTTAATTCCAGCCGCTAATGCTCTCTTGGCGATAAAATCACCTATCACTGTCGCTGATTTTATATTATTTGCAAAACTACCTAGGGTCTTGATTTCTTTATCCAGCGTAGAAGCACTCGCCAATACTTTGTCACCCTTTTCTGCCGAAACGATAATTTGTGCATAAATATGCTTAGCGGTGCGTCCCACACAAAGACGAGGAACACCGAGCTGGCGTATCTTAGCACGGGTCTTTGTTGCCCTACGTTTTCGCTTTAACTTCTTGTCTAACATGCCTACCTCTAAATAACTATTTTTTCTTAGTTTCTTTTAATTTGATGCGTTCATCTGCATAACGAACACCTTTCCCTTTATAAGGTTCAGGCGGACGATATCGACGTATCTCTGCGGCTACTTGCCCTACTAATTGTCGATCGGCACCTTGAATCACAATTTCTGTGGGGGTCGTTGTTTCTATGCTAATACCTTCAGGAATATCGTAAATAACCGGATGCGAGTAACCTAAGGTTAGGTGTATTTTTCTACCTTGTACATTGGCACGATAACCAACCCCTACCAATTGCAATACCTTTTTAAATCCTTGCACAACACCCACAATAGCATTCGCAAGATTGGCACGCGTAGTACCGGCTAAGGCATCTGCTTCAGTGCTATCATCCGCCGGACTAACTTGTAATGCTTTATCACGCATTTCAACATTTACCCGCTTAGCCAGCTTAAAATTTAATACGCCTTTACTGCCTTTGACAACTAAGGTTTCACCATCTAGGGTGATTTGCGCATCGCCGAAGCTTATTGGATTTTTTGCAACTCTTGACATACTAACCTTTTCTTACGTTTATTCAACGATAGCAATAACTTCGCCGCCTTGACCTAAAGCCCGTGCCGCTCTATCCGTCATCAAGCCTTTTGAAGTAGAAATAATAGCGACCCCTAGACCGGCGACTACCTTAGGTAAATCAGTCGCCGAACGATAAATCCTTAGCCCTGGACGGCTAACCCGTTTTAACGAGGCAATAACGGGTTTATCGAGATAATATTTTAAAAATAACGTTAACGAAGAATGCGAATTTACTTCTTCGCATTGAAAATCTGATATATAACCTTCTTCTTTTAATAATTTTGCAATCGCTAATTTTATTTTAGATGAAGGCATAGTAACCGTCGGTTTCTCTATGGCTTGCGCATTTTTTATTCGGCAGAGCATATCTGCGATAGGATCTTGCATACTCATATTTTTTACCTTACCAACTCGACTTAACTAATCCAGGCAGCTCGCCTTTCATCGCGTAAAGCCGAAGCATATTTCGAGACAATCCAAAGTGACGATAAACTCCTCGTGGACGGCCTGTTAAACGGCAACGATTTCGTAACCGCACCGGCGAAGAATCACGTGGAAGTAATTGTATTTTTTGCTGCGCTAACCATTTATCTTCATCCGATGCCTTAACGCTATATATAATTTCCTTTAGCTCGGCACGCCTTAGCGCATATTTCTTTACAATAAGTTCGCGCTTTTTTTGGCGCATAATTACACTTTTCTTTGCCATAAGTATTAATTCTCTTTAAACGGAAAATCAAATGCCGCCAATAAAGCCCGCCCTTCTTTATCAGTCTTTGCCGTAGTGGTAATAGTGATATCCATTCCACGAATAGCATCTATCGTGTCGTACTTAATTTCAGGAAAAACGATTTGCTCACGTATGCCCAAACTATAATTACCGCGTCCATCGAACGAGCGAGGACTAAATCCACGAAAATCACGAATCCTAGGTATTGCCACGCTCACCAATCGATCTAAAAACTCGTACATACGATTTTTACGTAGTGTCACTTTACAACCAATAGGCCATTCTTCACGGATTTTAAAACCCGCATTTGATTTTTTTGCTTTAGTTATAATTGGCTTTTGTGCTGCAATCAACATCATATCGGCTGCCGCGGAATCTATAATTTTCTTATTAGCCGCTGCTTCTCCTACGCCCATATTGAGTGTAATTTTTGTGATACGCGGAACT
>CAZSWN010000029.1:7202-7571 GCA_964611135.1 uncultured Coxiellaceae bacterium | reverse complement strand
TGCCGAAAAGGATTCGGCAATTCCTAGATGTCCTTACAAGCAAATTCTTGCTTTAATTGTGACATAACTGTCTTTAAATAATGCTTTTTTAACCTTGCCATCAAATCTCACCTAATTATTAGATATCAACCAGCTCACCGCTGGATTTAAAAATACGAACTGGTTTTCCATCTGCTAAAATCTTAATCCCTACTTTTTCACCTTTTTTTGTCATCGGATTGTACAAGGCAAGATTAGTTAAATTAATAGGCGCTTCTTGCGTTACTATCCCACCGGTAACTCCTTTTTGTGGATTCGGTTTAACATGTTTTTTAACTAAGTTAACCCCTTCCACGCACGCCTTGTTTTTAGCCACAACAATCTGCAGTA
>CAZSWN010000029.1:0-7192 GCA_964611135.1 uncultured Coxiellaceae bacterium | reverse complement strand
TGTTAAGGCTATGACCGTATCCCCTTTTCTAATTTTACGCATGTCAATAATCTACCTTATAATACTTCGGAGGCTAATGAGATAATTTTCATAAAGCGTTCAGTACGTAGCTCCCTTGGAACAGGACCAAAAACTCGCGTGCCTAAGGGTTGCAACTGTGGTGTTAATAAAATAACCGCATTGCTATCAAAACGTAAAACACTACCGTCTTGCCTGCGGACACCTTTTTTAGTGCGCACTACCACGGCATGACAAACCTCTCCTTTTTTCACTTTCCCACGCGGAACCGCATCTTTAACGCTGATTCTAACGACATCCCCTACACCGGCGTAACGACGCTTTGATCCACCCAATACTTTTATACACATAACACGACGTGCACCGCTATTATCTGCCACTTCAAGCTCTGTTTGCATTTGTATCATAGCGCTTCCCCTATCCTAATGTTTCCTCAGCAACGGTTTGCTGAGTTAAGGTTTTAAGCATTACTTTTACCAATGTCCACGCTTTACGCTTTGAAACAGGCCGCCCTTCTTGAATAAGAACGGTATCCCCTTCATGGCATTGATTTTCAGGGTCATGCGCCAGTATTTTACTACTGCGCTTTAAATATTTTCCATATTTCGGATGTTTTAGCTTGCGTTCTATCGCAACATTAATGGTTTTATCCATCTTATTACTGATTACCCGCCCGACTAAGGTACGATTGACTTTACTAACTTGGCTCATACTTTCTGGCCTATTTTTTCGTTTAAAATGGTTAATGATCTTGCTAACGTACGTCTAACTGCTTTTAGTCTGTGTGTCGCAGTTAATTGACGCGTTGCATGCTGTAACTTTAAATTAAATTGTTCGCGTCCCATGTGCGCTATCTCATCCTTAAGTGATTCTACAGATAACCCTCGCAATTGTTTTGTTTTCATTAAAGTACCGTCCGCGTAACAAAATTAGTAGTCATAGGTAATTTCGCAGCGGCTAATTTTAAAGCAACCTTAGCAGTATCTGCAGATATACCTTCCATTTCGAATAAAACACGCCCGGGTTGAATAACTGCCACCCAATACTCAACGCTTCCCTTTCCTTTCCCTTGACGTACTTCTAAAGGCTTTTTAGTAATTGGTTTATCTGGAAATATTCGGATCCAAACCTTACCGCCTCGTTTAATGTGACGCGTTAAAGCACGGCGTGCTGCTTCAATTTGTCGGGATGTAATAAATCCCGCCGCTGTTGCTTTTAAGCCATACTGGCCAAAACTTACTTCGGTACCCCGTGTAGCAATACCGCGGTTTCGCCCTTTAAACTGCTTACGATATTTTGTTCGCTTGGGTTGCAACATAATCTATTCCCAATTTTTATCTATTCTTTAATAATATTTTAACGCGTAGTCGCTTCAACAAATTCTTTATTCACATGAATAGGCTTAGCGCTGGATTGACGTCTGCGACTATAATGCTTTTGATTTCGATCATCAAGGTATTGCGTCTTAGATTCTGTCGTTTCTAAATTAGAAATTTGAGACCTATCAAAAACTTCACCTTTATAAATCCATACCTTCACCCCTAATTTTCCATAAGTGGTTTGCGCTTCAGCTAAACTATAATCAATATCGGCACGAAAAGTATGTAACGGTACGCTTCCTTCTTGATAACGCTCGCTTCGCGCAATCTCTGCGCCACCTAAACGGCCAGAGACATTAATTTTAATTCCAAGTGCACCTAAACGTAATGCTGTTTGAACTGCTCGTTTCATAGCGCGGCGAAACATGACTCGACGTTCCAACTGTTGCGCAATGTTTTCCGCGACCAACTTCGCATCCAATTCAGGTTTTTTAACCTCAACCACCGAAAGGCGAACAGGGACTAGCATAAGCTTTTCTAATTTTTCCCTTAGACGATCAATGTATTCACCTTTTTTTCCAATCACTACGCCCGGTCTTGCGACATAAATAGTAATTTTTGCATTCCGAGCAAATCTTTCTATATGTATAGATGATACGCCGGCTTGCAATAAAGCCTTACCAATCATTGCTCGCGCTTTCAAATCACTATGGAGATTGTCCGCATATTCGCGCGATTTTTTTGCATACCACCTTGCTGTCGATGTTCGGGTAATACCTAAACGAATTCCAACAGGATTTACCTTATGGCCCATAATTAGCTTTTCTCCCCATTATCATCTGAAACCTTCACCGTAATATGGCATGTAGGTTTTAATATGCGATTACTTCGCCCTTTGGCTCTTGCATGCATACGTTTTAAAGTAGGACCTTGATCAACAAAAATAGTCTTCACTTTCAGTAAATCGACATCAGCCCCCGCATTGTGTTCTGCATTAGCCACGGCGGATTCTAAAACCTTTTTTATAACCTTGGCATTTTTTTTAACGCTATAAGTTAATACTTGCAATGCCTTCTCCACGCTCAGCCCGCGTACTTGATCCGCTACTAAACGACACTTTTGCGGTGACAATCTCGCGTATTTTAAATGTGCAGCAACTTCCACTTTCTATACCCCTTTAACTATTTTTTTTCATCGGCGCCTTTGGCCTTTTTGTCGGCGGCTCTATGACTACGAAAAGTTCGCGTTATAGAAAACTCTCCTAATTTATGACCTATCATATTTTCAGTAATATAGATAGGCACAAAATCACGGCCATTATGAACTGCTATCGTTAAGCCTATCATTTCAGGTAAAACCATAGAGCTACGCGACCATGTTTTAATGGGCCGTTTAACACTAGCTGCCTGCGTTGTATTAACTTTCTTAATCAAATGTCCATGAATAAATGGACCTTTTTTTACTGAGCGTGGCACTTGGATCACCTCATTAAATTAAATTATTTCTTTTTGCGTCGCTGTACTATCATTTTTCCATTACGTTTATTTCGACGGGTTTTATAACCCTTGGTCGGAACCCCCCAAGGGCTGACGGGATGGCGACCACCGGAAGTTTTACCTTCACCACCACCGTGAGGGTGGTCAACTGGATTCATCGCAACACCTCGAACGTGATGCGCCTGCTTTGCCTAAAGAACGCAAATTATGGTCATTATTACTCACAACACCGATACTTGCTTTACATTCGACAGGAACCTTTCTTAGCTCACCCGAACGCAGGCGTATAGTAGCATAATCTCCCTCTCGTGCAATGAGTTGTACATAGGCGCCTGCACTACGTGCTAACTGTGCACCTTTACCAGGTTTTAGCTCTATGGCATGTAAAACTGTACCCACGGGTATATTGCGTAATGGCAAGGCATTACCTGGCCGAATCATAGCTTCTGGACCCGCTGAGACCTGCATGCCTACTTTAAAATCATTCGGTGCCAAAATATATCGCCGCTCTCCATCCGGATAGAGAATCAACGCGATGTGCGCAGTACGATTAGGATCGTATTCTATTCTTTCCGCACGGCCAATGATACCTTCCTTATCACGTTTAAAATCAATTAAACGATATAATTGTTTATGGCCACCACCTTGGTGACGCGTTGTAATCCTTCCTCGGTTATTGCGCCCGCCTTTTTTAGGCTTCGGCGCTAATAAATTACTGTGTGGCTTGCCTTTATGTAGGCCAGCTTTTGAGATCTGAACAACAAAGCGACGACCTGGCGAGGTAGGATTGGCTTTTTTACTAGGCATAATACTTATTTCTCTCTATTTTGTTCCGGTAAAATCAATGTCGTGGCCTTCTTTCAAACTAACATACGCCTTCTTCCAACCCTTTAACTGGCCTTCAGCTTGCTTGAAGCGACGGCGCTTAGCTTTTACATTCAAAAGTTGAACGGCATCTACTTTGACATTAAACAAAGATTCTACAGCTTGTTTAATCTCCGGTTTACTCGCGTCTTTTAAGACTTTAAAAACAAATTGCCGATGCTTATCCGCTAAGCGAGTAGACTTTTCAGACAAATGTGGCTTTTCTATCAGCTTAAATCGGCGCTGCTGTTGTTTGGTTAGGACAATGTTCATTAGGCTAAAAGCTCCTCAATTTGTTTTAAAGCAGGCGCTGTTACTAATATCTTTTCATGATTAATTAAGTTAACCGGATTAATCGCCTCTACATCCGTTAATTCAACGCGATGAATATTTCGCGCGGCTAAATAAATAGTTTGGTTAATCTCTTCAAGAATGATAAGGACCTTCTGCGTTATATTGAGCGCTTGTAGCTTGGCTATCAGATCACGTGTTTTCGCCTGGTCAATCTCAAAGGAGTCTACCACCAGAAATCGTTCTTGACGTAATAATTCTGAACATATCGATCGCATAGCGGCGCGATACATTTTTTTATTCACTTTTTGTGAGAAATCTTGTGTGCTCGCCGCAAAAGTAACTCCCCCACTACGCCAAAGCGGACTACGAATAGTACCTGCTCGTGCGCGCCCCATTCCTTTTTGTTTCCAGGGTTTTTTTCCACCGCCGCTCACGGCTGAACGATTTTTTTGTGCGCGTGTTCCTTGTCGTCCACCGGCTAAATAAGCGGTAACAACCTGATGCACTAAAGGTTCATTAAAACGACAAGCGAAAACCGCTTCCGACAATTGAAGTTCCTGATTCGAGCCATTTTTTGTTACTAAAGCCACTTGCATAAAGCGATTCCAAAAATTTATAATTCAAACCAATCTCTATAGTTGAGATTAAGCTTTGTTGCGTTTATTTTTCTTTCTTACTGCCGGTCTTACGATAACCTGACCTCCTGGCGCGCCCGGAACAGCTCCTTTAATAAGTAGCAAATTTCGCTCAGGTTCAAGCTTTACAATCTCTAAAGACTGAATAGTGCAACGATGGTTACCTAATTGTCCACACATCTTCTTGCCTTTAAAAACACGACCCGGAGACTGACGTTGGCCAATAGATCCTGGGGCACGATGCGAAAGCGAGTTACCATGCGTGGCATCTTGAGTGGAAAAGTGGTATCGCTTAATAACACCCGCAAAACCTTTACCCTTATTTGTACCCGTTACGTCAACCCACTCGCCTAGTTTAAAGAAATTATCTAGGCTAATTTCTTTTCCTAAAGCTAATTCTTTAATAAACTCACGATCATCTTCTTCATCCAGTCGAAACTCCCAAAGCCCTTTACCGGGTTCAACATTTGCTTTAGCAAAATGACCAGCTTCGCCTTTTGTTAAGCGCGAAGCCGATTTTTTATCGGTAGTTACTTGAATAGACTCGTACCCATCACGTTCCTTGGTTTTTATTTGAACCACTCGATTAGGCAATATTTCAATGAGTGTAACAGGAATAGCCGAGCCATTTTCAGCATATATTTGTGTCATCCCACATTTTCGACCTATTAAACCCATCGTCATAACTAAATACCTTCACTCTCGTTAGCATTTTAAGGAATTACTTATCTTTCTTATCGCTCTTCTCTTTTTTATCGATACCCATCGTTCTTAGTTCGATATTAACCTCGGAAGGTAAATCATCAAGCCTTTTGAGGGCATCCGCGGTTTTATCCGTCGACGCATAAACATCTATCAATCGTTTATGTGTACGTATTTCATATTGATCACGCGCATCTTTATCCACATGCGGCGATGTCAAAATAGTAAGTTTCTTAATCCTAGTCGGTAAAGGAATAGGACAAATAATAGCGCCTGTACGCTTTAGTGAAGTTACAATTTTTTCAGTCGCCTTATCGATTAAGCGATGATCGAATGCGTGAAGCAAAATACGAAAATCTTGACTTTTTAAAGACATAATAAATTCCTACCGACCTATTAGGCCTTTTTACCTTTTTTAAGGAGATTAGAAACAACACCGGAACCTACTGTTTTTCCGCCTTCACGAATTGCAAAACGTAAACCTTTTTCCATCGCAACACCGTAATCATTCATAAGTGTTACGGTAATTTTAACGTTATCGCCTGGCATCACCATTTCAGAACCTTCGGGTAATTTAATCGTTCCAGTCACATCAGTGGTTCTAAAATAAAATTGTGGTTTATAGTTATTCATAAATGCGGTATGACGGCCCCCTTCTTCCTTGGTCAACACATAAATCTCGGCTTCAAATTCAACATATGCTTCCACCGTGCCTGGTTTTGCGAGTACTTGACCCCGCTCAACGTCTTCTCGCTTTAATCCACGAATCAATGCACCGATGTTATCACCCGCTTCACCTTGATCAAGTAACTTACGGAACATTTCCACACCGGTTACCGAGGTATCTTGCACTGCTTTTAGACCAACTACCTGCACAGGTTCACCTACTTTAATAATTCCACGTTCGACACGGCCTGTGACCACCGTTCCTCGACCTGAAATAGTGAACACATCTTCAATGGGCATTAAAAATGGTTTATCAGTTTCGCGCACAGGTTCTGGATAATACTCGTCCATCGCCTTCACCAATGCAAATACACCACCACCTTCACAGTCACCTTCTAACGCTTTTTTAGCGGACCCGCGGATAATGGGAACATCATCACCGGGAAATTCATATTTTGAGAGCAACTCTCTAATTTCCATTTCGACTAAATCTAATAATTCGGCATCATCAACCATGTCACATTTATTCATAAACACTACAATATTAGGCACCCCGACTTGTCGAGCTAATAAAATATGTTCTCGCGTTTGTGGCATAGGACCATCTGCGGCACTGACCACGAGTATCGCACCATCCATTTGCGCCGCACCGGTTATCATATTTTTGACATAATCGGCGTGGCCAGGACAGTCTACGTGGGCATAGTGACGTTTATCACTTTCATATTCCACATGTGAAGTGGAAATGGTAATACCACGTGCCTTTTCTTCAGGTGCTTTATCAATTTTGTCAAAAGCAATCGCTTCGCCACCGAATTTCTCGGCCATACATTTCGTAATAGCCGCCGTCAATGTGGTCTTGCCATGGTCAACGTGGCCTATAGTTCCTACATTTAAGTGGGGCTTATTTCGTACAAACTTTCCAACGGCCATAATTTTTACCTCAATAACTATTAATTACTCTCTTTTTTACGAATTACACCGTCCGCAACATTTGCGGGAGCCTCGTTATATTTACCAAACTCCATCGTATAAGTAGCTCGCCCTTGAGTTGCTGAACGTAAATCAGTGGCATAACCAAACATCTCAGAAAGTGGAACTTCGGCACGTATCATTTTTCCGCCTCCAGCCGGTAAATCTTCCATTCCCTGCAAGATACCGCGGCGACGATTCAGATCACCCATCACATCACCCATAT
>CAZSWN010000028.1:0-19574 GCA_964611135.1 uncultured Coxiellaceae bacterium | reverse complement strand
TTCTACAAGGAGATAGTTTAGGATGAAACTCAAGACAATCGTTGCTTCGTTACTAGGTTTAGGGTTTGGTGGGTCAGTGTTAGCTGCGCAAGCGATGATGGATACCTCCTATCAATTGGATGTGATGCGGGATCAAGTCAACAAAGTGGACATGGTGTTAAATCAGAATCAACCGGGCGGTTTTGATCAGCCTTGTGGTTGGACCTGTCGAATCAATGTCAGTGGTTGGATGAATACCGATGTATATTTAGCCAATCGACCGCCACAATTTTGGGTAGTTAATCCAAACTTTAACACACAGCTTCCCTTAAATATCAGTACCACTTCCGCACCATTTAATTCTTTAATGGTTGCAACTCAGGGTCGAGTCAGTAATTTATTACTCAATAACGCCAATTTGTTTATTGATGCCCGAGTCAACAACTGGGTAACGGCCGCTATGTCGATGGTGTATACCTCAATGACGCCCGCGGCAGGCTCCGTCGGCGCTTATGTGATTCCGAACTCACTAATTCTCTATCAACCGCTCAACACGACGACAATAGATACCGCCTATGCAACGATCAGTAACTTTAAGGTTTCACCACTCTACTTTAGAGTGGGTAAAGAGTATGTGCCCTTTGGTCAATACGACCCTTATGGTTTTGTAGTGGCTGAAAATCCAACGCAATTGATGACCCAAATCAATGCACCGGTGGCTCAATTAGGCTTTATTATGCCAAACGGCCTCTATGGTTCCTTGTATACCTTTGCCGGTAATCCTAAGATATCTGACGGGGGCACGGTGCATCGCATCCAAAACGGCGGTGTGGATTTAGGCTATCAATTTAATCGTTCTAACAGTAAGTTTAATGTGGATGCCGGTTATATCGCCAACATTGCTGATTCAAACTTCTTAACTTCCTACTATTTTAATTCATTCCTGGAAGGAACGATGACCCCGGGTTTACCCCCGCAAAAAATGCCAGCTTGGGATCTGAATGCCGAGGTGACGGTTGGGCCCTTTGATGCGAATGGTCACTATGTCGATATAACGCGCAGTGTAGCGAGCCCGCTATTTATGAGTGGTAATTCCAGTCCCGGTTTTCAAGTCATCATTAATAAACCAAAATATTTAGGGTCTCGTGCTAGTCTATGGGGTTTAGAAGCGGGTTTAACATTCCCGGTTATGGCGCATCAATCGCGGGTTGCGATTGGTTACCAAGGAACAGCACACTTGGCCACTTTTTTACCTAAGCAACGTTATTACGTCGATTACATGGTTAATTTTGCCAAATGGTTCGATCTCGGTGTGGCGGTATTCCAAGATCGCGATTACACCTTTGGAGAAAGTACTTTCCGGAATGTGGTGGCACCGACGCGTGTATTACCGATTAATTCCCCGATCTCCATAGGCGGTACCGGTAATAAATCAACCGTAGGTCAATTACGAGCCAGTATTAAGTTTGCTTAAAGTACAATTGCTGCTTAAAAGTTAAGCAAAACATTAAGCCCGCGAAAGCGGGCTTTTTTATGCTAAGTTAAAAAATCTATGTTCTAATGTTGCTTTGTGGAAAGCGGTTTTAGCAAGGTTTACTGAATAACTATTAAATTTGAAGCGCTTAGAGCCTCACTTTTGTGATGGATTTATTTTACCTTGCCTAATTGCTAAAAAGATTTATTAAGGGTTACTATGTGGGCATTATTTTTTTCTCCTGCGGTTTGGATAAGCTTAGTGAGCTTGACCGCATTAGAAATTGTGCTAGGGATTGATAATTTAGTTTTTATTTCCTTAGTGACCAATAGACTCGCTCGATCGGAGCAACGCTTAGCGCGCCAATTTGGTTTGTTATTGGCATGTTTAACCCGTTTGCTTTTACTCGCAACGATAGCTTGGATGACACGATTTACCCAACCTCTTTTTATCTGGGCAGGTCATGCCTTTTCAGGGCGCGATTTGATTTTAATCTTAGGCGGTTTATTTTTACTCAGCAAAGGGACCAGTGAACTTCACTTTAATGTCAGTGTGGCGAGTAGGGAAAAAACCAGTAAATTGCGCCAATATTCACGATTTTCAGCCGTTATTATCCAAATTATGTTGTTAGATATTATTTTTTCATTAGATAGTGTGATAACGGCGGTAGGAATGGCGCAAGAATTTATTGTGATGGCTTTAGCGATTATCACCGCCATTGCATTGATGATCTGGGCAAGTGGACCGCTGAGTCATTTTATTAATACCTATCCCAATTTAAAGATCCTGGGTTTGAGTTTTTTATTATTAATAGGGTTAGTGTTAATTGCCGATGGTTTTGGTTTGCATGTCCCAAGGGCTTATCTCTATTTTGCGATTGCTTTTTCTGTATTTGTAGAATGGTTAAATATCTTAGCCACGCGCTGGCGAGAGAATAAAAATTAGCGATTTAATTTTTAGCGACTAAAAATTTGCTGTAAACCAATATTTAAATATTTATCAAAGCTAATTTGGATAGAATACGTGCTAAATAGGGCGAATCGCAAAATCAACTTGCATTAAGCTTTCTTATTTTGTTAAATAAGCTCCCTAATTCGCTTATTTCAATAATAAGGTGTTTTTATGCTAAGTAACCGCTCTAAATTTATGGCGCTGGTGGCCGGTGTTTGTGGATTGAGTTTACTAGGAGAGCTTGCTTTAGCGGACGAAAGCATCCCATCTGGTAGCAATAATCAGCTTGTTAGGAGTTTGTCAAAACGAACGCAGGCTTTAGAGTCGCAATTACAGCGTGTCCAGAGGCAATTAGCGGCGCGCCGGCAAAAACAAACAAAACCAAGCGCTATTCCGATGCGCTCAGATGAGCGCTTAATCTCGCCTTCGGATCACCCTATTTTTATTGTCGGCACGCCGGTTATTAGTTCACCTTACATAGGGATTAACTCAGAATTTAATGCCTCTGACTTAATAGTCAATCAGCCTTATGTCAATGAAGATCTTTATTTATTACAGCAACAGCAGCAAATCTTCAATTACTTGCGACAAAATTGTTATTCTTTCCCAAATACCCCGGTAGTTAATCTCAGTGGAAAGATAGAGGCACAAATTTTTCATACCAATCATGCCAACAATTTCCAAAATAATGCCGCGACTGATATTGATTTAACCGGTATCGAGTTGGATACCGAAATCTTAGTTAATCAGTGGACGACAGGTTTAATGGCCTTTGTTTACGATAATGCTCTGCCGAATATGTCGCCGAGACGTATCGATAATTCGCGTCTTTTTTTAGAGCGAGGATTTTTAACCTTTGGAAATTTATCGAAGTTTCCTATGTATGGAAGCATCGGTCAATTTTATGTACCGTTTGGCCAATATTCTTCAGCTATGGTAAGTGATCCATTTACTAAGACATTAGGAAGAACCAAAGCCAGGGCGATTGCATTGGGTTTTTCGAAACAATTCAATGCTGAAAATAATTTAAATTTAGCTACTTTTATCTTTAGTGGTCCTAGCCGAACGAGTCTCAATAATAATGGACTTCATAATTACGGTGCTAATGTTGACTATACATTTACTAAGCCTAAATGGAATATCGATGTGGCCGCTAGCTATATTCGTAATATTGCCGATGCTCTAGGTATGCAGCATAACGGAAACTCCTCAGTCCCAGGCAATTTCGATGGCTTTGCGACCAACAATATGACCGAAATACTTAACCCAGTGCCGGGATTAGATGCGCGTGCAACTTGGAGCATGGGCGCATTTAGTCTGACGGGTGAATATGTGGCGGCGAGTCGTTCATTTGCGCAATCTGTATTGTCGTTTGATAACCAAGGGGCTAAGCCAAGTGCGTTTCATACCGAGCTCGCTTATAAGTTTAATGTATTTACAAAGCCAAGTGCCCTTATCGTGGGTTACGACCAATCCCAGCAGGCATTAGCCTTATTGATTCCTAAAAAGCGTTATATTGCCACAGTAAGCACATCGATTTTGAAAGATACTATCGAAAGTTTAGAATTTCGCCACGATATTGATTATAATGTAAGCGATGTCGCCATTGGCCAATCACTTATTCCCATTAATGGAACGGGGAAAACCTGTAATACAATTACCTTACAAGTGGGCTTATATTTTTGAACACAAATAATTATTACTTAAAAACAGAAAAATGATCATGCGTTTTATCGTCCTTTACTTCTCTCTAAGTCGATGAAAAAGCGTATCTTATTAGGGATTACGGGTAGTATTGCCGCCTATAAAACCCCGGAGTTAATTCGAAAACTCAAAGAACAAGATTATGAGGTTCGGGTTGTGTTAACGCAAGGCGGTAAAGCCTTTGTAGCTCCCTTAGCACTCCAAGCTGTTTTGCAACACAAAGTCTATGAATCGTTAATGGATATAGAAGCCGAAGCGGCGATGCGTCACATTGATTTGGCCCGTTGGCCTGATTGTGTTTTGATTGCGCCGGCAAGCGCACATATTATCGCTAAATTAGCCAATGGTTTTGCCGATGAATTGCTGAGTGCTTTATGTTTAGCCTCTACTGCGCGATTTATGATAGCGCCGGCTATGAATCAAGTGATGTGGTCCAATAGTGCGACACAAGATAACGTGAATAAATTAAAGGAAAGAGGTTACTTGTTTCTGGGCCCCGGAAAGGGGAGTCAAGCTTGCGGTGATGTGGGTTTAGGGCGAATGTTAGAGCCGCTAGAGATAGCAGAAGCTTTATCCAAGGTATTTATTAAACCTTATTTACAAGGGGAAAAAATTTTAATAACGGCAGGCCCTACCCAGGAGGCTATTGATCCGGTGCGCTATTTATCCAATCGTAGCTCAGGAAAAATGGGTTTTGCTTTAGCGCAAGCAGCTGTAGAAGCGGGTGCTGAGGTGACACTGATTAGCGGACCGGTTGCATTAACGCCGCCTAGCAAGTTAAGGTTTGTTGCGGTGAAAACAGCCGCTGAAATGTTACGGGCTGTTCAAGCTGAAATAAACCAACACTCGATTTTTATAAGTACGGCCGCCGTAGCCGATTATCAGGTTATCAATCCTGCTTCGCAAAAGATTAAAAAAGCAACGGCGGGTTTGGTTTTGCAGTTAAAGCCGACGGTTGATATCTTAGCGACGGTTAGTCAAATGAATTTAAAGCCCAGGCCTTTATTAGTTGGTTTTGCGGCGGAAACAGAATATACCTTAAAGTTTGCCGAGGAAAAACGACGCAGTAAAAATATAGATTTAATGGTGGTCAATGACGTGAGCCAAACAAATATTGGTTTCGATAGTGATGAAAATGAAGTGACTGTTTTGTCGGCCGATATCCCCGTGCATTTAACCCGGGCTAGCAAACAACTTATTGCACAACAATTATTACCGCTAATCGCAAAGCAGATAGAGGTGCTTAAAAAGGCCACTCAAGCGATACTTCATGATCAAATAAATGATTGATGATGAAAACGCTAATACTTTTACTTTAAACCGTACATATTTGCTCTAACCCATTGTGGTAGAGACAATCGTTTGACATGACATACATATTATGAGGACTTGATCATGCGACAGGTACCCCGTGTTCTTGGTTTTCACCTTACTTTGCAGGTGTTTGGCTGATGAATGCGTTAGATTTCACGCAAAAAAAAATAATCCGCGAAAAAATTGTAATACTTACGTGTTACGATTATAGCAGTGCAAAGATCCTTAATGATTCCTCGCTGGATGCTTTGTTAGTCGGCGATAGTCTTGCAATGACGATGCATGGTTTCAAAGATACCCTGATGGCAACTCTTGCGATGATGGAACTGCATACCGCGGCTGTTAGCCGTGGCGCTAACACTAAATTTATTATTAGCGATCTTCCTTTTTTAAGTTACCGTAAATCAAAAAAACAGAGTGTTACGGCGGCGCAAACGCTTATCCAAGCCGGCGCACAAGCAGTGAAATTAGAAGGGATGGCCGGAAATCTACCGTTAATTACTCATTTAGTTGAATCGGGTATTCCTGTTATGGGTCACCTCGGTTTAACCCCGCAATTGGTGCATACTTTAGGAGGATACAAGGTCCAAGGGAAAACCTTCGTAGCTGCAGAACGTTTAAAGCAAGATGCGCTTGCTTTAGAGCAAGCAGGTTGCTTTGCGCTGGTGCTCGAATGTATTCCCTCTCAACTCGCTCAAGAAATTACCTCTACGCTAAAAATTGCCACCATTGGTATTGGCGCAGGACCTGATACGGATGGACAAGTTCTGGTATTCCAGGATTTATTGGGCCTCAATCTCGATTTCAAACCTAAATTTGTTAGCCACTTTTTAGAGGCGGGTCAATTGTTTCGTAAAACAGTGGATCACTATAGTAACTGTGTGAAACAGGGGCAATTTCCAAGCCATGAACATAGTTACTAAGCTTGATGAATGGCAAGCTATAAGAAAACAATATACGCATCAAACTATCGGTTTTGTACATACCATGGGGCATTTACATGCAGGCCATCTGAGTCTTTGTGCTCGTGCACAACGGGAGAATGAGCTGACCGTAGCGGCTATTTTTGTCAACGCAAGCCAATTTGATCAAACGGAGGATTTTATTCACTATCCACGTAGCTTGGAAGAAGATAAACGCTTGTTAGAGAAACAAAAAATTGATTATTTATTATTACTAGATGCAGAGACAGTTTACCGTGATCATTACCAAATCCAAATCCATGAGACGAGTAAATTGAACGAAGAATTAGAGGCTAAGTTTCGTCCGGGACATTTTATCGGAATGTTAACCGTCGTTTTGAAGTATCTACATATTGTTAAGCCCACCCGTTCCTATTATGGCGAAAAAGATTATCAGCAACTACTGCTTATCCAAAAAATGGTTCAAGCACTTTTTTTAGAGGTAGAAGTTGTTGCTTGTCCTACTGTGCGTGCTACGGATGGTTTAGCATTAAGTTCGAGAAATACCCGCTTAACGGCGCAGCAGCGTGAAAAAGCCGCGTATTTTCCAGCCATTTTGAATCAAGCGCTAACATCAGAAATAGCGATACAGCAATTAAAGAATTTAGGATTTAAAGTAGATTATGTGGTTGATCAATGGGAGAGACGTTTAGCGGCTATTTATGTAGGTGAGGTAAGATTAATTGATGCCTTAGCCATTCCGAAGATAGCTACTTGATAGCGATATTTTTATATAACTTCTATGGCCGTATAAATTTTTATAAGACAAGATGACGTGTAATCTTTACAGTATATTGAATGGTGCGTAGTGATCGAATTACTTTAGCTAAATGTTTTCGATTGAGCACCGATAGGGTAAAGTGAATTACACTGTGTCTTCGGTCATGGCTTTCGACCTTGATATTTTCAATATTGGCTTCGGCTTTAGCGATGTTATGGGTTAGCTGTGCCAGCACACCATGCTGGTTCAGCGTTTCAATACGAATATCGGTTTTAAAAAAACCATCGGTTTGCTTTTCCCACTGTATTGAAATAGCACGCTCCGGGTTTTTTTTAATAAGACGTATCGCATATTTGCAGCGTTGTAAATGCGCTGTAAGGCCATGTCCAGCATTAAGTAGACCTATCATTTCATCGCCTGGAATAGGCCGGCAGCATTCAGCGTAGTTTATTAAACTATTTTTTATATCTTTAAGAAATAAAGGCAGTGAATTAATAGGATGCTTAAAATTGGCTTTAAGATTACATAAAGAAGAAGCCACTATGGCCGGATGGATATAGCCCAGACCTATTGCTTCGAGTAAGTCTTCGAATGAATCGCATTGAAATTTTTGTAATGTTTTGCTGAGATTTTTAGAGTTTAGATGGGTGCTATCCTTTCCTAAAGGGATTAAGTGATTATCAAGTAGGCGTTGACCTAATTGTACCGCTTCATTATGTTGTTTGGCTTTAAAAAATTGTCTGATATGGCTTCGAGCTCTTCCAGTGACTACAAATTCTAGCCAACGTGAATCCGGGAAGGTTTTTGTATCGGTAATGATCTCTACCGTTTGACCACTTTGCAAGTGGGTACTCAGTGGAACTAAATGTTTATTTATTCTCGCGGCAATACAATGATTTCCTATATCCGAATGTATCGCGTAAGCAAAATCGATGGATGTCGCTTTGTGCGGGAGCTCAATAATGTCGCCTTTAGGGGTAAAGATATAAATATCGGTAGGAAAAAGATCGATTTTGATCGTTTCCATAAATTCCAGAGAACTAGATGTTGTTTGTTGAATATCCAGCAGACGTTTAAGCCATTCGCGGGCGCGTAAATGCGGGCGGAGATCACTCGGTTTATTTTTTTTTTCTTCTAACCAATAACTGACAATGCCGTGATCAGCGCCATTATCCATCGTAGCCGTGCGAATTTGTATGTGGATTGAATTGGCAAGAGGACCAAATAAAGTCGTGTGCAAGGCTTGATAGCCATTTGCTTTTGGCAAAGCAATATAATCGTGGAAATGATCGGGCAGTGGTTTATAAAGGTTGTGGACGGCACCTAATACGCGATAACAACAGTCGACGCTCTCTACAATGATTCAAAAAATAGGGATATCAATAATTTCATTAAAAGCTAAATGATTTTCCCGCATTTTTTTATAAATTTGGTAGAGATGCTTTTTTTTATGCCAAATCGCATGAAAGGGCAAATGACGTTGGTCTAAACATTCTTTTAAAGAGGATTCTATTTTATGAATACTTGCTTTGTGTTTACGCCTATTTTTTTGTACGGTTTCTTGTAAGGTACGATAACGCCAAGGATAGAGGTTGGAAAAACAGAGATCTTCTAATTCAATTCGTACCGTATGCATCCCTAAGCGTTGAGCAATAGGCGCATAAATATCAAGGGTTTCCTTCGCAATACGCTGACGTTTTTCCGCTGGGACAGCTGATAGCGTGCGCATGTTATGCAAGCGATCCGCTAATTTAATGATAATAATACGGATATCTTTTGCCATCGCTAGCAACATTTTGCGAAAATTTTCAGCTTGAGCTTCTGCGCGGCTTTGAAATTGAATTTGGGTGAGCTTACTCATTCCATCGACAAGCTCAGCAATTTCTCGACCAACTGTGCTCGTTAAAACATTTTTCTCAATAGGGGTGTCTTCAATGACGTCATGCAAGATGGCGACGATAAGGGTTTGTACATCCATACGCATCTGTGCGAGAATTTTTGCAACCGCAATAGGGTGACTGATGTAAGGGTCACCACTGTGACGTCGTTGACCGGAATGAGCTTTAGCGGCAAATTGATAAGCCGCGTAAACCTGTCGTATTTGCGCAGGCGACAGATAAGTGAGTAATTCTTGTTTGAGGTCACTAAACATGTACATGTAAGTTCCCCCAATTTTTATTAAAAGCTAGTAGATTGTGACCTATTTGCATCACTTTCTTTATCGGACTTTTCCTCCGCTTCGTTGAGCCGACCGCTTGCGATTTCTCTTAAAGCAATGACAGTAGGTTTATCATTTTCCGGATCAACCAAGGCCATACCCCCTTTGGCGATTTGACGTGCTCGTTTCGAGGCGACAATAACTAATTCAAAATGATTTTTAACTTTCTTTAAACAATCTTCAACGGTAACGCGTGCCATAGGATTTCTCTATTTATTGAACGAAACGGAACCCAATACTATATCATTATTTGGCTATATCTGTACTATCTTAGTGCTTACTTAAAGTATAAGCCTTTTTCCAAGTCTTAGCCGTTTCCACAGCGTTCTAGGAATTTAGGTCATTTTTAAATAAAAATCTGGGTAAAGGCACTTTTTCTGTGTTTAAAGCCATTTTTTGCAGTTTTTTTGCGCTTAGCTTTAACTAGGCCGCTTTCATCAAAGCAGTGGTAACGTCTAGCATCCTATTAGAAAAGCCCCATTCATTGTCATACCAAGCCAGTACTTTAACAAAATCTCCAATAACTCGCGTTTGTGATGCATCTACCGTGGAAGAAGCAGGATTATGGTTGTAATCGATAGAAACGAGCGCTTCTTCACTATAATTGAGCACACCTTGGAGTGTTTTTTCTTCCGAAGCTTTTTTTAATAGTTGATTTACTTCCATCGCCGTTGTGGCACGTTTTGCCTGAAAGCTTAAATCAACTAAAGAGACATTGATCGTAGGAACACGTATAGCTAAACCATCTAGTTTACCGGCTAATTCAGGTAAAACCAGACCGAGCGCCGATGCTGCCCCTGTTTTGGTAGGAATCATCGAATGCGTGGCTGATCGAGCACGATACCTATCAGGATGATAGGTATCGATAAGCACTTGATCATTGGTGTAAGAATGAATGGTGGTCATCAATCCTTGAATAATACCTAAATTTTCATGTAAAGCTTTTGCCAGCGGCGCTAAGCAATTGGTTGTGCAGGATGCGTTTGAAATAATGGTATGACTACTTTTTAAGGTATGTTGATTAACCCCATATACGATAGTTGCATCAACGCCTTTGCCCGCTGGCGCAGAAATTAATACTTTTTTTGCCCCGGCGGCGATATGTTTGGCGGCTTTATCCGGGGCGGTGAATAAGCCGGTACACTCATGAACGACATCGATATTTAATGCTTTCCAGGGTAATTTTTCCGGTTCCCGTTCCGAAATTATTTTTATCCGGTGATTATTGACGACTAAATAATCCTTATCGATGCTAACTGTTCCAGGAAACTTTCCGTGCGTGGTATCATAACGGGTTAAATGCGCGTTAATATCAATATGACCTAAATCATTAATCGCTATAATTTCTATGTTATGTCGCTTCGGGTTTTCAAAAAGCGCCCTTAAAATATTACGGCCAATACGACCGTAACCATTGATAGCAATGCGTGTTGTTGTCATCGTAATGGTTCCTCGTTTAAACGGCTAATAGATGGTTTAGTGCTTTGATAATCTTATCGACAGTAAACCCAAATTCTTTAAAGACATCAGGGCCAGGCGCCGATTCGCCAAACTGATTAATACCGATCACTTTACCCTTTTCACCTATATAACGATACCAGAAATCTTTGTTCCCAGCTTCTATGGCAACCCGTCGTTTAACTGAATTCGGTAAGATATCCGCTTGATAGGCGGGGTCTTGTTGTTCAAAGCGATCGGCTGAGGGCATAGAGACGACTCGGATTCGTTGACCTTGTTTATTTAAAGATTCGGCCGCCGCTACGGCTAAACTAACTTCAGAACCTGTGGCGATGATAATCGCTTCAGGCGTGGTGTCGCTGTCAATAAGCGTGTAGGCGCCACGATGGATGTCCTTTAAAGTTTTTTTAGAATGATTTTGACCGGCTAATGCTTGTCGAGTCAGTATTAAACAACTGGGTCCTGAATGCTCTAAAGCTTGTTGCCAAGCTATCGCGGTTTCTAGCAAATCGCAGGGTCGCCAAACCGAAAGGTTAGGAATAAGTCGTAAGCTATTCATATGTTCTATCGGTTGATGGGTCGGACCATCTTCACCTAATCCTATCGAATCGTGCGTATAAACAAAAATAACCTGTTGTTTCATTAAGGCAGATAAACGAACCGCATTACGCGCATAATCACTAAAGACTAAAAAAGTGCCGCCATAGGGTATTAGTCCACCGTGCAAAGCGATTCCATTCATCATAGCGGACATTCCGAATTCACGTACGCCATAATGAATATAATTACCGGATGGATTTTCTTTTGTTAGGACCTGTGATCCTTCCCAACGACTTGCATTAGATTCAGTTAAGTCGGCGGAGCCACCTAGCAATTCCGGCAAAAGAGGTGCAAAGGCATTTAATACTTGTTGGGAAGCTTTACGAGTGGCTATTTTTTTCGATCCCTGTTGGGAAAAGATTTCTATCATTTGTTTTGTTTTTTCGGTCCAATCAAGAGGTAATTTTCTGTTGATTCTTCGTTGATATTCTTCGGCAAGGGATGGGAATTTTTTTTGATACCGATTCCATTTTTCTCTCCAGGCTTTTTCTTGTGCACTCCCTTTAGCGCGCGCATCCCAAGCGGCATAAATATCTTCTGGAATTTGGAAAGGCGGATAATTCCAATTAAGCGCGTGTCTTGTAGCGGCTATTTCTTTTTCACCTAATGCAGCACCATGCGCTTGGTGATTTCCGACTAAATTAGGTGAGCCGAATGCAATTTTGGTTTTGCAGCAAAGTAAACTCGGTTTGTCGCTTACCGCGCGCGCTTTTTCGATAGCGCTTTTAATTTGTTTCGGATCATGTCCGTCGATGTTAGGAATAACGTGCCAATGATACGCCGCAAAACGTTGCGGCGTATCATCTCTAAACCATCCAGCGACATCCCCATCAATCGAAATATTATTATCATCCCAAAAAGCAATTAATTTCCCTAAACCTAAGCAGCCAGCAAGAGACGCCGCTTCATGAGAGATCCCTTCCATTAAGCAACCGTCTCCCATAAAAACATAAGTAAAATGGTCGACAATATCATAATGAGAGCGATTGAAATAAGCGGCTAAATGGCGTTCCGCTAAGGCCATGCCCGCCGCATTAGCCAATCCTTGGCCGAGAGGGCCTGTGGTTGTTTCAATACCTGGCGTCAAACCTACTTCAGGGTGACCAGGTGTTTTGGAATGTAATTGACGAAATTGTTTAATGTCACCTATAGAAAGATCGTAACCCGTTAAGTGAAGTAGCGCATAATGCAACATGGATCCATGTCCATTGGATAAAATGAAACGATCGCGATTAGACCAATGCGGATTTTTTGGATTATGGATGAGAAAATCTTTCCATAACACGGTGGCAATGTCGGCCATTCCCATGGGCATGCCAGGATGTCCTGAGTTAGCTTGCTCTACGGCATCTAGGCTAAGAAAACGAATCGCATTGGCACATTTTTTTTGGTAAGGCATTAGTTGTCTTCCTATTTACTCATCGCCGCAATATTTTAAAACTAGAACCCACACAGTAATACTCAATATTAAAAAATATCAACAATAATCGCATGCACAATGATAATAGACGAGACTATGATCAGCAAACTTAATAAACTTTTTCCGCCGATAACGCGATATGGAGAAACGATTCGTTGATGATAACGTCCAGACCAGGCCATGAGTGCGGGAAGCAAAGCCAATAAGCTGGCACACCAAATGCCAGCATAGTTTAACGCGACCATAAATGCAGCTGGATAAAACAACACAATTATTAAGGGAGGTAAAAAACTAAGTAGATGTACAATAATTTTATTTTTATCCGTGTGCTTTAATCTTAAGCCGTCTATTAAGAAGTCAAACAAACTAATGCCTACCCCTAAAAACGAAGTAGCTAAACAAAGGGATGTAAATACCCAAGCAAGAAAGGTAATAACATTATTATTTAATAAGTGGCTTAATGTATTGGTTAAACGGCTGGTAGCGTCGCTAGTATGGGTAATCGGTAAAAGTGTATCAATCGGAATAACGCCCATAATGGCGCCTATCCAAAGGATGTAACAAATGAGTGGAATGAGGCTGCCAAAAAAAATGACTTGCCGTAATTGTTTCATATTACTATGAAAATAACTACGTAAGCTTGGAATAATAGCGGCAAAACCAAAGGATGTAATGATAATAGTAAGACTGGCTGATAAATGATGTAGCTCACCTTGTTCTAGTTGTTTAATCGATATAAAAGGGAATAAACATAGAACTAAAAGGCAAAAAATAAGTAATTTTCCTCCCATCAAAATACGATTTAATAAATCAACAGAGTGGATTCCTTTGTAGACAACCGCACCTAAGATAAGAACAAATAGAGTTGCTGTAATACCCGTTGCAAAGTGGACCTCTGTTTTTTGCAGTAAACCTTGTAAAAAATCCGAGCCACCGGCGATATAGGCAGCTAATAAAGAATATAGCAAGAATAAATAACACAACCACGCGATGATTTCACCGGGGATTCCTAAAGTAGCTCGGGCCATCGAAATTAAATGGCTATGGCGAGGAAACCAAAGGTTAACTTCTAAAATAAGTAAAGCGCCGGTTAACATGATTGCCCAACAAGCAATCAAAAATAGGGTTGAATTAATAAAACCAGCTTGGGTGGTTGCCAGTGGTAAAGCTAACATTCCGCCACCTATGGCATTGCCGGTAATTAATAAAATACCACCCAATTGTTTTATATTCATAGAAATTAACTGATAAAACTTAGCACAATGATAAGTAAGGCAATAGTTATTAAACTAATTAATAAAAATTTCTCTCCGGCTAGCCGATAACCCGCGGCACATTTTTTAATATACCGCCCGCTCCATGCCATCATAGCGGGAAGTAATATTAATAAAATAGTACAGAGTACCCCCGCGTAAGATAATGCCATCATAAAGACATGGGGATAATGGCTTGCAATCAGCAAAGGCGGTAAGAAGGTGATAGCATAAAGAAGTAATTTATTCGAGGCTTTTTTTTCAATTTTTAAACCATCGCTTAAAAAGTCAAATAGACTCAAAGCAACACCTAAAAAAGACGTAGCGAAACAGATTGAAGTAAATATTTTTGCTAAAAGATTAACTAATCTATTGTGCAGTAAGTGGCTTAAAGCAATTATTAAATTGCTGGATGCATGGCTCGAATGATACATGGCGGCTAAACTCAGATTTCCTTGCACAGGGATAACGCCCATAATGGCTATTTCCCATACGACATAACAAAACAGTGGGATTAAGCTTCCAATCAGGATCGCGTTGCGCAGCATGGGTAAATCGTTTCTAAAATAACTGCGTAAGCTAGGGACTATGACGGCAAAACCAAATGAGGTCATAATAATGGTAATGCTGCCTAGAATTACAGTAGTCGAATAAGTGTTGCCTAAGGTTAATAGGTAATCTATCGAAATAAAGGGAAAAATACATAGGACTAATAAGCTAAAGGTAAATAATTTACTAAACATTAAGCCCCGATTAATATAATCTACCGATTTAAGCCCTTTATAAACGATAAGACTTAACAAAGCCGTAAATAATAAAGCCGAAATTTTAGTAGATACCGTTATATGGAATGTTAACAAGAGGTGTTGCAAAAAGTCGCTTCCGCCTGCGATGTAAGCGGCTAGTAAAGCATAAAGCAATGATAAATAGCCGGTCCATGCGACAATCTGGCCGAATGTACCTAACGTTGTTTTGGCCATCGTAATTAAGTTACTGTTGACTGAATGCCAAAGATTAACTTCTAAAATAAGCAATGCACTCGCTGTCATGACGGCCCAGCATAAGACTAAAGCAATAAAGGCATTTATAAATCCTAATTGTGCTGTGGCGATAGGTAAGGCAAGCATTCCACCCCCTAAACTAGTTCCCACAATTAAAAGTATGCCACCAATCAATTTATTATTCATAAGCATTTTTTGTAGAGGCACTTAATAGGGAAAGGCTTCACCCGAAGGGCGTGTTTTAAAGCGTCGGTGTATCCAAAGGTATTGTTCTGGATGAGCGCAGATAGCACGCTCTAATAGTTGATTAAAGCGTAGCGCATCTTGATAATCATTACCTTGCGCAAAATTTTCTAAAATAGGCCCGATAGTAATTTGATAGCCTCTTTTTTTCGCAAGGCGATGGCAAAATAAAGTGACGACTTGGGCCCCAGTTCGATTGGCATAACGGCTGGGCGTGGTAATAGTAGCTGTAGAAACATTAAAAAAAGCTGCAAAAATGCTGTGTTTGGCACCATAATCTTGATCAGCGGCATACCAAATCGCCTTATTTTGCTTTAGGGCTTTAATAATTTGACGGATCGCTTGTCGGTGTATGGGTTGCATCCATTTAAAGTGGCGATGCCTTTTTAGTAACATATCGATGACTTGATTTTTTTGCTCTCGATAAACAACATGCATGGGAAAAATGCTAGAAAACAAACGTCCGCAGATATCCAGCGAGGTAAAATGGCCGCTTAAAATCAATACCCCCTTTTTTTTCGCTATCGCCGCTTGTAGATGCGCTAAGCCGCTTACGTGAACCAGTGAGTTTAATTTGTGATCCGGCATCCACCAGGCCATTGCCGATTCAATTAAGCCCATCCCTAAGGATTGAAACTGTTTTTTAAGTAACGATTTTCGTGCTTGACAAGATAAAGCCGGAAAACAAAGTTTTAGATTAATGTCGGCAATACGTCGAAATTTTTTCAATAAATAGTAAGACATTCGACCTAGATTTTTTCCAAATTCTAATTGTAATGTATAGGGTAGCTTAGTAACGAGATACAAAATTCCTAGCCCTAGCCAGGTGAGCCAATAGCGGGGATGGATAAGATTTAAAAATTTATTAGGCATTAGCGAGTAATAATTCAGCACACGATTTATTTTTTAATTAATTATTTTTCTATGTTTTGATCGATGTCTTGTTGCATTTGATAATGATGCCAACGGATCTGTAAGATAAATAGCTAATCTATCAGAAAACAGTAAGCATCTCTATTAAGCCGCTGATTTAATGGGCTCAGAAACTAAAATCCAATCAATTAAAAGCATAGGGCTTGTATAAAAATAAACAGATTAACTTTTTTTGGGTTAGACTAAAGGTATTTCTATACAAGGAGGAACGTATTATGTCAAATATTATACGCTATAGAGCCCCTTCTTTACTTCATCAGTTGCATCGTTTGTCGCAAGAATGGGATCAACTATTTGAGCCAAATTATGCTTCTTTTGAAGATAGTTCTTTGGTCGAAACCGGCCATTGGGTGCCCGCGGTAGATATTAAAGAAGAACCGACGCGTTTTGTGCTCTATGCGGATATCCCAGGGGTTGATCCTAAAGACATCGAGATTTCTATGCAAAGTGGCATATTGACGATCAAAGGCGAACGGGTTGTTATTCCCCAAGAAGAAAGCGAGGGATATACCCGAGTTGAACGGTCCAAAGGACGGTTTTATCGTCGTTTTTCTTTGCCAGATACAGCGGACTCTGACAAGATTACGGCAGAGGGAAAACAGGGGGTATTAAGGGTTATTATCCCCAAAAGAGATAAAGCACCTGTAAAAAGGGTGAAGGTGGAAGATAAAAAAAATTAGTATAAGTTTAATTTTAGGCGATGAATTTGCGATAAAACTCGTGTATAAGCTAAGACTTGCTAAGTGTTTGTAGGAAGTACTTGACGACATGCTTTGCGCAAAACTGGAATAGCAAGCTCCTCGAACCAAGGGTTTTGCTTTAACCAAATATTGTTTCGCGGTGATGGATGTGGTAATGGAAAATAATGTGGTAAGTAGTCTAAAAAAGAGGCGACCGTAGCCGTTAAGTTTTGTTTAGTCCGTTTGCCCAGATAATGTTGTTGCGCATACTGACCAATTAATAAGGTGAGTTGAATGTCGGGTAGACTGGCTAAAAGAGGAGCTAACCACTTGTTGGCACACTCTTTTCGTGGTGGCTTGTCACCAGCAGGCCCTTTCCCTGGGTAACAAAATCCCATGGGAATAATGGCGATCTGTTTGATGTCATAGAATATTTTTTTATCGAGATTAATCCAATGACGCAGACGGTCGCCGCTCGGGTCGTTCCAGGGAATTCCTGTTTTATGCACACGGATTCCTGGGGCTTGACCTACAATGAGCAAACGACTTTTGCTATGTGCTTGTAGTATAGGTCTAGGATTAAACGGTAAATGATTGGCACAAAGTTGACATTCACGAATGTTTTTGATTAGAGGTAAAATTTTATTCATGACAGGATGGAGGTTCTACTTGCCAAAGGGGTATCACACCCACTAAAGTAAGCGCTAAAATAGGCTGCTATTATTTAATAGGTAGGATCTATGGAGTATAAAGAAACTGAGGCTTTATTAGAAGAAGATGGCAGTGATGAAGGGCGTGATCCTGAATTACCGCCCGATATCTTAGACATCGAGGATGAAGAATTTGATACATGGCCAGAAGAATTGGCCTTAGATGCATTAAATAAAAAAACAAAAGTCTCGCCGGTTCGATTTTCGCTTGAAAAACGTCGAGCTATTGAAGATTATTTAGAGCAACGACGATTACGTGAAGAATTCGAGTATGAGTTTGAAAATGAGTCCTTACCAGAAAATGCTGACGCCGCAAAAGGTGAATAGCTATGCACTTTAAGTTTTTGGATTTTGAAAAGCCTATAGCCGAGCTAGGAGCAAAAATAGAAGAATTGCGTAAGCTAGGTAACGATGCGGAGGTTAATGTTGGTGAGGAAATTAAACGATTAGAGCAGCGAAAACTTGAATTAACACAATCTATTTTTCAGACATTAAACGCTTGGCAGATTGTTCAGTTAGCACGTCATCCACAAAGACCTTATTTTTTGGATTATGTGCACAGAATTTTTACAGATTTTGATGAATTACATGGTGACAGGCAATTTTCTGATGATGCGGCTATCGTAGGTGGAATCGCTAAGTTAGCCGAACAGCCAGTGGTCATTATAGGTCATCAGAAAGGGCGTACGACAAAAGAAAAGGTGCAACGTAATTTTGGGATGCCAAAACCTGAAGGTTATCGTAAAGCACTTCGATTGATGGAGTTGGCTGAACGCTTTAAGTTACCTATTTTAACTTTTATCGATACACCCGGTGCTTATCCGGGTATTGATGCAGAAGAACGTAACCAAAGTGCGGCGATTGCACAAAATCTGCAGGTGATGTCACAGCTTAAAACTCCCATTGTTTCTACAATAATTGGCGAAGGTGGTTCAGGTGGCGCTTTAGCTGTTGGTGTGGCGGATCGAATTTTGATGTTGCAATACAGTGTTTATTCGGTCATTTCCCCAGAGGGTTGTGCTTCTATTCTATGGAAAAGTGCTGAAAAGGCCCCTGAGGCGGCTGAAGCGATGGCAATGAATGCTGATCGTTTGTATCAGCTCAAGTTAATCGATAAGGTAATTGGAGAACCTTTAGGCGGTGCCCATACAGATTTTGATGAAATGGCAACTCAATTAAAAACTGAACTCATTGCCCAGTTAACGCAGCTACAATATTTCTCAACTGAAAAGTTGCTCGAACTGCGTTATCAGAAAATATTATCTATGGGTATCTAATCTTAGGTAATTTTTAAGCTTTTTGAGAACTTGATTAGAAAAATTAAAAATGAAGCTTTTTTATTTTGAAGTCATCGCTTTTATATCAGGCGTAGTCAATATCTATCTTATTACCCGAAGCAGTTTATGGAATTGGCTCTTTGGTATTATAACGGTTCTTTTATATAGCCTAATTTTTTTTAGTACGAAACTATATGCCGATATGGGTTTACAGGGAGTTTTTTTAGCCTTTCAGTTTTACGGTTTATATCAGTGGCAGTATGGGAGCAGCGCACGAAAACCTTTATCCATACAAGTAATGAATCAATCGACTTATTTACCGGTGCTTATAAGCGCCATTACTTTATTTGCTGCCATTAGTTTTATATTAAAGCAGTATACTGACTCTACTACGGTTTATGCGGATGCTTGTGTTACGGCACTTAGCTTGATTGCTCAGTGGATGATGAGTAAAAAATATTTACATCATTGGCTATTGTGGATTGGTATTGATATCTTGTCTATCGGCTTATATCTCAGTAAATCCTTGTATTTGACCGCCTTGCTCTATTCAATTTTTATGTTGTTGTGTGTTAAAGGCTATTACGCGTGGAAAAATATTATGGCGAACACTACTAATGAGTGGTCACATTCTATTGCCTAAACTAAGGAACCCGAATGACTGGGCCACTTAAGT
>CAZSWN010000027.1:251-20458 GCA_964611135.1 uncultured Coxiellaceae bacterium | reverse complement strand
TCATCGTTTACTGCGTGGACTACCAGGGTATCTAATCCTGTTTGCTCCCCACGCCTTCGCGCCTCAGTGTCAGTTAAGATCCAGGTTGTCGCCTTCGCCACTGATGTTCTTTCCGATATCTACGCATTTCACCGCTACACCGGAAATTCCACAACCCTCTATCTCACTCCAGTCGACCCGTTTTCGACGCAATTCCCAGGTTAAGCCCGGGGATTTCACATCAAACCTAGTCAACCACCTACACGCCCTTTACGCCCAGTCATTCTGATTAACGCTTGCACCCTCTGTATTACCGCGGCTGCTGGCACAGAGTTAGCCGGTGCTTATTCTGTGGGTACCGTCAGGGCAATCATTTATTCGATAATTACCTTTCTTCCCCACCTAAAGTGCTTTACAACCCGAAGGCCTTCTTCACACACGCGGCATCGCTGGATCAGGGTTTCCCCCATTGTCCAAAATTCCCCACTGCTGCCTCCCGTAGGAGTCTGGGCCGTGTCTCAGTCCCAGTGTGGCTGGTCATCCTCTCAGACCAGCTACGGATCGTCGCCTTGGTAGGCCTTTACCCCACCAACTAGCTAATCCGACGTAGGCTCAACCCAGAGCGCAAGGCCCTTTCAGGTCCCCTGCTTTTGATCTCTCAATGTTATGCGGTATTAGCCCGAGTTTCCTCGGGTTATCCCCCTCTCCAGGACAGATTCCTACGTATTACTCACCCGTCCGCCACTCGCCACCCATAAAGACCGAAATCTTTACTGTGCTGCCGTTCGACTTGCATGTGTTAGGCATGCCGCCAGCGTTCAATCTGAGCCAGGATCAAACTCTTCACTTCTTTGTTTAATCCCGTCTCACTCAAATTATGATCTCTCACAATCTCAGCGCTCGGTTGCGGATACTTATAACTCGCTCGATTTCTCTTACAAGCCCTCATATCCGCTCTTGCCAAGCGCCCACACACTTTGCTTACTGCTTTCTATTTTTAATGAACTTCTAATTCCCGATTCATCGCATCATTATCTCTTCTCTAGTCTTCACTAAATCCTCGATAATCACCGACTCCTCCTATCCCCTCAAGCCAAAAACTCAAGAGCTCGCGAATTCTACCTCATACATCTTTTCTGTCAAGA
The DNA here is from genome assembly GCA_964611135.1 of uncultured Coxiellaceae bacterium. GTDB lineage: Bacteria > Pseudomonadota > Gammaproteobacteria > Diplorickettsiales > Diplorickettsiaceae > Aquirickettsiella. The sequence goes on along the minus strand of CAZSWN010000027.1, from coordinate 19,334 downwards.
ACTAAAAGTAAATTTCTTAACTTAATTTATTTCGAAAAGGTTTTAATAAATTTCTAAGCCATCCAAAAAAACAAAAATAAATCCTTTTAATTAATTATTTTCACTTAATGAACTTTACTCATTATACCCTTTATAACCTTATTATACTCCCTTTAACAGAGAAAATAATCCACTTAATAGTGGATTATTTTTATAAGGCGCTCTACAATAAATGACTTTATATAGTCGATAATTTCACTTTATGAGCGTCCTATCACGTTATGATCATCTTACCTGCATCGGTAATCTTCCTAAAATAATAATACAAGGATTTCCATCATGTCTGAAAATAATTCCTCTAAACTTCCTATCGACCAAGTTTATACCGTGCTTAAAAAAACGCATCCTACTTACCAAGCAACGCACTCCTCCTTAAATGAAAAAAACAGCAAGGAATTATTAGCGCTGATAGATGGCGAATTAGCATCATCTAAAGGCTTAGTGCAACAGCTCGATAGTGATGTCCGAAAAGGGCTTATAAATCCTAATTTTAAGGATAAAGCGGACGAGCTCGTTAAAAAAATTAATAACAATCTTACTGTAGCGTCAAGCGCTATCAAACAACAGCTTGACGAATTTATTGAGTTCAGTGAACTACTTTTTTTAATTTTAACCAAAGTTGATATTTGGACTAAAGCACTACACAAAACAAATCTACAGAATTTTGCGTTTTTAACTAAACTAAAATTTAATCTTTTTTTAGATAATTTAAATCATTGTTTAATAGACTCTAAAGAAAAAAGTAGTGACTTAGTAAGGATAGCGGAAATACTGATCAATCATTACTTTCCTGCTGTCGCTAATGCGAGTTATGATTTATTCGCCCAAGGTATTTTGTTGTGCTACAACACAGATATAAATACATTAAAAGAGACTATTGAAAATACGGATATCCCTACTTTAAAAATACGCCTGGTTCTTTATCAAAAAAGAATATCCGCACAAAAAGAAACGTTTATCTCGGCGGAGACATCGGAGAACGATGATGAGGATTATTATTCATGCTATGAGTTTAATGGAGTAGAAAATTCTGATGGATCGGATAGCTCAGACAATGATAGTTGTTATTTATCTGAGGATGAGGATGAATTTTTTGATGCGCTAGAGCATCTTGCCGATGAATCATTGCCATCGAAAAACCAAAGCCACTATTCAATGCTCGCCTTAATACAACGCTTGATTAACTGGTTTAGAAAGTTAATACACAGTCTAGGCCACCTCATCCATCGCACTGAGAAGAATTCGCCGAGTACGACACGTAGCGTGGTTCAAAAAATCGAACCCCTTGATCTAAGCGACACGACATCGGTTACTCCGCCTATTGGTTTAGAAAATCCAACTCATTCACCTATTTCACCCCGCATAAATAATTGGAAAAAACAACAAAATAATCACTTACAACAATCAAAATCTATCACTAATATTTACAATTTCTATCGGCAAGAAAAGTGCGCAAAGACAGCGCACAATAAACCAACTACCTGCTTATTCAAAGTGTTCAGTATGATTTTCTAATCAACCCGCTTGATATTTTTATTTAAATGAGAGGCGTTCACAGTGGCGAACGGGTGAAAAGGAACGTCGATGTATAGCACTAGGCCCTAATGCGTGCAAGGCCAGCAAGTGTTGCTTTGTCCCATAACCTTTATGCTGTGCAAAACCATACCCGGGGTATTCGGCGTCCAATAAGCGCATTTCGGCATCACGATGCACTTTGGCCAATATAGAGGCCGCACTAATGGCCGCCACTTTTTGATCGCCTTTAATAATCGCTCGTGTAAGACAATCAAGTTTTGGACTGTGTTTTCCATCCACCAACACTAAACTGGGTATTTGCGTTAAGGCTAAGACGGCGCGCTGCATAGCCAGCAAGCTCGCCTGAAAAATATTGAGTGTATCAATCTCTTCCACTTCAGCACGACCTACTGCCCATGCGCTAGCGTGTTCCTGAATTTTTTCGGCTAAGTATTCGCGTTTTGCCGCACTTAATTGTTTAGAGTCCGCTAAACCTTGTATTATTTTTTTGTCATGCAAAATAACCGCGGCGGCAAATACAGGACCGGCTAAAGGTCCTCGCCCTGCTTCATCAACACCGGCTATTGTTTGTCTTTCCATCACAATTTTAGCGGCCTTATTGATGCGTTAAGTGAATTGATCCCGCCTTTAAAAGAAATTTAATTCTTTTTATACCAGCCTATTGCGTTATTTATTGTCTAAACCTGTTAACGAGCGTTTAGCAGTTTTAGTAAGGCATCGATGGCTTGTTGACTGGCATTGCAACGCAGTTGTTGATGGAATACTAAAAATTCCTGTTTTAGTTTACTCACAACATCCGGATTATTCAAATAGTACGCTAAGGCTTGCGCTAAATTTTTAACGCTTGCTTGTTCTTGAATAAATTCAGGAACTAAAGATTTATTAGCCAATAAATTAGGTAAAGCAATATAATTTACTTTAATGAAGAGTTTTGCCATCCAATAAGATAAAGTGCTCATACGATAAGCAACTACCATCGGTTTTTTTAGCAGCATTGCTTCTAAAGTAGCTGTACCGGATGCTAACAGAACGAGATCCGCTGCTGCCATCACCTGGCGCGACTGGCCAGTAATAATTTGCAAAGGCAGTGTCGGCGCATACACTGTTACTAACTCCTTAAATTGTTGCTGCCTTTCTTTATTCACCATCGCGGCCACAAAAATCAATTGGGGATTTTGTTGATAACAATGTTGTGCGGTTTCAAGAAACAATCGGCCCAGATAATTAATCTCATTCCCTCGACTGCCGGGCAATAAAGCAATAATAGGCGCCAACTCAGGCAGTCCTAGGGCTTTACGTGCCGCTAGTTGATCAATGACAAAGGGAATTTCATCCGCAAAAGGGTGGCCAACGCATTGCACAGGAATCTGATATGCTTGATAAAATTTTTTTTCGAAGGGAAACAGGCACAACATCAGGTTGACACTTTTAGCTATCTTTCTCAGTCGCCAACGGCGCCACGCCCATACACTAGGACTTACGTAGTGTACAGTAGGAATATGCTGCTGCTTTAATTTTTTCTCCACCTCAAGATTAAATTCCGGCGCATCCACGCCAATAAAAACATCGGGTGGATGTTTAATAAAATACTGGATAATGTGATGGCGACAACGTAATAGCTGCGGTAACTGCTTAAGAATTTCACCTAAACCCATTACCGAGAGCCTTTCCATCGAGCAGACAGAATGTGCGCCCTGCTTTTGAATTTCTGGACCGGTTATTCCTTCAATAATAAAGGGAATTTGTCTTTGCTTTAACTCCTTGATGAGATCAGCGGCCAATAAGTCGCCTGAGGCCTCGCCCACCACGATCCCAATACGCAAAGGAAGCTTAACGTATGATGCCACGATCAGAGTTTTTAAGTGCCGTTACCATTAATTTTACCGGAGGATAATCAGAGGCTAAGGGCTTTAATTCTTCTAAGGCGTGTTCAACCGTTAAATTTTTACGGAAAATAAGTTTATAGGCCGACCGTAAAGCACTAATGACTTCGTCAGAAAAGCCATTTCTCCTTAAGCCTTCTTTATTAAGACCGCACGCCCTCGCGTCATGTCCGCCTTCTACCAGAATATAAGGTAAAACATTTTGTCTTACCATGCTAGAAGCCGCAATAAAGCTGTGATCGCCTATCTGACAAAACTGATGAACGGCACTATAAGCGCCTAAGATAGCGTAATTGCCTATCGTAACGTGGCCCGCTAGTGCGACATTATTGACAAAAATACAATGGTTCCCAATCACACAATCATGTGCAATATGTGTAGCGACCATAAACAGATTGTGGTTGCCCACTTTTGTCAATCCTCTATCTTGTGTCGTCCCGCGATTAATCGTGCAATACTCACGAATCACATTATGATCACCAATTTCAAGATAAGTTTTTTCCCCTTGATATTTTTTATCTTGCGGATCATCGCCCACTGAAGAAAAAGGATAAATTTTATTATGCGCACCCAAACGCATCGGACCTTTAAGTACAACGTGGGATCCTATAGTCGTTCCAGGGCCTATTTCAACTTCAGGCCCAATAATGCTCCAAGGACCCACACGTACATTGGCACTCAATTTAGCATTAGGATCAATAATGGCCAAAGCATCTATCATAATCAGGATCTTCTCCCGGCACCCATTAGTTCCGCCTCACAAACTAATTCATTTTCTACTTTTGCATTTACTTTGCACTTCCAGATATTCCCTTTAACCTTCAGTACTTCTGCTTCGATGTACAATTGATCGCCAGGAACAACGGGTCTTTTAAAACGTGCTTTATCAATACCGGCAAAAAGGTACAAAAAACCTTCTTTACTACGCTCTCTATTGGCGTGTAGTGCGAGTATACCAGTCGCTTGTGCCATTGCTTCTAAAATAAGGACACCTGGCATGATGGGTTTACCTGGGAAATGACCTAAAAAATAAGGTTCATTCACCGTCACATTTTTCAGTGCAATAATTGATTTGCCCGGGACTATTTTAATGACTTTATCAATCATTAAAATAGGATAACGTTGTGGTAAATAAGTGAGTATTTCTTGAATATCCATCGTGTCGTTCATAATGCTTACCTAGGTTTACTATTTTTCTCTATTAAAACTTTTTAAATTCTCTCAACGATACGTTTATCGACCTATCATCGCTTTATATTAAACAATGCTTCAATTTTTCGTAATCTTTTAACGATATGATCAAGTTGACGAAACCTGATACTGTTTTTTTGCCATTCTCGTTGTGGTTGTACTGAATGGGTAGAAGAATAAATGCCCGATCGACGAATAGAATGGACGACACTGGACATCCCGGTAATATAAACACCGTCCGCTATTTCAATGTGTCCATTAATACACACACCGCCACCTATCATACAATTTTTTCCGATACGGGTACTACCGGCAATACCCGTGCATCCTGCAATCGCTGTATTGGCCGCAATGTGAACGTTATGACCTATCTGTATTTGATTATCTAATTTTACCCCGTCATCAATGACCGTATCATCTAAAGCACCGCGATCAATACTGACATTAGCGCCTATTTCAACGTCATTACCTATTTGCACTTTACCTAGCTGAGGAATTTTGACCCAATGCTCATTTTCCTTGGCCAAACCAAAACCATCACTACCTATCACACTACCATTATGGATAATCACCCGTTTTCCGATGATGGTATCTCGACACAGACTCACATGGGGTGCTAAATGACTATTAGCCCCTATGACGACATTTTCTCCAATGATACAAGATGCATCGACAACAACGCCTTCGTCTAAACGTGATTTTGCGCCTATAACGACATAGGGCGCTATACTGACACTGGGATGGATTTGACAGTGATCGCCAATGATAGCGGTAGGATGTATCCCCGACGCTACCTGCGGCCGCCGCTCAAATAGCTTCGCTACTTTAGCAAAAGCAAGATAGGGATCGACCACTACTAAGGCGTTACGAGGTGCATACTTTAGATATTCTGCACGTAAAATAACGGCCGATGCCTCGGTACTCGCAAGGTACTTAAGGTAGCGCTTATTATCTAAGAATGAAATCTGACCAGACTGTGCACTCTGTAGTGCCATAATGCCGTCAATCTGGCAAGCTGGATCACCTTTCAAATCAGCATCGATTAAATCGGCTATCTGTTCTAATAAATAACGACGCTGCGACATGTCTAACTCTGCGCTTTATCTAAAAAGCTATTTAAACACTACGGCTACCTAAGCCCTTTTCAAAGCATCTAAAACCTGTTGGGTGATATCGAGATCATTCCTAGCGTACAAGGTACTTCCTTTTTGAACGACTAAATCATAACCGGATTGCGCGGCCAGCTTTTTCATCACACCGTCTAATTGCTGACTAAAACCATGCAATGATTCACTTTGTTGTTTCGATAAATCCTTTTGAAACGACGCTATCATTGTCCGTTCATTATTGCGATCCGTCATCACTTTCTTTTCTAATTTATCACGGTCTTCTGTCGTCATAACCGCTGCGTTTTTCTCTAAATTAGTCGTTTCGTCTTTTAACTGATTTTGTAATTTGAGGATGCTATCCTGCCGCCCTTTAAATTGTTTGGTGAGCGTATCGTTTATTTTAGCAATTTGCGGCGCTTTTTGTAACACCAACTGCATATCTACCACCGCTAATTTCAAACCATCTGCATGCGCAGGGAGCGTCAAGACACCCATAATTAACGATACAATAGATACTAAGCAAAACTTGTTCATTATTAGCTCCTTACATTAAGCTTAAGTTAAAAACCTGTCCCTATATTAAATTGGAAAACTTGGATTTGGTCGCCGGGTCTAGGGTTAATAGCCTTTGCCAGACTAAAGCTTAATGTTACATTAAAAACCGGAACTCGCCAATCTACATTTACTCCAGCTGAGTAACGTATAGGTCCGGGGCTGCTACCACCCTTTGGATTACCCGGTTGTGTCACACCTAAAGTAGAGTAAGTATTACCCGCATCAATAAATAGACTGGTTCTTACCGCCGCCGGGAGTGGACTCGGTATAATCAAAGCTAAACTACCTACGGTCATGATATTACCGCCTAACGGATAGCCATTACTGTCTCTTGGCCCTAAAGAACTTATTTGATAACCCCTAACCTGTCCATCAGTGCCAATTCCACCGGCATAATAGTTACTAAAGAAAGGGAGCCCGCGCGTAGACGCAAAACCATTTCCATAACCTAAACTTAAACGACTTTGCATAATAAAATTATGCGCTAATGGGTAAAAGTCCAAGCCCGTATAAGACGCTTTATAATAGTCTAAAGGTTGACCGCCTACTGGTAAGGCAAGCTGTACATTCGCATTTTGATAAATGCCATCCTTAGGAAATATTAATTGATCTAAGCTGTTTCGTGACCAACCGATGGTAAATAAAAATTGATTAAATTGCGTGCCATGTTGCAACACAAAATTTTGTACTTCGATAGATTGCTGACTGGGAATGGGTAAATTAAGTTGTAATCTTTGCAAGCCACCTGAAAGTTGTAAAGTATCGCCTCGTTCATCAAAGGGAATACTGTAGTGGAGATCAGCGCCGTAGGTATTGGTACTATAGGTTGTGGTATTGAGATCACTGGGTGTCGCGCGTTGATAAAAAATATCGTAACCCCGTTGAACGCCATTCAGTGTGTAATAGGGATTATTATAACTGATACTATAGATAGTCGCTGCGCGGGTTTTATTAAAATTCAGGCCTAATTGATTCCCTGTCCCAAAAACATTATTTTGGTTAAGTGAAGCACCAAAAACAGCCCCGTTGGTACCATAACCTAAACTAAATAAGGCTTGTGCGGCATGTGCTTCATTGAGCGTGACATCGAGATCGACCTGATCCGTGTAACCTTCGATAGGTATCGGTGTTAATTGTGGCTCTCCTTCGAGAAAACCGGTCAAACTAAGCTGTCTCAGCGAATCCTTGATATCCGATTCTGAGAGCAGACTTCCTTCTTGTTGCCGAAATAAACGACGAAATACCTCATCCTGAGTTTTTAAATTACCGGCTATATTAATATGTCGGACATAAACACGATTACCTGGATCCACATAAAAGGTTAAAGAAACGGTTTTATTTTTCTCATCCACATCCGGTAAGGTATTAACCGTAGCAAAAATATAACCAAAATCACCTAACTCTTTTTTAATACCTTGCTCCACTTCTATCACTTTTTCCCGGGAGAAAGGCTGACCACTGCGCAGCGTACCCAACACTTTTTCTAATTTAGCCTGCGCTACAATTAAACGCCCGCTTAGTTGATACGTACTGATTTTGTAAAGAGGGCCTTCCGTGACATGGATGATAAGATAGGCCGCCTTTCTATCCGGCGTCAATGTAACTTGAGTAGAGTCTATTTTGAATTTAAGATAACCGCGATTTAGATAATACGACTGTAAGGCTTCTCGGCTAGCCGATAATCGATCCTGATTATATTGAGCACTGCTGGTAAAAAGTGACCAAAAATGATGTACGCCCATTGGTAATGCCAAACGCAACTTACGCTCACTAAAAGCATGATTACCAACAATCGAAATGTCCGCAACCTCTACGGTAAGCCCTTCTGAGATCTCAACACGAATAGACACTCTATTATTTGATTGCGGGATAACTATCGGTGTTACGTGCGCCGAATATTTTCCCATATTGTCATACTGCGTACGAAGTTGCGCCACAAAACGATCTAAGGTTGCTTTATCAAACAAGCGCCCGCGCACTAAACCTATTTTTTTGACTATTTTCTTTAACTTATCTTTAGGAATTTCTTTGTTGCCGCTAATATCCACTTGGCTAATAGTCGCTCGCTCAACCACTTTTATAATCAATGTGTTGCCGCGTTCTTTTAAACTCACATTACTAAAAAATCCGGTTGCATACAGCGCCTTGATGACGGATGAGGATTGCGAGGATTCAAACGATTGACCTACTTTAATCGGCAGATAACTTAAAACCGTATCACGACTTATTCCGCGTAAACCTTCGATATCAATACGCTTTACTGGAAAAGCTTGCACCGTTACAGGCAATAAAAAACTGATCCACAGAGATCCTAATAAAAAAATTTTAAATAATAGTCGTAACATAGTAATTATTTTTTAGCCAAAAATTTACAGACTGCTACAAAACAAGGTATTTTGTAAAAGGACTAGTGAGTTGCTGTTTCAGGCACGATCATACCATCTGTTTCTAACAAAGTGCTATAGTGCTTTAAAATCATTTCTTTAGCAATCTCACGGGCTAAATTATCATCCTCCAATATAACATCTAGATTTGAAGCCGGTCGTGAATGAATTTTTTCTAACACTGCCTGGTTAAGCGCTGCAATATCGGTAAAGTAAATTTTACCGTCTAAAAAAGCCTGTACGGCAATTTCATTAGCCGCATTGAGGATCGTTGTGGCGGTACCACCTATTCGTAGTGCGCTATAAGCCAAGGCAAGACATGGATAACGTTTTTCATCAATGGCTAAAAAATCAAGTCGCGCTACTTTTAGTAAATCTAAGGAAGCGGCCGCATTATGAATTCGTTGCGGAAAAGCCAATGCGTAAGAAATAGGGATACGCATATCAGGACTGGCCAACTGTGCCAAAATAGAGCCATCGATATATTCTACCAATGAATGGACAATACTTTGTGGATGTAAAACCACATCGATTTGTTCGAGTGACAAACCAAATAAAAAATAAGCTTCTATGACTTCAAAACCTTTATTCATCAAGGTGGCTGAATCGATACTAATTTTCCGCCCCATACTCCAATTAGGATGCGCACAAGCTTGCGTAGGAGTTGCCGCTTGCAGTTGCGCTAAGGGCGTATGGCGTAAAGCACCGCCTGAGGCGGTTAAAATAATTTTGCGTAAGCTTTTACGCGTATAAGCGAGTTCAAACTGCCCGTGCAAGCACTGAAAAATGGCATTATGTTCGCTATCTACGGGCAATAAAGTAACTTGCGCGCGTTCCGCTTCTTCTATTAAGAGCGAACCGGCCATGATTAAAGCTTCTTTATTGGCCAGCAATACTTGCTTTTTAGCTTTGATAGCGGACAACGTGGGTAATAAGCCCACTGCTCCGACAATAGCGGCCATGACCGTATCGACTTTCTCAAGGCTGGCAACAAAAACCAAGGCCTCCGTTCCAAATAACACCTCTGTTTTTAGCGAGGCCGATCGTAAACGTCGCGTTAAATCTTCTGCCAATTTTTTAGAACTCAATACGGCATAAACAGGCTTAAATGTAAGACATTGTTGATACAATAAATCAATATTATGATGCGCTGTTAAAGCAACGACCTTAAAACGCTCAGGATGCGCTGCAATAACATCTAACGTGTGCACACCTATCGAGCCTGTTGCCCCTAAAATAGTTAAATATTTCATGTCGCCAAGCCTAAGCATAATAAAGATCCCGAAAATACCGGTGCGGCCGCTAATAAACTATCCATACGATCTAAAATTCCACCATGACCCGGTAGTAATTGACCACTATCTTTTAACCCTCGCAGTCTTTTTAATTGACTCTCGAATAAGTCGCCTACCACGGCGGCTAAACTTGTCAATAAAACAAGTAGCCACGTTTGCCATAAACTCGGTTTAATTCCCTTGAAAAAATACACCATAAGCATCGCTGAAAAAAAAGTAAACACCAACCCGAGAACAAAACCCTCCCACGTCTTTTTAGGACTTAGCGTTGGCGCTAATAAATGCTTTCCCCATAGACGGCCACTCACATAAGCGGCGGTGTCGGCTAACCAAATGATCAACAACATAAACATTAAATAAAGTGGCGTCAATTGTAGTTTTTGTAAAGCGAGCCAACACCAGGTAATAATTAGCCACCCCAAAGCCGCACTGATAGAAGGAGAAATCATCGGTAATGTTTTCTTACTACGCGCCCAAACTAGATAGAGTGTCATTAATAACCAAAAAACTAAACCTAGTTTGATCATCCAAGTCTGCACTAAATAAGGTAAGGCTAAAATCAAGATGCCTGCCTGCACACCGATATATAAAAATCTTTTGGGTAAATCGTTCCAATCACTCAAGCGAGACCATTCCCAAGCAGCCAGCAGCATAATAAACGCGGTTATCCCTCTAAAATAAAATGGCGGCAAATAAAAAATCCCGCCAATAACTAAAGGAATGAGGACCAGTGCCGTTAAAATTCTAAGTTTTAGCATTTATTTCCGTAAGTTGCTCGCTAGTAAATCCAAATCGCCGTTCTCGTTTTGCATAAAAGAGTAACGCTTTATTAAGCGCTTCCTCATTGAAGTCAGGCCATAAAGTCTCAGTAAAATACAGTTCAGTATAAGCTAATTGCCATAAAAGAAAATTACTAATTCGATATTCTCCGCTCGTGCGAATTAGTAAATCAGGAGCCGGTAAACCCGATAAGCTTAAGTAACTCGCGAATAAATCTTGCGTCAATGTCTCGGCTTGAAGTTCGCCTGCTTTTACTTGATGTGATATTTTTTGCGCGGCCTGAATAATATCCCACTGACCACTATAATTTATGGCAATAACTAGCTTTAAGCCGGTATTTTTAGCGGTTAATGCCTGCGATTTATCAATCCATTCGCGTAAGGGTTGCTTAAAACGTCCTAAAGCGCCTATCATTTTTAATTGGACATTATTCTTAGCCAACTTCCCTATTTCGCTTTTTAAGGTATTAAGAAACAAGGTCATTAAGTAATTAACTTCTTGCTCCGGTCGCTGCCAATTTTCACTACTAAAAGCAAATAAAGTAAGCACTTCGATGCCTATCTTTCCGCATAGTTCAATCACCTTACGCACCGCTTTTACGCCTTCTTGGTGACCTAATACGCGCGGTAAATGGCGCTGTTTAGCCCAGCGACCATTTCCATCCATAATAACGGCAATATGGCGCGGGCGTTTTAGTGATTGAGCACTGTCTGAAATTGACATAAAGGTAGTGCGAATAAGACTAAACTTGCATTAACTCTTCTTCTTTTGTCTTTGCTATCTTTTCTACTTCAGCGATAGCCTGGTCGGTCATTTTTTGGATCATTTCTTTAGCACGACGCTCTTCATCTTCTGTCATCAATTTTTTCTTAACTAATTCTTTACATTGATGATTCGCATCTTGACGATAATTACGAATAGACACACGTGCATCCTCTGCTTCTTGTTTGACTAACTTACTCATATCGCGCCGGCGTTCCTCTGTTAAAGCCGCCAAAGGAACACGAATCACATTTCCGGCGGTCACTGGGTTTAAACCTAAGTTAGATTGAATAATTGCTTTTTCTATCGCAGGAATCGATGTTTTGTCCCAAGGCGTTACCAATAAAGTTCGAGCATCCGCCACCGTAACACTCGCCACATGATTTAAAGCCACTTCTTTCCCATATTGAGGAACTCGCAATTGTTCTAATAGACTAGGATGCGCTCTACCAGTACGTAATTTAGCTAAGTTTGTTTTTAACGCGGCTAAAGCCTTTTGCATCCCTTGATCGGTTGTTAACTTTATGGATCCTATCATGGCTTAATTCCTCTTACTCACTAATGTGCCTTTAGATTTACCTTGCATAATCTCAAGTAATGCTTTTTTACACTTAATATTAAACACGCGTATCGGTAAATCATGATCGCGACATTGCGAAAACGCCGCCAAATCCATGATACCTAATTTTTGCGCTAAGGCTTTATCATAACTTATAGATGCATATAAAGTCGCTTGCTTATCTTTTTTTGGATCAGCCGTATATATTCCGTCGACATGAGTTGCCTTGAGTAATAATTCGGCACCTATCTCAATGCCACGTAAACTCGCTGCAGAATCTGTGCTCACTAAAGGGTTTCCAGTCCCCCCTGCCAAAATAACAATGTATCCTTTTTCTAAATAGCGTATCGCTTTGCGCCGTTCGAAAAGAGGCGCAAAACCACCCACAGGAATAGCCGACAGGATGCGCGCTACTTTTTGACGTTTTTCGAAGGCGTCTTGTAAAGCAAGGGCATTGATAACGGTAGCGAGCATACCCATTTGATCGCCGGTAATCCTATCCATACCCGTATGCGCTAAAACCTCGCCGCGAAAAATATTACCTCCGCCTATTACAATAGCTATTTGTACGCCTAAATCAGACACCTCGACAATTTCAGCCGTAAGGCGCTTAAGCACCACGGGATCTAATATTTGCGAGGCTTCTCCATGGAGTGCTTCTCCACTGAGCTTAAGCAAAACACGTCGATACTTTAGCGCCTTTGCCGTCATAAAATAACATGGATTATTAAAGAAATTGGATGATAACCTTTTCAGCGTTGTGTTTCTAGCCCAAAGACTCAACTAATCTGAACATTTAGTTCCGCAATGGGAGGTAAAAAAATTTTTATTAATTTATTAAGAAGATTTAACTTGTGCCATCACCGCTTCGGCAAAATTTTCTGTCGGCTTTTCAATTCCTTCGCCACTTGCAAACCGCACAAAATTTATCACTTCAGCCCCTGAGCTGGCTAACAACTGTCCTACGCGAATAGTGGGATCCTTGACAAAAGCTTGTCCTAACAAACTCATTTCATCGCAAAATTTATTCAGTCGCCCTTCCACCATCTTATCAATCACTGCTTGTGGCTTACCGCTGCCCTGCGCCTGTGCACTGACAATTTCTCGCTCTTTAGCCAGAATTTGTTCGGAAATATCTTTAGCTGAAATCACCGCTGGATTACTGGCAATAATATGCATGGCTAAATCCTTCGCAAGTTGTTCATCGCCACCTTTTAATTGCACAATAACGCCAATACGGCCCATGTGCACATAGGAACCGAGTATCGCGCCAGGCTGGATATGCACTAAGGTCAAACGCCGTAGCTGAATATTTTCACCTAGTTTTGCCACTACAGCTTCGCGGGCTTTTTCTACCGTTTCGCCACTATCTGTAAAAGTCGTTGTTAACAAGGGCTCTACTGATTCAATTTTATGATCCAGTGCGCATTGTGCCGTTTTTTCAGCAAATTGCTTGAAATTTATATCGCGACTGACAAAATCAGTCTCGCAATTTATTTCCAAGATAACAGCAAGATCCGTGCTTTCATTGGATTTAATAACCACTACACCTTCAGCAGCAATACGTCCTGATTTCTTTTCGGCTTCGATTTGGCCTGATTTACGCATCGCCTCAGCCGCTGCATCCAAATCTCCCGCAACCGAGGCTAAAGCGCGCTTGCAATCCATCATACCGGCACCGGTTCTAGCGCGTAGGGCTTGAACCAATGCGGCTGTTATTATTGTTGTGGTCATTTCCTTAGTCTCCTTTCGCGTCAGTGGATTTAGAGGTAGATTCCAATACCGATTCTTTAACTTCCAATGCATCGGTCTTTTCCACGTCAGCCAGCGAAACTTCAGCCGGCTTAGTCGCCGCAGAACGTGCAGCTAAAATAGTATCTGCTACCATTTGTGTATAAAGTGTAATAGCACGCGCCGCATCGTCATTTCCCGGAATAATGTAATCGATACCCTCGGGCGAATGATTGGTATCGACAATACTAATCACAGGGATCTTTAACTTTTGCGCTTCACTAATCGCGATATGTTCATAGCCTCGATCAATCACAAATAAAGCGTCCGGCAGACCACTCATGTCTTTAATACCCCCTAAACCTCGTTCCAATTTATCCATTTGTCGCTGTAAATTCAGCGCTTCTTTTTTAGTTAACTGATTAAAACTTCCATCTTGGCTTTGCGCTTCTAATTCTTTAAGCCGCTTAATGGATTGACGGATGGTCCGATAATTGGTTAAAAGTCCGCCCAACCAGCGATGATTGACATAAGGCATACCACAACGCAAAGCTTGCTCTTTCACTAAGTCCTGCGCGGCACGTTTTGTTCCTACCAATAAAATTTTACTCCCGGGTCTCGCCGCTATTTTAGCGATATAATTAAGCGCTTCGGTAATATAGCCTCGGGTTTTTTCCAGATCGATGATGCTAATTCCATTGCGTACGCCATAGATGTAAGCGGCCATCTTAGGCTCACGAAAACACGTACGATGACCAAAATGGACACCTGCTTCAAATAATTGTCTTAATGTGGCGGTTGTTGACACTTTATATAATCTCCAATTGGGTTAAACCTCCATCTATTATCGCCTCTGGCAAAATTTGCCTTTTGCGTCACCTAAGCCAAAAAAACCACGGGTCTCAAGGTCTTATATTTGAAGACTGTCTTTGACAACAGCCACCCTCAAATAATTTAGATAATAGATGTGTGAAATAATCGCTTTTCAGCGCGGTGCTTTATACCATAGAATCGCTTATTACATCAACTTAAAACCCCGATCAAGATCCTTTTAAAAAAGGATAAGGAGCGTAAACAGCATGCCCTATATATTAGTACTTTATTACAGCCGCTATGGTGCGGTCGCCAAAATGGCGCAGCAGATCGCCCGAGGCATCACGTCGATAGAAGGCGTGGAGGCAAGAATTCGCACCGTCCCTAATGTCTCGACGGTTTGTGAGACGGTCGAAGAAAAGATCCCTGCCACAGGCCCCCCCTATGCCACACTAGAAGACGTGCGTGATGCCATGGGCATCGCCTTAGGCAGCCCTACTCGCTTTGGAAATATGGCCGCTCCACTCAAATATTTTATCGATAATCTAAGTGGTCTCTGGTTCTCAGGGGCTTTAGTCAATAAACCAGCGGGTTTATTTTCTTCCAGTGCCAGTCTACATGGAGGCCAAGAAACAACGCTACTTAGTATGATGCTGCCGCTTATCCACTTAGGGATGATCGTAGTCGGGGTTCCCTATACGGAGTCGGATCTCAGCACGACACAGACGGGAGGAACACCTTACGGACCTACGCACATGGCCGGGAAAGAAAGTAAAAATCCCATTAGCGAGGAAGAAAAACGCCTTTGCCAAGCGTTTGGAAAACGCTTGGCAAGTATTGCGCTGAAATTAGACAGTCCAAGCAAACCGAACTAACACGCTATTAAATGGTAGTTTTTCAATCCGGGTATTCCTGATCAAAACGACAGATGACCGCAAGATGTACTTTTTTTCGCCACACCAAGCGATAAAAAGTACATCAACGCATCAAGCAATCACCTTACAATTTTAAGATTGTTTTTACTAAAGGAATCGTTAACTTACGTTTTAAACGTAAGCTTGCTTTATCCAACTGTACCAGCGCTGAAAAAAGCGCTTGTGCATCACGTGGAAGCCGCAATAATAAAAATTGGCCCACTTCCCGAGAGACCTCTAAGCCTCTTAAGTGAGCGCGTTGTTGTAAAGCCGCTAATCTTTGTTCGTCATTTAATGCCCGCACTTGAAATAAAACGCCGCTGGATAAGCGCGAGATTAAATCGGGTAATGAAAAATTTAATTGATTCGGACTATTTTTTGCTGCGATAAGTAGATAGCGTGCTTGCTCTTGTAAACGATTATAAAAATGAAACAAAGATTCTTGCCAAATAGTATCATCCACTAAGCTTTCCAGTTCGTCGATACAAACCATATCCACCGTCTCTAGACCACGAAAGATTTCAGCGCTGTTGGTTTTCTTGAGTATATTTAAAGGCAGATACGCCACCGAAAAGCCTTGTTGTTGCGCGGCATGACAGCAGGCCTGGAGTAAATGCGTACAACCTGCACCTGAATTTCCCCACACATAGACATAAGGCTCGCCTATTTTTAAAGAGAAATTCTTTAAACAATTTAACAACACCGCATTATTGCCGGTATAAAAATTTTGAAAACTATGTGCATCCGGCGGATGAATCGGCAAAATCAATTGTGTCAACATCGCTTAACTCATTTAAGACCAACCTCGTTTTTGATTCTTAGCGGCTATTTTTTTACTGGCTACTTTTAAATAAAACGCCGCTTGCCAAATCCACATCCAAGTATATTGAATAAAGCTTAACAAACTCGTTACAAAAACCGCTTCAATAACACGAGGAATTAATTGCATCGGCACCGCAAAGAAAGTTAATTTAACAATTACTAAGCTGACTAAGATTAGTTGAAAAAAGGTATTTAACTTACTAATCCAAACCGGTTTATAATCTAAAGGACCAACCCAATAACGATAAAGTAAAGCGCCACCCATAATCCAAATATCACGGCCTATCACCGTAATCGTTAACCATACGGGAATTTGCTGTAAATAAGCCAGTACAATAAAACTTCCCATGAGCAGTAATTTATCCGCTAAAGGATCCAATAAGGCCCCTAAAGGAGTCGTCCAATTAAAAAAACGCGCTAGTAAACCATCTAAACTATCACTCAAACCCGCTATCAGAAACAAATAAAAGGCCAGCGTATAGCACTTTGTCAACAAGGCCCATAAAATAGGGCCTATGAGGATAAAGCGCATACAGGTAATTAAATTAGGGAGATGACGTAATTGTATTCGAATCATTTTTTTGGCTTAATCTAAACTTATCATAGGATCAAATCCATGCTCAAACCAGAACTCATTAACCAGCTCATACTTAAGTTTCCTCAGCTTCATGCCGCTACGGTCAAGAAAAGCGTCGAACATTTAGTTCACATGCTAGAACAAGCATTATACCAAGGTCATCGCATAGAAATTCGCGGCTTTGGAAGTTTTTCACCTCATTACAACGCAGCACGTTCTGCTTTTAACCCCAAAACAGGCAAACACTTTTTAGCGCCTGAAAAATATCGTATTCATTTTAAAATGGGTAAAACATTAAAATATTGCATCAATAAACCCACTAATCCAGGCTTATAATAAACCACTTAAACACGAAAGCGTTTCCAATAGATTATACCGAATGCTCACGTTTTGTTTAAGTTTTATTCAAGATTATCAATTTACTTCCTGATCAGTTTGTTGTAGAAAGTCCCCTAGAGCATAACATAATGCGTTTGTCCCAACACGCTGTAAAGCCGAAATTTCAAATACAGGAATTTGTACAGGAAGCTTGGCTTTTATAAATTGACAATAAGCCGTTGATTCATCAGCCGGTAATAAGTCTATTTTATTTAACACCAGCCATCTGGGCTTTGCCGCCAATTCAGGACTATATTTTATCAACTCATCTTCGATTAAGGCTATATTTTTTAAGGGATCACTCCCGTCCAAGGGCTGAATATCAATTACGTGGAGTAATAGGCGAGTACGGTCCAAATGCTTAAGAAAACGCATCCCTAAACCGGCACCTTGAGCAGCACCACTTATCAAACCCGGAATATCCGCCATCACAAAGCTATGCCCTGCTTCTAAACGCACGACCCCTAAGTGAGGTTGTAAAGTAGTAAAGGGATAATCGGCAACTTTAGGCGTGGCCGCGGATACGGCACGGATCAAACTTGATTTGCCGGCATTGGGCAAACCCACCAACCCTACATCGGCTAGTAATTTTAAAGAAAGCTTTAATCGTCGCGTTTGACCTAAATGGCCCGGGGTAAATTGACGTCCACTACGATTGCTGCTGCTTTTAAATCGCGCCTTACCTAAACCATGCCAGCCCCCCTGCGCCACACATTGCATCTGCTCAACGACAGTGAGGTCACCTATCAACTCTTGTGTATCGGCATCAAAGATTTCAGTCCCAATAGGGACCTCTAAAATAAGATCAGTGCCTTTTTTTCCAGCGCAATCACTCCCTCTGCCATTCTCACCGCGCGCGGCTTTATAAAGACGATTATAATGAAAATCGATTAAGGTGTTTAAATTGGCGCTTGCTTTTAAAAAAACACTCCCGCCGTCGCCCCCATCACCCCCATCAGGCCCTCCTAAGGGAATAAATTTTTCCCGACGAAAACTAACACAACCCGCTCCGCCCTTTCCTGCTTCGACTAGAATCTCTACTTCATCAAGAAATTTCATAAAAAACCCCGCTGAGCGGGGTAACCATTAAAAAAGAAAATGCTTATTTTGATACCTTATTATACGTGTTCTATGGTTTCTCCCAATCGAGGAATCACATTAACATAGCATCTTAACTTAGCGCCTTTACGCGCAAATTTAACAACACCTTGGATTAGCGCGTATAAAGTGTGATCTTTCCCTATGCCTACGTTATCACCTGGATGGTAATGCGTCCCTCGTTGACGAATAATAATATTTCCTGCTTTAACCGATTCGCCACCGAAATGTTTTACACCTAAACGCTTTGAGTGTGAATCGCGACCATTTCGGGTACTACCCCCTGCTTTCTTATGTGCCATGGAAATAAACCTCTATAAAATTTCAGTAATTTTAACCGCTGTATAATATTGTCGATGGCCCATTTGCTTCCTATGATGCTTACGGCGCCGAAATTTAATCACGGTAATTTTATCGCCGCGACCATGCTCTACCACAGACGCCTTTACTTTGGCATCACTTAAAAAAGGAGCGCCTAGTTTAACATCCACGCCTTCATTTGCCAGCAATAACACCGGAAATTCAACGATCTCGCCAAGCTCAGCGGATAGCTTTTCAAGCTTAATAATCTCGCCTTCGGCTACTTTATATTGTTTTCCACCGCTGGAAATAACTGCGTACATTTATACTCTCCAATAGGACTCTAAGTGCATGGTC